>NZ_VXCZ01000024.1:0-98891 GCF_052850795.1 Pseudomonas sp. 910_23 | reverse complement strand
ACTGCTGCTAAAGAGTGGCCGGCAGGCAAACCGTTGCCTGAAGGCGGTGTGCACCTTGTGAAGGGTGCGGACGGTCAACCAGAAGCAGTCACTGCTGCTAAAGAGTGGCCGGCAGGCAAACCGTTGCCTGAAGGCGGTGTGCACCTTGTGAAGGGTGAGGACGGCCAACCAAAAGAGGTTGATGCATCCGGAGTGCCGCGCAGCGATTTGGCAAATGTGCCCTCGTCTGTGCAGGCTTCCGCTGACGCAGTGATTTCCAATCTCGTTGAGGTGTTGGGCGCCCAGGCCGCTGGAGGCGATATCTCGCAAGCATCAGCAAAGATGCGCACGGCTTTGGATTCCCTTTTTGACAGGACCAACCCTACGCAGGTACGAGATGCTCTGCGCAACAGCATAAATGAGCTGGCTTGAGCGGTAGCTTCGAAACAGTAGGGAGCTGCAGGAAGCAAGACACCACTATGGATTACCTTTCAAGGTCTCGTGTATGACCTTGGAAGGTTCCATCATCGTTGGCTTTCGCATTGCATGCCGTCGTTTTCCAGCAGTTCATGGATTCGACGGTCCTTTTCCGTCCAGAGCTGGTTGACCCAGTTCTGGACGGTTTGGCGAAAGGCCGGATCGTTTTCGTAATCCCCTTGCCACAACGCCGGGTCCAGCTCGCGGGTGCGGATATCCACGATCACCTTCGGCACCGCGCCACTGATCAAGTCCCAGAACCCCGGAATCTTTTGTTGCGGGTAGACCACGGTGACGTCGAGTACCGCGTCCAGCTGTTCACCCATCGCCGCCAGTACAAACGCGACGCCGCCTGCCTTGGGCTTGAGTAGCCGGGTAAAGGGTGAATCCTGTTGCGCGCGCTTGGCCTCGCTGAACCGCGTTCCTTCCAGGTAATTGACCACCGTCACCGGCTGGCGCTTGAATAGCTCGCAGGCCTCTTTGGTGATTTTCAGATCCTGCCCTGCCAGTTCAGGATGCTTGGCCAGAAATGCCTTGGTATAGCGCTTCATGAACGGGTAATCCAGCGCCCACCAGGCCAGGCCGAGGAAGGGCACCCAGATCAGCTCTTTTTTCAGGAAGAATTTGAAGAACGGCGTGCGCCGGTTCAGCGCCTGGATGAGTGCCGGAATATCGACCCAGGTTTGGTGGTTGCTGATGACCAGGTAGGAGGTGTCACTGCGCAAGTCCTCACCGCCGCGGATATCCCATTGGGTTGGAATGCACAGCGAGAAAATCAACTTGTCGATCTCGGCCCAGGTCTCGGCGATCCACATTACCGCCCAGGATGCATAGTCACGCGAGCGGCCCGGCGCCACCAGCTTGAGCAGGGCAAAGACCATCAAGGGGCCGATCAGGATCAGCGTGTTGAGTAACAGCAGCAGTGTGACCAAACAGCCGGTGAGCAGGCGGCGCATAAATAACTCTTGGAATCTTGTGGGTGGGCCATGATAAGCAAGGTCAGTCTAGAGGCCAAATCGCAAATCAGCGGACGAATGTTTCACAATGTGCCGTGTAGGGTGGCAGTCACTAACTAAGTGCCGCGTTTGCGGTCTAGAATCCGCCTACTTCTTTCCGAGGAACTCACTTCGTGAAACTGTTATTTGCCTCCCTCGCTCTGCTGGCCCTGCCTGTCATGGCTGCCGAACCGACCCTTTATGGTCGCTACGAATACATCCAGTTGCCGGAGATCGGCGAAACCTTCAAGGCCAAGATGGATACCGGCGCGCTGACCGCCTCGCTGTCGGCCCGGGACATCGAGACCTTCACCCGCGACGGCGACGATTGGGTGCGCTTCCGCCTCGGCGGCAAGGACGCCGGCAACAAGGTCTACGAGCACAAGGTGTCGCGCATCAGCAAGATCAAGAGCCGTGCCGACGAAGACGATGACAAGGACGAAGCCAGCGTGGCCAAGCGTCCGGTGATCGATCTGGAGATGTGCCTGGGTGACGTCAAGCGCACCGTCGAGGTCAACCTCACCGACCGCAGCAGCTTCAACTACCCGCTGTTGATCGGCGCCAAGGCCCTGCGTGAATTTGGCGCGGCGGTGAACCCGGCACGTCGCTACACTGCCGACAAACCGGACTGCTGATTGAACCCATGCCGCACATCCTGATTGTCGAAGACGAAGCGGCGATAGCCGACACGCTGATCTTTGCCCTGCAAGGCGAGGGCTTCACCACCACCTGGCTGACCCTTGGCCAGGCGGCGCTGGAGCATCAGCGCCAGAGCCCGGCCGACCTCATCATTCTCGACATCGGTCTGCCGGACATCACTGGCTTTGAAACCTGCAAGCACCTGCGCCGGTTCAGCGAAGTGCCAGTGATGTTCCTCAGTGCCCGGGATGCCGAGATCGACCGGGTGGTGGGGCTGGAAATCGGTGCCGACGATTATGTAGTCAAGCCCTTCAGCCCTCGGGAAGTAGCGGCGCGGGTCCGGGCGATTCTCAAGCGTGTTGGCCCGGGTGCGGCCCCGATGCTGTTCCAGGTGGACCTGGAGCGCATGCAGATCCACTATCGCGGGCAACCCCTGAGCCTCACGCGCCACGAGTTCCGCCTGCTGCAAAGCCTGTTGGAACAACCCGAGCGCGTGTTCAGCCGCGAGCAACTGCTGGACGCCGTCGGTGTGCCCGCCGATGCCGGCTACGAGCGCAATATCGACAGCCACATCAAAAGCCTGCGCAGCAAATTGCGTAGCGTGGCGGCGCAGGCCGAGCCGATCCAGACCCATCGCGGCCTGGGCTACAGCTACAGCCCGAGCCACAGCTGATGCGCCTGGGGCTGCGGATTTTCCTGGTGTATGCGCTGTTTATCGGCCTGACCGGCTACTTCGTACTCAACACGGTGATGAAAGAAATCCGCCCCGGCGTGCGCCAGTCTACCGAAGAAACATTGGTGGATACCGCTAACCTGCTGGCTGAAATCCTGCGCGAAGATGTGAAGAACGGCACCCTGGGCCAGAGTCATTGGCCAGCGCTGCTCAAGGCTTACGGCAATCGCCAGCCGGGTGCGGTGATCTGGGGCCTGCCGAAAAACCAGGTCAACCATCGTATTTATGTGACCGACGCCAAGGGCCGGGTCCTGCTTGACTCCAGCGGTGAAGCAGTGGGCCAGGACTATTCGAAGTGGAACGACGTGTACCTGACCCTGCGCGGCGAATACGGTGCGCGCTCCACCCGCAGCGACGCGGACGATCCCACGTCATCCGTGATGCACGTGGGGGCGCCGATTCGCGATAACGGCCAGATCATCGGCGTGGTCACCGTGGCCAAGCCCAACAGCTCGTTGCAACCCTACGTGGATCGTACTGAGCGTCGCCTGCTGTGGTACGGCGCGGGGCTGGTGATTCTGGGCCTGTTGCTGGGGGCGCTATTGTCGTGGTGGCTGACCGTTGCCCTTCGACGCCTTACCGCCTATGCCGAAGCCGTAAGCGAGGGCCGCCGCGCCGAGTTGCCGCATTATCGCGGCGGCGAGCTCAAGCAGTTGTCCACCGCCGTGGAACACATGCGCACGCAGTTGGAAGGCAAGGCTTACGTAGAGCGCTACGTGCATACGCTGACCCATGAATTGAAAAGCCCGTTGGCGGCGATTCGCGGTGCGGCGGAGCTGTTGCAGGGCGATATGAGCCGTGAGCAGCAGCAGCGGTTTGTCGGCAATATCGACAGCGAAAGCGCGCGCCTGCAACAGTTGATCGAACGCCTGTTGAACCTGGCCCAGGTTGAACAACGTCAGGGGCTGGAGGAACAGTCGAACATCCCGCTGGCGGTGTTGGTCGATGAGGTGCTCAAGGCCCAGTGTGCGCGAATCGAAGGTGCCGGCTTGCAGGTGGAGCAGGTCATCGCCGCCGATGTGAAGGTGTTTGGCGAACCCTTCCTGCTGCGTCAGGCCCTGGGCAACCTGCTCGACAATGCGCTGGATTTCACCCCACCCGGCGGCACGCTGAGGTTCAGTGCCCAGGTGCGGCATAACGATGTGCAGGTCAGTCTGTTCAACCAGGCCGCGGCGATTCCCGATTACGCGCTGCCGCGCCTGAGCGAGCGGTTCTACTCGCTGCCACGTCCGGCCAGCGGGCGTAAAAGCACGGGCCTGGGGCTCAACTTTGTCGAGGAGGTGATGAAGCTGCACGGCGGCTCGCTGCAGATCGGCAATGTGCCAGGCGGCGTGCAAGCAGTGCTGCATCTCCACACAGTCTCCACATTGCCCACATAAATCCCCCATATCGGCTGGGCAGACTCTCCCCCATTCAAACAGGGAGAGACCCATGAACCGCAGCCTGCTTTTCAAACTTGGCGCGATTGCGCTGCTGATCCTGCTGTTGCTGATTCCGTTGCTGATGATCAACGGCATCATCACCGACCGCCAGCAACTGCGCGACGGCGTATTGATGGACATCGCCCGCAGCTCCAGTTACGCCCAGCGCCTCACCGGGCCGGTGATGGTGGTGCCGTTTCGCAAGACGGTGCGTGAATGGAAGCTCAATGAAAAGCTCAATAAACGCTACGAAGAAACCCGTGAAGAGCGTGGCCGGTTGTATTTCCTGCCGGAGCATTTCGAGCTCGACGGCAAGGTGCAAACCGAACTGCGTGCGCGGGGTATCTACCAGGCGCGGTTGTTCCATGCCGACAACCGTATCAGCGGGCGTTTTGAATTGCCTGCGCAGTTGGGAATCACCGAAGACTTTGCCGATTACCGCTTTGAGCCTGCGTTTCTGGCGGTGGGCATCAGCGATATTCGCGGCATTGAAAACGCTTTGAAGCTGGAGCTGGGTGATCAGCGCCTGGAGTTCTCGCCGGGCTCGCAGGTGGACTGGCTGGGCGAGGGCGTGCATGTGATGTTGCCGACGCAAGACGGCAAGAAACCTGCCGTGCTGGATTTCGCCTTCGACCTGCGTCTGCAAGGCACCGAACAACTGCAAGTGGTGCCGGTGGGCAAGACCAGCCAGGTGTCCCTGGCGTCCAACTGGCCGCACCCGAGTTTCATCGGCAACTTCCTGCCGGCTCAACGGGAAGTCAACGACCAGGGCTTCAGTGCCAGTTGGCAGACCTCATTCTTCTCCACCAACCTTGAACAAGCGCTGCAAAGCTGCCTGGACCGCCAGGGCTGCGAAGACTTCAACAACCGCAGCTTTGGCGTGAACTTCATCGACCCGGTGGACCAGTACCTCAAGAGCGACCGTGCGATCAAATACGCGCTGTTGTTTATCGCCCTGACCTTCGCTGGCTTCTTCCTGTTCGAAGTGCTCAAGAGCCTGGCGGTGCACCCGATTCAGTATGCACTGGTGGGTGTGGCGCTGGCGTTCTTCTACCTGTTGCTGTTGTCGCTGTCCGAGCATGTGGGCTTTGCCTTGGCGTACCTGATATCGGCCAGTGCCTGTGTGCTGTTGATCGGATTCTACGTGTGCCACGTGCTGCGCAGCGTCGTCCATGGGCTGGGGTTCTCGGCAGGGTTGGCGGCGTTGTATGGTTTGTTGTTCGGGTTGCTCAGTGCCGAGGATTACGCGCTGTTGATGGGCTCGCTGTTGCTGTTTGGCCTGCTGGGCACGGTTATGGTGCTGACGCGCAAGCTGGATTGGTATGGGGTGGGTAAGCGCAAGGTGGAGCAAGTGCAATGATTGGGTTGCGGGAGGATCAGCAAGCGGGGGCGCAGTTGGCCTTAAGGATCGCCACCTTCCTCGATACCACCACCGTCCCCTGTGGGAGCGGGCTTGCCCGCGATAGAGGTGGTTCAGAAGCAGATGTACTGAATGACACGCCGCAATCGCGGGCAAGCCCGCTCCCACAGGGGGTAGGTATGCATGTCAGGCGGGCGGTTGGGTCTGCTGCATCGAAGGCCGCTGGCTGACCTCGGCGTACCAGGCGGCGAGCTTGGGGTTGTCCGAGCGCCACTGCATATCCGGATGGCGAAAGTCGAGGTAGCCCAGGGCGCAGGCGACGCTGATCGAAGCGATATCGAAATGGCTGGCCAGTTCGGCGATGGCGTCCTGCTCCAGCTCGGCGAGAGCGCGACGAATCTTGTTGCGCTGTTCGTCGAGCCATTGATCCCAGTGTTTTTCCAGCGGGCGCATGGCGGTCTCGTAACGCACCAGCACGGCGGCATCCATGATGCCGTCGGCCATCGACGCCAACGTCAGGCGCCGCCAGCGCGCCGAGCCATCGCGAGGGATCAGCGGGTTGCCGACATGCTGGTGGTCGAAGTAATCGAGGATCACCCGGCTGTCGTGCAGTACTGAACCGTCGGCCAGGCGCAGGGCCGGGATCTTGCCCACGGGGTTGCCTTGCAGTACGTCGGCGTCCGGGCTGACCGGTGTAGGCAAGCACGCGTGCAGGGCCACACGGTCCTGCTGGCCGGTCTCGCTCAGCAGCACGCGGACTTTGCGTACGAACGGCGAAGCGGGGTTGTGGAACAAGGTCATGCTGGGGGCGGACATGGGCATTCCTCGAAATGGACTGGGGCTAGCGTAGATGCTTGCGCAGTGGCTGGCGAGGGGGATTTTTGTGATCCTGAGGGCCTCATCGGGGCAAGCCCCCTCCCACAGTGGACGGCGTTCACAAATCAAATGTGGGAGGGGGCTTGCCCCCGATAGCGCCCTCAGCCGCGCCGCTTGCCCAACGCCCAAGCGCCAATGGCAGCAGGTACGCCCAACCCCACCCAACTCAAGGAATCCCACACCCCATCCCCCAGCAGCGCCGCAAACAACCCCGCGGCGCTGAGCAGGCCAATCCCCATTGGTATGCCAAACACCTTCCAGAAATTCGACTGCCGAGGCTTCATACCTTGGCCGCCTTGCGCCGCACGATCCACAAGTAAATGCCGCTGACCAGCACGACGATGGTCAGCACATCCAGCACTGCCCACAAGATCTTCATCGGCATCCCGCCGTAATCACCGAAGTGCAGCGGTTGGGACATGCCCATGGCGTCCATGTACCAGGGGCGCTCGGCGATGGCGGTGACGGCCAGGGTGCTGGCGTCGATCAGCACCGGCGTGAGCAGATGGGAGGTGAGGTGCGTGCTGCCTTTCATGAACACCGCATAGTGATGCTCGCTGGAGAAGCGCGTGCCGGGGAAGGCGATAAAGTCCGGCTCCATGCCCGGCGCGGCCTGGGCGGCAATGCTCAGCAGCTCGGTGGCCGGTGCGCGGTGGGTCAGCGGCGGAGCGTTTTGGTAGGGTTCGATCATGGCGCTGAGGCTGTCCTGGCGCCAGGCGGCGATGATCAGGTCGGCGCAGGCGCTGATCACGCCGGTCACGCCCACCACCAGCGCCCACGTCAGGGTGACCACGCCGATCAGGTTGTGCAGGTCGAGCCAGCGCAGGCGGGTGGACTTGTCCTGACGCACGGTGGCGAACTTCAAGCGGCGCATGAACGGCAGGTACAACACCGTGCCCGAGACAATCGCCAGCACAAACAGAAGGCCCATGAACGCCAGCAGCAACTTGCCCGGCAGGCCGGCGAACATGTCCACATGCAGGCGCAGCAGGAACAGGGTCAACCCGCCATTGGCCGCCGGGGTTTCCACTGCTTCGCCAGTGCGGGCGTCGAGCATGAAGGTGTGCGACGAGTTCGGCTCGGTGCCGGCCGTAGCGGCCATGATCGCGATCACACCGTTCTTGTCGTCTTCGTCCCACGCCAGGTACTGCATGGCCTCGCCGGGTCGATGGGCCTGGGCTTTGGCCACAAGCTGCTCAAGGTTGAGCTGCGGCGTATCGGCCGGCATCTGTGCCAACTCGGGCTCGTTACCCAGCAGGTGGTCGATCTCGTGGTGGAACACCAACGGCAAGCCGGTGAGGGCGAGCAGTAGCAGGAATACGGTGCAGATCAGGCTGGTCCAGGTGTGGATGAAGGACCAGCGGCGGATGGTTTTGCTTTTCATTTTCGAGCCTTCAGATGCACCCAAGCCGCCCTGTGGGGCGGCCTGGTTGTTAACTCAAGCTGATCACCACTGGTAGGTGGCGCTGGCGACGACGCTGCGTTGGTCGCCGAAGTAGCAGTACGAGCCATCACAGGTGGAAATGTAGTCCTTGTTGAACAGGTTGGTCGCGTTCACTTTCACCGACGCGCCTTTAAGGCTGTTGTCGAGGCGACCGAGGTCGTAGTGCACGGCGCCGTCGAACACGGTGTAGGCATTGGCCTTGCCGGCCCAGGTATTGGCTTGGTCGCCATAGGTATTGCCGGTGTAGCGTGCGCCGAAGCCGATACCGAAACCGTCGAGGGCGCCGGTGTGCCAGGTGTAGTCGGTCCATAAGGAGGCTTGTTGGTTGGGCATCAATTGCAGGCGATTGCCCTTGAAATCGCCTTTTTGCACTTCGGATTTGGCCAGGGTATACGCCGCGATGACCTTGAGGTTTTCGGTGACGTCAGAGATGGCTTCCAGCTCCAGACCTTTGACTTTCACTTCGCCGGTCTGGTCGGTGACAGATACACCACCGGACTGGAAGCTGCTGACCAGAACGTTCTTCTGGGTCAGGTCATACACCGCTGCACTGAGCAGCGTGTTCGAGCCCGGCGGTTGGTACTTGATCCCCAATTCCCACTGCTTGCCCTCGGTGGGTTTATAGGACTCTGTAGGTGAAGCGCTGGCGTTGCTCGCCGGTTGGAACGATTCGGCGTAGGAAATGTACGGTACGAAGCCCGAGTCGAACACATAGCTCAGTGCCGCGTTACCGCTGAAATTCTTGCTGCGGTCAGTATTGGTCGCGTCGTTTTTGTTGAAGTAAGTTGTACCTTGGTGCACCCAGTCTTCACGGCCGCCCAGGGTCAGGCGCCAGTTGTCCAGCGCCATTTGGTCCTGCACGTAGAGACCGGTCTGGATGGTTTTCTGGTTGTAGTCGTAGAAAGCGCCGGAGCGTGCGGGGCGTTCAACCGGCGTGGTGTTGACCGGGTTGAAGATGTTGACTCTTCCGGCCTGCCCGTAAATCGACAAGTACGAGGTATCGGTACGCTGGTGGTCCAGTCCGAGCAGAAGGGTGTGGGTGACGTCACCGGTGGCGAAGTCGGCCTGAAAGTTGTTATCGACCGCCAATTGTCCGATGTTCTCGTCCACGTTGGTGGACGAGCGATCCATATTGCCCTCAGCGTCGACCGGCGCCCAGCCATAGGCCCCCACGGTCAATTGCTGGAACGACAGTTCCGATTTGGTGTAACGCAGGTTCTGTTTGAACTGCCATGTATCGTTGAAACGGTGCTCGAATGCGTAGCCGAGTGCGTAATAGGTACGGTCGTAGAACTCGTAGTCCGGATCGCCCAGGTTCTTATGATGCGAAACGTCACCCAGCGGCGACTTGATCTTGGTGCCGACTATCGGCAGGAACTGGCTGGTAGCCCCGGTATCGTCACGGGTGAACTGTGACAGCAAGGTCAGCTTGGTATCGGTGTCGATATTCCAGGTCAGGCTCGGTGCGATGTTGTAGCGTTTGTTGTCGATGTGATCGACCTGGGTACCGGCATCGCGTACCACGCCGCCAACGCTGTAGAGAAACTGGCCTTCATTATCAATCTTGCCAGTGCTTTCGAAATTGATCTGGCGGTAGTTGTCACTGCCGTATTGCACCTGGATGGCGTGCCTCGATTCAGCGCTGGGGCGGCGGCTGACCATGTCCAACAGGCCACCCGGTGGGGTCTGGCCGTAGACAGACGAGGCCGGACCGCGCAGCAAAGCGAGGCGATCCAGGTTCCAGGTTTCGGCTTTCGGGTTGGCATACACCCCGCGTGGCAGTGGCAGGCCATCGAGGAATTGCGTCGGCTCGAAGCCGCGTACGCGCATCCAGTCGTAGCGAGTGTCGCTGCCGTAGCTGGCGGACACGATACCGGGCATGTATTTGACGGCATCGTCGAGGTTTTGGACGTTGCGGTCTTGCATCTGCTCGCGGGTGGCTACCGAAATCGAGCGTGGCGCCTCGACCAGCGCGGTATCGGTTTTGGTGCCGGCGGCGGTGCGCTTTGCCACATACCCCTCCACCGGCCCCCAAGCGCTTTCATAGCTGCCCTGGCCGGTGATGTTGGTAGTCGGCAAGGCGACGACGCCCTCCGGAACCGGCACCAGGGTGTAAGTGCCCGTACTGCTTTGTTCCAACTGCAAGCCAGTACCGCGCAAGGCCTCGCGCAACGCGCTCTGTGCATCGAACTGGCCCTTGACCGGGGCCGAGGTCTTGCCGGCGGCGAGTGTCGGGTTGAGGGTCAGCGCCAGGCCAGCCTGGCTGGCGATCTGGTTCAGGGTGCTGGCCAATGGGGCTGCCGGCAGGTTATAGGCGCGCACGCTCAAGGCTTGTTCAGCAGCGATCAGCGAAGTGCTCGCCAGCGGGGCGCTGAGGGCGATGGCCAGGGCTAACAGACTGGGACGCAACAAGGTGTCTAGCGTGCGGGACATAAGGGCGGCTCCTGAATGGAAATATTTCTCAATTGCTTAGGTGCCGAGCGAGAATCGGAAAGTGATAGGGCTGGGTGAAACTATTTTTTTGGCGGTGTGTTTCAGGGCCTCATCGGGAGCAAGCCCCCTCCCACATTTTGATGTGTGAGTACCTTTCAATGTGGGAGGGGGCTTGCTCCCGATGGCGATTGCCCGGTCACCACAGAACTAAGGCTTGGCAGCTACAGTCACCCACCACGGCGTGTGCTGCTTGATCTGCACCGGCAAGGTCGGCAACAGCGCATTCAACGCCAGCGTGGTGTCGTGCAGGGGGAAGCTGCCGGTGATGCGCAGGTCGGCCACGTTGTCATCCACGCCCAAGTGCCCGGTGCGGTAGCGGCCCAGTTCTTCGATCACATCGCCCAGGCGGGCGTTGTCGACCACCAACATGCCGCGGGTCCAGGCGTCGGTGGCGGGTGTCACGGCCAGCAGCGGGCCAAGGCCATCGCTGCGCATCAACACTTGCTGGCCTGCTTTGAAAACGTGCTCCTGATGCAGCGCTTCAGGCTGGGCGGCCACGGCGGACTGCAACACGCTCAAGCGCGTGGCGTCGTCTTCGCGCTTGACGATAAACCGGGTACCCAGCGCTCGCAGGCTGCCGTCGCGGGTTTGCACATAGAACGGGCGTGAATCGTCGTGACCGGTTTCGACGAGGATTTCGCCCTCCTGCAACACAATCAATCGGCGCTGTTCGTCGAAGCGCACATCTATGGCGCTATGGGTATTGAGGTTGATGGAAGTGCCATCGTCCAGTTTCAGTGTGCGTTGCTCGCCGGTGGCGGTGCGCTGGTCGGCCAGCCAATAGTGGATCGGCACGTAACGCTCGCCGGCAAACAAGCCCAGGCCACACACCAGGCCGATACTCGCCAGGCCACGGCCCAACTTGCGTACGCGCTGGCGAATGCCGTGGCGCGATTGCAGCAACGCCGCCCGGGCCGGGCCGGCGGCCACGCTGAAGCGCTGATCGAGCATGCCCAGTTGGCGCCAGGCCCGGGCATGTTCCTCATCGCTGGCCAGCCATTTGGCGAACTCTTGCTGTTCCACCGCGCTGCCGTCGCCCGAGTCCAGAGACAGTTGCCAGGCAATCGCGGCATCCAGCACCCGTGCCGAAACCGGTTTGGAGCCAATGGCTGTCACGACGGCTCGCCATACAGCGCGATGTAGCACTGACGTATACCTTGGGCCAGGTACTGGCGCACACGGGGCACCGACACACCGAGGCGCTGGGCGATTTCTGCGTGGCCCAGGCCGTCGAGGCGGTTGTAGAGGAACGCGGCGCGGGCCTTGCTCGACAGCTTGCCGAGCAGGCGGTCGATGGCCTTGAGGTCTTCAAGGATCAGTTGCTGTGCTTCCGGCGAAGGGTGTTCGCTTTCGGGGATCAGCATCAATTCGGTGAGATACGCCTGTTCCAGAGCGGCTCGACGGAAGTAGTCGAACAGCAGGCCCTTGGCGATAGCCACCAGGAACGCCCTGGGTTCGCGGGGCTCGCGCAAGCCGTCGCGGCCCAGCAGGCGCATGAAGGTGTCCTGGCTCAGGTCCTCGGCGCGGCTCGGGCAGGCTACATTGCGGCGTAGCCAGGCCAACAGCCAGCCACGATGGTCGCGATACAACGCGCCAACAAGCTCACTGTGTGGGGTCTGGACCGACGACAAGGCATCACCGAATAAACAATAGGTTTGAACTAACGAGAATTATTCGCGATTGTGTCAGAGGCGTGGGGTGGGCGCAATTGGCGTCTGTCGGGCGGTGACATTAAAACGATGGCGCTTGTTGGCGCCGTTTCCACTGGGCCAAACGCTCTTGCAACGCGTGGGGCGTATCGATCTGCTGCTGCCGTGCACGGCTGAACAGGATCAGCATCAGCTCCGCCGTGACCAGTGCATCGGCGCTGGCGTGATGACGCTCGCCGACCTGCAGCTGGAAATGCTTGACCCAGTCGTCCAGCCCGGCCTCGCGTAGCGTGGCGTCGGGGCACAAGAGCGGCGCCAGGTCGGCCACGTCGAGAAACGGGTGGGCCAGTCGATAACCCAGGCTGTCCTTGAGCGCCCGGCCCAGCATGTGTTGATCGAACGGTGCATGGAAGGCCAGCAACGGGCTGTCGCCCACGAATGCCATGAAATCCAGCAGCGCCTCGGCCGGGTCGCTGCCGGCGGCAATCGCACTGGGGCCGAGACCATGAATCAATACGCTGGGGCTGAGTTTGGTGTCGGTGCGTTGCAGGGTGCGTTCGAACAGTTGCGAAAAGTCCACCGCACCGTCCTCGATCACCACGGCGCCGATGGACAGCACCTGGTCACGGTTTAGGTTCAGGCCGCTGGTTTCCAGATCCACCACGACCCAGCGTTGGTTGCGCAACGAACCATCGCCCAATGCGCCAGGCTTGGGCAGTTGCTCCAGACGCTGTTGTTGCGCGGCATTCAGCCCCGGTTTTTGCTTATGAAACCAGCCGAACCAACTCACAGTTGATACCGCAAGGTCAGGCTGCTTTGCAGGCGCTGGGCCTGGCGCAGGGATTCACGCAGGATGCGTCGGTCGAGGTGGTTGAGGCTGTCGGGGTCGACGCGGTTGGAGTAGGGCTGGTTCTCGCGGGTCTGCAATTGGTGCTGCTGCATACGGGTTTGCTGAATGAAGTGGTAGGCCTCTTCGTAGGCCGCGCCATCCAGGGGCTCAATCACTTGCTTGTCGACCAACTGACGCAGGCGCTCCAGGGTGTTGTTGGCGTGGATACCATTGGCCAGGGCGAGCAGGCGTGCGCCATCGACAAAGGGGGTCAAGCCTTGCACCTTGAGATCCAGGGTGGCCTTTTCGCCGCCCTTGCGGGTCAGCACGAACTCGCGAAAGCGTCCCACCGGCGGGCGCTGGCGTAATGCGTTTTCGGCCAACATGCGCTGGAACAAACGGTTGTCCGCGACCTGATCGAGAATGCCCTGACGCAGTTGCTCGCAACCACGCTCGTCGCCCCACACTGCACGCAAATCAAAATAGATGCTCGAGCTAAGCAGGTTCTCCGGCGTCGCCTCGCGAATAAACGCGCCGAAGCGCCGCGCCCACTCCACCCGGGACAAGCACAGCTCGGGGTTGCCGGCCATGATATTGCCTTTGCACAGGCTGAAGCCGCACAGCGCCAGGCTTTGATTGATGTGCTGTGCCAGGGGAAGCAGCCGCTCACGGATCTGGGCAGCTTCGACGGCGTCCTTGGCCTCGAACAGAATGCCGTTGTCCTGGTCGGTGTACAGCGTTTGCTCGCGGCGGCCTTCGCTGCCGAAACACAGCCAACTGAATGGCACGCCGGGGTCGCCTTTTTCCGCCAGGGTCAGCTCGATCACCCGGCAGACGGTGTGGTCGTTGAGCAGCGTAATGATGTGGGTGATCTGGGTGGACGACGCGCCATGAGCAAGCATACGTTCCACCAACTGACCGATTTCACCACGGATTGCCACCAGGTTGTCGACCCGGGGCGCGTTGCGGATAGTGCGGGCCAGGTGCACCAGGTCCACGCGTTGCAACGAGAACAAGTCACGCTCGGACACCACGCCGCACAGGCGCTGGTCTTTGACCAGGCACACGTGGGCGATATGCCGTTCGGTCATGGCGATAGCGGCGTCGAAGGCACTGTGGTCCGGGCTCAGGAAGAACGGCGCCTGGGTCATATGGCCGTCAATGCCCTGGCTGAAATCGCTGGTGCCGTCGGCTACCACCTGGCGCAGGTCACGCAGGGTAAAGATGCCCAGGGGCGCCTTGTGTTCGTCCACGATCACAATGCTGCCGACCTGTTGCTCGTGCATCAACGTGACCGCTTCACGCAACGGCGTGTGCGGGCTGCACGTCACCGGGTGGCGCATGGCCAATTCGCCCAGGCGGGTATTCAGGGAGTATTGGGTGCCGAGGGTTTCCACGGCTTTTTGCTGCACCTGCTGGTTGACTTGGTCGAGCAGGCTACTGACGCCACGCAAGGCAAAATCACGAAACGGGCTGGAAAGGGCAAACAGCTTGATAAACGCCGGCTTGTTCAGTTGCAGGCAGAAGGTGTCTTGCGCGGCTTTATGTTCGGTGCGGGTCGCACGTTCACCCAGCAAAGCGGCGAGGGGGAAGCACTCGCCGGTAGTGATTTCGAAGGTGGGATCTGGCGAGTCTGGCCGCTCGCCAATCACCCGGCCCTGTTTGACGATATAGAAATGCTCGACCGGCCCGCCCGACGGTTTGAGGATGCTGTCGCCCTGGCCATAGAAGCGCAGTTGGCACTGTTCCACCAGAAAGGCCAGGTGCGCCGGTTCCATCTGGTTGAACGGCGGGAAGCGTTGCAGCAATTGCAAGGTGCCGTGGATGTTCTGCAACACAGCAGTTTTACCCGCCTGTTCGAATGCATCAGCTTTACTCATAACAGTGACCGCAGTTTTTTTGTCGTTATCGTGCTGCATGGTCGACTCCTGCACCGCGGGTGCCCATTGGACGTAAGTCTAGGTCGGTGAAAACGCTGCAAAACTAGGGAAAAACCTTACATGACTATCGTCCAAACCCCGTAGAACGCCCACTAGGCAAACTTTCCGACGAAGTGCACATTGTTCGACCTTGCACAGATGTCTGACGAGTGCTGGGAGATTGATTTAGAACTGCTGAGAAACGTATGTCCGACCACGATATTTTGAGTGATGCCGAGCGCGAGGCGCTGAGCGCCGTGATGCTCGAGCCTGATTTACCGCCCCAACGCGTATTGATCGTGGACGACGACAAGGATGCGCGTGAACTGTTGGCGGAAATCCTGGGGCTGGACGGTATTCGTTGCTTGACCGCCGACAGTGGTGAGGCGGCATGGGATTTGTTGAAATCGAGCGGCTCTATCGGTTTGCTGATCACCGACCTGCGCATGCAGCCCAGCAACGGCCTGGAGTTGATCCGTCAGGTGCGTGAGTCGACCCGGGCGGCGCTGCCGATCATCATCATGTCGGGTGACGCCGAAGCGCCGGATGTGATCGATGCGATGCACTTGAGTGTGGTGGATTTCTTGCTCAAGCCGATAGATAGCGTGAAGTTGGCGAAGTTGGTGAAGCGGGAGTTGGGGATGGCTTCCTGATTTTTGTGATGCTGTGATGGCCTCATCGGGAGCAAGCCCCCTCCCACATTTTGAACTGCGAACACTTTTAGAATGTGGGAGGGGGCTTGCTCCCGATTGCGCCGGTTCAGTCATCCTCAACCCAACTAAAAAGCCCTGATCTCTCGATCAGGGCTTTTTCATTTACAGGCCGTTTTTAGCCTTGAACTCCCGACGCCTGCGGTGCAACACCGGCTCGGTATACCCATTGGGCTGCTTGGTCCCTTCAATCACCAACTCCACCGCTGCCTGGAACGCGATATTGCTGTCGAAATCCGGCGCCAACGGACGATACAACGCGTCCCCGGCATTCTGACGGTCCACCACCGGCGCCATGCGCTTGAGGCTTTCCATCACTTGGTCTTGGTTGACGACGCCGTGGCGCAGCCAGTTGGCAATGTGCTGGCTGGAGATACGCAGGGTGGCGCGGTCTTCCATCAGGCCCACATCGTTGATGTCCGGTACTTTCGAACAGCCAACGCCCTGGTCAATCCAACGGACCACATAGCCAAGGATGCCCTGGGCGTTGTTGTCCAGTTCATTGCGGATCTCTTCGTCCGACCAATCGGTGTTGCTGGCCAGAGGAATGGTGAGGATATCGTCCACCGAGGCGCGTTCGCGCTTGGCCAGTTCGGCCTGGCGGGCAAATACGTCGACCTTGTGATAGTGCAACGCGTGTAGCGCCGCAGCGGTCGGCGACGGTACCCAGGCGGTGTTGGCACCGGCCAATGGATGGGCGATTTTCTGCTCAAGCATCGCCGCCATCAGGTCGGGCATGGCCCACATGCCTTTACCGATTTGTGCACGGCCTTGCAGGCCGGTGCTCAAGCCGATATCGACGTTCCAGTTTTCGTAGGCGCCGATCCATTTTTCCGCCTTCATGGCGGCCTTGCGCACCATCGCGCCGGCTTCCATTGACGTGTGGATTTCGTCGCCGGTACGGTCGAGGAAGCCGGTGTTGATAAACACCACGCGCTCGCTGGCGGCCTTGATGCAGGCCTTGAGGTTGACCGTGGTACGGCGCTCCTCATCCATGATCCCGACTTTGAGCGTATTACGCGCCAGGTTCAGCACCTCTTCGATGCGACCGAACAGCTCGTTGGTGAACGCGGCTTCTTCCGGGCCGTGCATCTTCGGTTTGACGATGTACACCGAACCTGTGCGGCTGTTCTTGCGCGTGTTGTTGCCATTGAGGCTGTGGATCGCCGCCAGGCTGGTGATCAGGCCGTCGAGGATGCCTTCGGGCACTTCGTTGCCGTCTTTGTCGAGGATCGCGTCGATGGTCATCAGGTGGCCAACGTTGCGCACGAACAACAGCGAACGGCCGTGCAGGGTCACGTCGTTACCGTCGATGCCGGTGTAGGCGCGATCAGGGTTCATGGTACGAGTAAAGGTCTTGCCGCCCTTGGCCACTTCTTCGGCCAGGTCGCCCTTCATCAGCCCGAGCCAGTTGCGGTAGATCACCACCTTGTCATCGGCATCCACGGCAGCAACGGAGTCTTCGCAGTCCATGATGGTGGTTAGCGCGGCTTCCATCAGCACGTCTTTGACACCGGCGGCATCGGTCTGGCCGACCGGGGTGCTGGCGTCGATCTGCAACTCGAAGTGCAGGCCGTTGTGTTTGAACAGGAGCGCAATCGGCTCGGCCTCGGGGCCCTGGAAACCGATCAACTGGGCATCGTCACGCAGGCCGCTGTTGCTGCCGCCTTTGAGGCTCACGATCAGCTTGCCGTCGACGATCTTGTAGCCGGTGGAATCGACGTGGCTGCCCGCGCTCAGCGGTGCGGCTTCGTCGAGGAAGGCGCGGGCGAAGGTGACGACCTTGTCGCCACGCACCTTGTTGTAGCCCTTGCCCTTTTCGGCGCCGTTGGCTTCGCTGATGGCGTCGGTGCCGTACAACGCGTCATACAGCGAGCCCCAGCGCGCATTCGAGGCGTTGAGGGCGAAACGCGCATTCATCACCGGCACCACCAGTTGCGGGCCGGCCATGCGCGCGATTTCGTCGTCGACGTTTTGCGTCGAGGCCTCAAAGTCTGCGGCTTCTGGCAGCAGGTATCCGATGTCTTGCAGGAAGGCTTTGTAGGCCACCGGGTCGTGGGCCTGGCCGGCGTGAGTCTGGTGCCAGGTATCGATCCGCGCCTGGAAATCGTCGCGTTTGGCGAGTAGGGCTTTGTTCTTCGGGGCCAGGTCGTGGATGACCTTGTCGGCACCGGCCCAGAACTGGTCGGCAGTAATGCCGGTACCGGGAATGGCTTCGTTGTTCACGAAGTCGAACAGGACTTTGGCGACCTGCAGGCCACCGACTTGAACGTGTTCAGTCATTGCTTGCCTCACTCTGCGGAGCTTATGCGCTTTTTCAGATTTTCATTATGTAGTGCACGGTTGGGCATACTACATGATGACTTGCGGTTGTGAAAATTAGACTAAATACGTCGTTTAGCGACCCACTTTGGTCGTACGGTCACAGCGGAGAACCGGATGTTCTCAAAAAACTATTGGATTGTTCCAGATAAATATAAAAATGGTACACGATTTGTTTTCGAGGGCTCCCGGGTCCACCTTGTAGATTGAATTCCAGAGGGCTTCGCCATGGACCATCTTGTACTCACAATTATCGCCGCCGACAAACCCGGCCTGGTTGAACGCATCGCGCAGAACATTGCCGCCCACGGTGGTAACTGGCTGGAAAGCCGCATGGCCCACATGGCTGGGCAGTTTGCCGGGATCCTGCGGGTCAGCGTGCCGACGGAGCAACGTCAGGCACTGGTGGGCGCGCTGGAAGACTTATCCACACACGGCATACGCGTGCTGGTGGGCGAGGGCAGTACAGGGCAGGCGACAGTGTCCAAATCGATTGTGATGACGCTGGTGGGCAATGACCGCTCGGGCATCGTGCGCGAGATTACTGCGCTGTTGAGCCAGCAGGGTGTCAACGTGGAGCGCTTGAGTACCGATGTACGCCCGGCGCCCATGAGCGGGGACCCGTTGTTCAACGCCGAGGCTTTGTTGCAGGTGCCGTCTACGTTGTCTCTGGAGCGCTTGCAGGAATCGCTTGAGACCTTGGCCGACGACTTGATGGTGGAACTGCGCAACGAGGAATAACCACCCACAAGGTTATGCATGGAAATCTTGCATGGGCCTGTGGATAACCTGTAGAGACCCGGCGCCAGGCCACGTCGGCCGGACTTCTCCGTCAGCTGAGCAAAAAACGAGCAGTTTCAAGGGCTTGTGCACAAATGGCGGGGATCAGGTTGTGGATAACCTTGGGGTGAAACGCTGCAAGCCACGGGCGCCGTGGCTTGCAAAGGTTTGTGCGTTATTTGATCAGCGTTTGCGCACCGTCAGCCATGCATCCACGCTGTAGATCACCAGCCCGGCCCAGATGAAGGCGAAGGCAATCAGCGTGGCCGGCGCCAGGTGTTCGCCGAACAGCAATACCGCTTCCAACAGCACCAGGGTCGGCGCCACGTATTGCAAAAAGCCCAGTGCGGTATAGGGCAAATGCCGTGCTGCGGCGTTAAAGCAGACCAATGGAATCAGGGTTACCGGACCTGCGGCCACCAACCACCAGGCTTCGGAGGTGCTCCAGAATTCCAGTTGTGCACTGTGGGCCGATGGATTGAACAGCAACCAGGCGACGGCAATCGGCACCAGCATCCAGGTTTCCACCACCAGCCCCGGAAGTGCCTTGACCGGGGCCTGTTTACGGATCAAGCCGTAAAAACCGAACGTCAACGCCAGCGCCAGCGACACCCATGGCAAGCTACCCACCTGCCACACTTGTTGCGCCACACCGACCGCCGCCAACCCCACCGCCACCCATTGCAGGCGGCGCAGGCGTTCACCGAGTATCAACATACCCAACAGTACATTCACCAGCGGGTTGATGTAGTAACCCAGGCTGGCTTCAAGCATGCGCCCACTGTTCACCGACCACACATAGGTCAGCCAGTTGGCCGCGATCAGCGAACCGCTGAGTGCCAGGATCGCCAGGCGCTTGGGGTTGTCACGCAGTTCGCGAAACCAGCCAGGGTGCTTCCACACCATCAACAGCAAGCCGCCGAACAGCGCTGACCACAGCACGCGGTGCACGATGATCTCGGCGGCGGGCACGCTGGCGATGGCTTTGAAATAGAGCGGGAACAGACCCCAGATGATGTAGGCGCTCAGGCCCAGGATGTACCCCTTGCGAGGGTTGGCGGCTTGCATTGCAGAATCCTTGCTTAGGCAGCTAACAAAGCGCGATTGTAAGGATATTTGTCAGACAATGGGGACTTGCTTGGCAATGGGGATTTTTATGTGGGAGGGGGGCTCGCTCCCACATAAAGCAAATCAGTCAGAAGAGTTTTAGCGGTTCTTCATTGAGCGCCGACAGTTGCTCACGCAACGCCAGCACCTGGTCGCCCCAATACCGCTCGGTGCCAAACCACGGGAAGCTGTGGGGAAACGCCGGATCATCCCAGCGCCGTGCCAGCCAGGCGCTGTAGTGCATCAGGCGCAAGGCGCGCAACGGTTCGATCAGGGCGAGTTCGCGGGGGTCGAAATCGTGGAACTCCTGATAGCCGTCCATCAGTTCCGACAGCTGGCCCAGGCATTCCTGGCGGTCGCCAGCGAGCATCATCCACAGGTCTTGCACCGCCGGGCCCATGCGGCAGTCGTCGAGGTCGACGATATGGAACATCTCGTCGCGGCACATCATGTTGCCGGGGTGGCAATCGCCGTGCATGCGGATGTTCTTGTGCGGCGTGGCTTTATAAACCTCTTCCACACGCTTGAGCAGGTCGCGGGCCACGGATTCATAGGCCGGCAACAGGCTTTTGGGAATGAAGTTGCCTTCGAGCAAGGTGTTGAGGGAATCGTGACCGAAGTTCTTCACGCCCAGGGCTTCGCGATGTTCGAACGGGCGGGTTGACCCCACGGCGTGCAAACGGCCGAGCAACTGCCCAAGGCGATAAAGCTGGTCGAGGTTGCCCGGCTCCGGCGCGCGGCCGCCACGGCGGGGAAACAGGGTGAAGCGGAAACCTGCGTGTTCGAACAGGCTCTCGCCGTTGTGAATCAGCGGGGCCACCACGGGCACTTCGCACTCGGCCAGTTCGAAGGTAAAGCGGTGCTCTTCGAGGATCGCCTCGTTGGTCCAGCGTTGGGGCCGGTAGAACTTGGCGATCAGCGGTTCGGCGTCTTCGATGCCCACCTGGTACACGCGGTTTTCGTAGCTGTTGAGCGCCAACACGCGCGCATCGCTGAGAAAGCCGATGCTTTCGACGGCGTCGAGGACCAGATCAGGGGTGAGTGTTTCAAACGGGTGAGCCATGCGAACTCCTGCGCGCAGCAGGGCGCCGCGTCCGGCCGGGTATGGTAACGCACCGGGGCTGGGATAGGTGGTGGCTGTGCTATTGCAATCGGGGGCAAGCCCCCTCCCACATTTGAATGTATTCGCAATTCAGAATTGTGGGAGGGGGCTTGCCCCCGATGAGGCCCTGTCAGGAGCCTACGATCCCGCCATCATCCCGCCGAATCGCCATCACCGACGAACGCGGCTTGCCGTTCGGCAGATGTTCAGGCCAAGTCGAACCACCGGTTTCTCCCGGATGCTGAATCCCCACAAACAACGTCTTCTGATCCGGCGCAAAGCTGATCCCGGTGACCTCACACGCCACCGGCCCGACCATGAAACGGCGGATTTCCCCGGTGCTCGGGTCGGCACACAGCATCTGGTTGTTGCCCATGCCGGCAAAGTCGCCCGCGTTGCTGTAGTCGCCGTCGGTGAGGATCCACAGGCGCCCGGCCTTGTCGAAGCCCAGGCCGTCGGGGCTGTTGAACATGTTCTGTGGGTTGATATTGGACGAGCCGCCCTTCGGCGTACCAGCGTGCACGCCCGGGTTTCCGGCCACTACGAACAGGTCCCAGGTAAAGTCTGTGGCGCCGTGGTTATCGGCGTCGGCTTTCCAGCGCAGGATCTGGCCGTAGACGTTTTTCTCTCGCGGGTTGGGGCCGCCCACCGGCTGGCCGTCTTCGCCGCGCTTGGCGTTGTTGGTCAGGGTGCAGTAGACCTGGCCGTCGGTGGGGCTGACGACGATCCACTCCGGGCGGTCCATGCGCGTGGCCTTCACTACGCTGGCGGCCAGGCGCGCATGGATCAGCACCTCTGCCTGGTTGTCGAAACCGCTGCCGGCGTCGATGCCGTTTTTGCCATGGGTGAGTTCAACCCATTGGCCTTTGCCCTTGGGATGATCGGCGTTACCGTCGCCCGCATCGAAGATGGCCACGTACAAGGTGCCGTGGTCGAGCAGGTCTTTGTTGGCTTTCGGATTGCTGTGATTGATCTGATCGCGGCTGACGAACTTGTAGATGAACTCGCCGCGTTCGTCGTCGCCCATGTACACCACGGCGCGGCCGTCGCGCGTTTCGGCCAGCGCCGCGTTTTCATGTTTGAAGCGGCCCAGGGCCGTGCGCTTGACCGGAGTGGATTGCGGATCGAACGGGTCGATTTCCACCACCCAGCCATGGCGGTTGAGTTCGTTGGGGTTCTTGGCCATGTCGAAGCGCGGGTCGTGCGGGTGCCAGTTGATGTCTTTGCTGGCGGCCACTACGCCGTAGCGTTTCTGCCCGGCGTCGAACGCTTGCTGCGGGTTGCTGCTGCCGAAGCAGTCGGTGAAGTTCTCTTCGCAGGTCAGGTAGGTGCCCCACGGTGTCTTGCCGTTGGCGCAGTTCTGGAACGTACCCAGGACTTTCTTGCCGGTTTTGTCGGCAGTGGTTTTCAACCAGTCATGGCCGGCAGCGGGGCCGCTCAAGCGGATTGGTGAGTTGCCATGGATGCGCCGGTTGTAGCGTGAGTCCTGGACGAACTGCCAGGTGTCGCCCTTGCGCCGTACTTCGATCACCGACACGCCCTCGCTGGCCAGGGCCTTGCGTACCTCCTCGGCCGATTGTGGCGCGCCGCCGTGGGCGTAGAGGTAGCGGTAGTTTGTGTATTCGTTGTTGATCGCCATCAAGGCGCGGTTGTCGTCGCCCGGGAACGGAAACAGGCTCATGCCGTCGTTGTTGTCGCCAAATTGCTGTTCCTGGGCCTTGGCCGTGCCATTGCCCGATGGGTCGAAAGCCGGGGCGTTCTTGTGCAGCGGCTGGCCCCAACTGATCAGCACAGAAGCGCTGTAGCCAGGGGGCAGGGTGATGGTGTCGCTGGTGGCGGCGGCGATGCTGGTAAAACCCAGCAGCGGGCTGGCGGAGGCGGCATTCACCGCCAGGGCGCTGCGGCTCAGCAGGTTACCGCCGAGGAACATCGCGGCGCCGCACAGGGCGCCCGCGCCGATAAAGCGACGGCGGGTCAGGCCGACCATTTGTTCAAGGTCAGTGGCTTGGTTTTCTTCTAATAGGCTCATCTCAGGCTCCCGCGATTTTTGCAGATACCTTAAGGAGCGGTTGTGACCAAATTGTTGCAGCCTGAAGACGTTATACCGGGGTCCCGAGCAGCACATTGCTGGGTGCGAATTGCACCTGGATCGGCTGGCCCTCGGCAGCGTTGAGTACCAGAAGTGCAGCGGGCGGTGCCAGCGCGCATAACACCTGGCCGTTGGGCAAGGCGATACGCACCTCGCTGGGGCCGTCCTCGGCATCGAGAATCGCCTCAATCACACCGCTCATGCAATTGTGTCCAGGTGTTTCTGGGTGCCCGATCGCCCGCAACTCCAGCCATCCCGCTTTGATCAGGGCGACCACCTCCACGCCGGCCTGCAGCTCCAGCCGTTGGGTGCTGTCGTGGGTAATCTGGGCGTCGAGGTACAGGTCGCCGGCCAGTTGCAGGCGAATCCTGTCGTTGCGGCCCTGGCTGTCGATGGCGATGACCTGGCCGTGCAATTGGTTGCGTGCACTGGTGCGCAGCATCAAGCGGCCGAGCAGGTTGAAGTCACTGGCCGCTTCGTCCGAACCGAGCAGCTCGGCCTGCAGCACTTGCAGGCGCTGATAAAGGCGCAGCACTCGTTCACCTTCTTGCGTCAGCTTGGCGCCGCCACCGCCTTTGCCACCGACGCTGCGTTCCACCAGCGGTTTTTGCGCCAGGTTGTTCAGTTCATCGATGGCGTCCCAGGCGGCCTTGTAACTCAACCCCGCACTTTTGGCGGCACGGGTGATGGAGCCCTGCTCGGCGATATGCCCCAGCAAGGCAATGCGTTGGGGGCGACGGATGATGTGCTGGCTGAGTGGGCTGGGCAGAGACATGGGCATACGCTTGGATGAGATAAGCCGACGTTGCCGCCCTGAAGCAGGGGAGTCAAGTCAGGGGCCGGGTTTGGGGGTGCGGGCCAGGCAGTAGACATCGACCTGGCGTGCGCCGGCACCCATCAATAACCGCGCCAGGCTGTAGGCGGTAGCGCCGGTGGTGAGTACATCGTCCACCAGCGCCAGGTGTTGCCCTGCGACTTGAGCGCCGGGCGCCAGGGCAAAGGCGTTGAGCAGGTTACGCTTACGCGTCTTGGCGTCGAGGTCTTGCTGCGCCACGGTTTCAAGCGGGCGCAGCAGCGCGTGCTCATTGAGGGGAATGTCGAGCGCGCTACTGAGCCAGCGAGCCACCATCTGCGCCTGGTTAAAGCCGCGTTGGCGCAGGCGTTTGCGGGCCATGGGGACCGGCAGTAGATAGTCGGGGCGGTTGAGTTCGGCGTTATCGAAGCGGTGCTGCAGGTGCTGCCCCAGCAGGCGCGCCAGCATGTGGCCCAGCGGCCAGCGAGCCTGATGCTTGAATCGGCTGACCAGGGTGTCGATGGGAAAACTGTAGATCCAGGGTGCGATCACCTGGTTAAAGGCCGGAGGGTGTTTTTGGCACTGGCCGCAGATCGGCCCGTCCATCGGCAAAGGCAAGGCGCACTGTTCACAGTGCTCTAGCAACCATGGCAGTTCTGTTTCGCAGGTATTGCATACATTTTCGGCGGAGTCTGTGCATTCGTCACAGATCAGACAGGTCTGTTTGTTTTTTAACCAGATGTAAACTTGGTGTTTGTACTCAGGTTGACAGTGCATGAATCTTCCTTAAATATGCCGAGCATCCGTGTCGTGCCTGTGGGTATTGCCCTTCCCGCAGCGTTAGCCAAAGCATAATCAAGGAATCGCCCATGAGCGCCAGCACCTCTGCCACCCTGCGTCACGACTGGTCTTTGGCCGAAGTCAAAGCCCTGTTCGTGCAGCCGTTCAATGACCTGTTGTTCCAGGCGCAGACCGTGCACCGCGCGCATTTCGACGCCAACCGCGTGCAGGTATCGACCCTGCTGTCGATCAAGACTGGCGCCTGCCCGGAAGATTGCAAATATTGTCCGCAGTCGGGTCACTACAACACCGGCCTGGAAAAAGAGAAGCTGATGGAGGTGCAGAAGGTCCTCGAAGAGGCCGCCCGCGCCAAGGCCATCGGCTCGACGCGCTTTTGCATGGGCGCGGCGTGGAAACACCCGTCGGCCAAAGACATGCCCTACGTGCTGGAGATGGTCAAAGGCGTAAAGGCCATGGGCCTGGAAACCTGCATGACCCTGGGTCGTCTCGATCAGGACCAGACCGAAGCGCTGGCCCAGGCCGGCCTGGATTACTACAACCATAACCTCGACACATCGCCAGAGTTCTACGGCTCGATCATCACCACCCGTACCTACAGCGAGCGCTTGCAAACCCTGGCCTACGTGCGTGATTCGGGGATGAAGATCTGCTCGGGCGGCATCCTCGGCATGGGCGAGTCCCTCGACGACCGTGCCAACCTGCTGATCCAACTGGCCAACCTGCCAGAGCATCCGGAGTCGGTGCCGATCAACATGCTCGTGAAGGTGGCCGGTACGCCGTTGGAAAACGCCGAGGACATCGACCCCTTCGACTTCATCCGTATGCTGGCGGTGGCGCGCATCCTGATGCCGCAATCCCACGTGCGCCTGTCCGCTGGCCGCGAAGCCATGAACGAGCAGATGCAGGCCCTGGCGTTTTTTGCCGGTGCCAACTCGATCTTCTACGGCGATAAATTGCTGACCACCGCCAACCCTCAGGCTGACAAGGACATGCAGCTGTTCGCACGCCTGGGCATCCTGCCCGAAGCTCGTGAAGAGCACGCCGATGAAGTGCATCAGGCAGCGATCGAGCAGGCGCTGGTGGAGCAAAAGAGCAGCGAGCAGTTCTATAACGCCGCTGTTTGATCGAGGCCAGCATGTCTTTTGATCTCGCCGCGCGCCTCGCGGCCCGCCGTGCCGAACATCTTTACCGTCAACGCCCGTTGCTTCAGAGCCCCCAAGGCCCTGAAGTGGTGGTGGATGGCCAGCCATTGCTGGCGTTCTGCAATAACGATTACCTGGGCCTGGCCAATCACCCGCAGGTGGTCGAAGCCTGGCGCGCCGGTGCGGCCCGTTGGGGCGTGGGTGGCGGCGCTTCGCATTTGGTGGTGGGCCACGTCACGCCGCACCATGAGTTGGAAGAAGCCCTGGCTGACTTGACCGGGCGCCCGCGTGCGTTGCTGTTTACCACCGGCTATATGGCCAACCTGGGCGCGGTCACGGCGCTGGTGGGGCAGGGCGATACGGTGCTGGAAGATCGCCTCAACCATGCTTCGTTGCTGGATGCCGGCTTATTGTCCGGGGCGCGGTTCAACCGCTATCTGCATAACGACGCGGGCAGCCTGGCCAAGCGCCTGGAAAAGGCCACCGGCAGTACGCTGGTGGTCACCGATGGTGTGTTCAGCATGGACGGCGACCTGGCCGACCTGCCAGCGCTGGCCCGGGAAGCCAGGGCCAAAGGTGCCTGGCTGATGGTGGATGATGCCCATGGCTTTGGCCCGCTGGGCGCCCATGGCGGCGGCATCGTCGAACATTTTGGCTTGAGCCAGGACGATGTACCGGTGCTGGTTGGCACCTTGGGCAAAGCCTTCGGCACCGCCGGGGCATTTGTGGCAGGCAGTGAAGACTTGATCGAAAGCCTGATCCAGTTTGCCCGGCCGTATATCTACACCACCAGCCAGCCACCAGCACTGGCCTGCGCCACCCTCAAAAGCCTGGAACTGCTGCGCAGCGAACACTGGCGGCGTGAGCACCTCAACGGGTTGATCCGCCAGTTCCGTCGCGGCGCCGAGCAATTGGGCCTGGCGTTGATGGACAGCTTTACGCCGATCCAGCCAATCCTGATTGGCGACAGCGCCCGGGCGTTGCAGCTGTCACAGATGCTGCGCGAGCGTGGGCTGATGGTGACTGCAATCCGCCCGCCGACTGTACCGGCCGGCAGTGCAAGGTTGCGCGTGACATTGACGGCGGCGCACAGCGAAGCGCAGGTGCAGCTATTGTTAAACGGATTAGAGGACTGTTTCCGGTCATTAAACGCAGCGGAGCCCGACCATGCGTGATCGCCTGATACTGCTGCCTGGTTGGGGGCTCGGTGTGTCGCCGCTGGAACCGCTGGCCGCGGCACTGCAGGGCCTCAACGAGCACCTGCGGGTACAGATCGAACCCTTGCCGGCGCTGGATTCCAGCGATCTGGATGAGTGGCTTGACGAGCTCGATGCGACGCTGGCGGACGACGTCTGGCTCGGGGGCTGGTCCCTGGGCGGGATGCTTGCTTCGGAGCTGGCGGCACGCCGTGGCGAACGTTGCTGCGGTTTGCTGACCCTGGCGAGCAACCCGTGTTTCGTCGCCCATGATGGCTGGCCCCACGGGATGCCCGCCGAGACCTTCGATGCGTTCCTGGCGGGCTGCCACGCCGACTCCCAGGTCACCCTCAAGCGCTTCGGCCTGTTGTGTGCCAAGGGCGCGCAGGAGCTTCGCGGGCTCTCGCGCTTGCTGGTCAGCGGTGCGCCGCATACCGCCCCCAGCGTGTTGATGCCCGGCCTGGAGCTGCTGGCCCAACTGGATACCCGCGCGGCCTTGCAGGCATTTCGCGGGCCGCAGTTGCATCTGTTTGCCGGCCTGGATGGGCTGGTACCTGCCGAAGCTGCCAGTGACCTGCTGGCGTTGCTCCCGGATGTAGAAGTCGGCCTGATTGAACAGGCCGGTCACGCGTTTCTTCTGGAAGACCCCCACGGTGTAGCGGGGGCCATCCAGGCTTTTTTGCATGAGTGTGTTGATGACTGACTTATCCCACCCTTGTCTGCCGGGTGCCTTGCCGGACAAGCGCCAGGTTGCTGCCTCGTTCTCCCGTGCAGCGGCCAGCTACGACAGCGTAGCCGAGTTGCAGCGCGCAGTAGGGCATGAGTTACTCCGCCGTTTGCCCAGCGAGCTTTCGCCACAACGCTGGCTGGATATGGGTTGCGGCACAGGGTATTTCAGTCGCGTGCTGGGTGAGCGTTTGCCCGGGAGCGAGGGCGTGGCGCTGGATATCGCCGAAGGCATGCTCAACCACGCGCGTCCGTTGGGCGGCGCCGCGCATTTCATGGCTGGCGATGCTGAACGCTTGCCGCTGAAGGCTGACAGCTTCGAGCTGCTCTTCTCCAGCCTCGCCGTGCAATGGTGTGCCAACTTCGATGCAGTGCTCAGCGAAGCTCAGCGCGTATTGCAACCTGGCGGTGTGTTGGCGTTCGCGAGCCTGTGCGTGGGTACCCTGGATGAACTGCGCGAAAGCTGGCGAGCGGTAGACGGCTTGGTTCACGTCAATCGCTTTCGCACCTTCGAGGCTTATCAGCAGTTATGTGCGGCCAGCGGCCTGCGGGTGGTGAGTCTCGCGCGACAGCCCCATGTGCTGCATTACCCGGATGTGCGCAGCCTGTCCCACGAGCTCAAAGCGTTGGGCGCCCATAACCTCAACCCCGGCCGCCCCGGCGGCTTGACGGGGCGCGCGCGGATTGTTGCACTGGTAGACGCATACGAGCAGTTCCGTCAGGCTCAGGGCCTGCCCGCCACGTATCAGGTGGTGTACGCCGTACTGGAGAAACCGCTATGAGCGTCGCGTACTTCATCACCGGCACCGACACCGATGTGGGCAAGACCACTATCGCGGCCGGCCTGTTGCATGCTGCCAGGCTCGCGGGCAAAAGCACGGCCGCCGGGAAGCCGGTGGCGTCGGGGTGCCGGTTGACTGCCCAGGGCTTGCGCAATGCCGATGCCCTGGCGTTGCTGGCCGAGTGCTCATTGCCGCTCAGTTATGCCGAGGTCAACCCGGTGGCATTTGAGCCGGCTATCGCGCCGCATCTGGCTGCGCGCGAGGCGGGCGTGGGGCTGACGGTGCAATCGTTGCTCAAGCCGATGCAACAGATTCTGGCCCGTGGAGCCGACTTTACCTTGATCGAAGGGGCGGGCGGCTGGCGCGTGCCCTTGGCCGATCAGGCCAACCTGTCTGACCTGGCCATCGCGCTCAAATTGCCGGTGATCCTGGTGGTGGGTGTGCGCCTGGGCTGCATCAGCCACGCGTTGTTGACCGCCGAAGCGATCGCACGGGACGGCTTGCCGCTGGCCGGTTGGGTGGCGAATATCATCGATCCCAAGACCTCCCGTCTGGAAGAAAACCTCGCCACCCTGGCCGAGCGCTTGCCGGCGCCCTGCCTGGGGCGCGTGCCGAAGCTCAAGGATGCCGGTGCCGCCGCCGTGGCGGAGTACCTGGAGTTGGACCTGCTTGACTGATTTTGGCTATCGCAAGGCATTATGCCATTAGTGTTTTTGACGGGCCTTTTGCCGGGATGTCTGCTTCAATCCACCTTCACGATTCTCTCAAGGCAGGCTTAAGCCATGGAAATCTCTGGAAGCAGCGCGTTTTATTCGGGCCTGAGCAGTATTCAGACCGGGCAGAGCCGTGTCGACCAGGCGGCCGGCAAGATTGCCAGCGCCGCAACAGCCCAGCCATCGGCCGCGCAAAGCGATCGTCTGCAAGCCAATGACCGCGCCCAAGCGTCAAACTCGGCGAGCAATATGGTGGAAATGGCCCAGGGCAAGTTTCAAGTCGAGCTGGGGGCAAAAGTCGCCAAGGCTTCGGATGAAATGCTCGGTACGTTGATCGATACCTACGCCTGATCCCCTGCTGAACTCAATTAAAAATGTGGGAGGGGGCTTGCTCCCGATGCGGTGTATCAGCGTGCCCATTCATAGCTGACCTACCGCTATCGGGAGCAAGCCCCTCCTACATTCGCCTGTGCCTGGCCCTGAGCTAGTTCTCTATTCGTTTTTTGCAGTGGCATCTCGCCGCAGGCCTTGCCGTGCCTGGCGCTGATCTGCGTCAAGACAAACGGCATCAGGCCGACGCTTGACAACCCTGGGTCGTAAACGTATGTTTCAAACACCTGTTTGACCGCCATAACAAATCCACGCGGTTGTTCATCCCAGATACATCAGCAGAGGTTTATCGCTATGCCTGACTACAAGGCCCCCTTGCGTGATATTCGCTTCGTTCGTGACGAACTGCTCGGTTATGAAGCGCACTATCAGAGCCTGCCGGCTTGCCAGGACGCTACCCCGGACATGGTCGACGCCATCCTCGAAGAAGGCGCCAAGTTCTGTGAGCAAGTGCTGGCACCGCTGAACCGCGTGGGCGACATCGAAGGGTGTACCTGGAGTGAGTCAGGCGTTAAGACCCCTACCGGTTTCAAAGAAGCCTACAAACAGTTCGTCGAAGGCGGCTGGCCGAGCCTGGCCCATGACGTGGAGCACGGTGGCCAGGGCTTGCCGGAGTCCCTGGGCCTGGCTGTGAGCGAAATGGTCGGCGAAGCCAACTGGTCGTGGGGCATGTACCCTGGCCTGTCCCATGGCGCGATGAACACCATTTCCGAGCACGGCACCCCCGAGCAGCAAGACGCTTACCTGACCAAACTGGTGTCGGGCGAATGGACGGGCACCATGTGCCTGACCGAGCCACACTGCGGTACCGACCTGGGTATGCTGCGTACCAAGGCCGAGCCTCAGGCTGACGGTTCCTACAAAGTCTCCGGCACCAAGATCTTCATCTCGGCCGGTGAACACGACATGGCCGACAACATCGTCCACATCGTACTGGCCCGCCTGCCGGACGCACCGGCCGGCACCAAAGGCATCTCGCTGTTTATCGTGCCCAAGTTCCTGCCCAACGCCGATGGTTCAGTGGGCGAGCGCAATGCGGTCACCTGTGGTTCCCTGGAACACAAGATGGGCATCCACGGCAACGCTACCTGCGTTATGAACTTCGACGCAGCCACTGGTTTCCTGATCGGCCCGGCGAACAAAGGCCTGAACTGCATGTTCACCTTTATGAACACCGCTCGCCTGGGCACCGCCCTGCAAGGCTTGGCCCACGCCGAAATCGGCTTCCAGGGCGGCCTGAAATATGCGCGTGATCGCCTGCAGATGCGCTCCCTGACCGGCCCTAAAGCACCGGACAAAGCCGCTGACCCGATCATCGTGCACCCAGACGTACGTCGTATGCTGCTGACCATGAAAGCCTTCGCCGAAGGTAACCGCGCGATGGTGTACTTCACCGCCAAGCAAGTGGACATCGTCAAGTACGGCACCGACGACGAAGCCAAGAAACAGGCCGATGGCCTGCTGGCATTCATGACCCCGATCGCCAAGGCGTTCATGACCGAAGTCGGCTTTGAATCGGCCAACCACGGCGTGCAGATCTACGGTGGCCACGGCTTCATCGCCGAGTGGGGCATGGAACAGAACGTGCGCGATAGCCGTATTTCGATGCTGTACGAAGGCACCACCGGCATCCAGGCCCTGGACTTGCTCGGCCGCAAAGTACTGATGACCCAAGGCGAAGCGCTCAAGGGCTTCACCAAGATTGTGCACAAGTTCTGTCAGGCCAACGAAGGTAACGACGCGGTTAAAGAGTTCGTTGCACCGCTGGCGGCACTGAACAAGGAGTGGGGCGAGTTGACCATGAAGGTCGGCATGGCCGCGATGAAAGACCGCGAAGAAGTCGGTGCCGCTTCGGTGGATTACCTGATGTACTCCGGCTACGCGTGCCTGGCGTACTTCTGGGCCGACATGGCGCGCCTGGCCGCCGAGAAACTGGCCGCCGGCACCAGCGAAGAGGCGTTCTACACCGCCAAGTTGCAGACCGCGCGCTTCTACTTCCAGCGCATCCTGCCGCGTACCCGTACCCACGTGGCGACCATGCTGTCGGGCGCCAACAACCTGATGGACATGAAAGAAGAAGACTTCGGCCTGGCTTACTAAGCCTTACCGGTTCTTTCTGGAACCGCCGCCTCTTTCGGGACGCGGCGGTTTTTTTTGCCCTCCTACAGAGTACGGACATAAAAAACCGCAGTGATGCACTCAGGGATTACAGCCCGCTGCCGTTACAGTAGTGGCAATGTGATACGTGTCAGTCCGGTTGTGCTTAACTGACTGCATGAAGGCACAGTGCCATTATTTTGCGGGTCGGAGTTTTACCCTTGTCACGCGTGTCTGCTGTACGTTTCAGTCATTTCCTACCTTCGCTGCTGCTGTTGCTGGCCGGGCTTTCGGCTGCGTACGTCAAGGACCTCAACGTCTTCTTCACCTCGCTCTTCAACGTGTTGCCGACCCTGGTCCTGCTGCTCGGCGGCGCGTACTGCGCGGTCTATCGGCGCCAGCGTGAACTGTTCCTGATGATCACGGTGTACGTCGCCTATTTCCTGCTGGATACCCAGACCGATTTCTACCGCGACAATGGCCGCGTGCGTGACGACGCCGCGGTGGTGTTCCACCTGTGTTGCCTGCTGTTGCCGCTGCTATTCAGCATCTACGCGCTGTGGCAGGAAAAAACCCATCTGTTCCGTGACTTCGTCGCCCGCTGCGCGGTGTTGCTGGCGGTGGGCAGTGTGGCGCTGGCCCTGGAGCAAAGTTTCCCCCAGGCTTTGCTGGGCTGGTTGGCGGAGATTCGCTGGCCGATGCTGCATGGCGCGTGGATGAGCCTGATCCAGCTGTCCTATCCCATGTTCCTGATCGGCTTCCTTACCCTGGCCGCCCAGTATTGGTATCAGCCGCGCCCGCTGCACGCCGCCCAATTGGTGGGGTTTTTGGGCCTGTTCTGGATGTTGCCGCAAACCTTCATCCTGCCGTTCACCCTCAACATCATGTGCAGCCAAGTGATGTTGATGATTGCTGCCGGTGTGGCCCACGAAGCCTACCAAATGGCGTTCCGCGACGAACTGACCGGCTTGCCGGGACGACGCGCCCTCAACGAACGCATGCAACGGCTGGGGCGCAACTATGTGCTGGCGATGAGTGACGTTGATCACTTCAAACGTTTCAACGACACCCATGGCCACGACGTGGGCGACCAGGTGCTGCGCCTGGTGGCGAGCAAGCTGTCCAAGGTCAACGGCGGCGGGCGCGCCTACCGGTATGGCGGTGAAGAATTTGCCGTGGTGTTTGCCGGCAAGACCTTGGATGAATGCATGCCGCACCTGGAGGAGATTCGCGAGATCATTGCCGGCTACGCCATCAAGTTGCGCAACCCGGATCGTCCTCATGACGACCATCAAGGCCGTCAACGGCGTGCGGGCAGCGGTGCCTCCAGCGTGTCGGTGACGGTCAGCATCGGCGTGGCCGAGCGTCAGGCCGAGCAGCGTAACCCTGAAGACGTGCTCAAGTCCGCCGACCAGGCGCTGTACGCCGCCAAGGGCGCCGGGCGTAACTGCGTGATCGCGGCCGGGCAAACCCGTCGTGGCGCGGTGCGCACGCAAAGCGCTGCGGGTTGAGTCAGCGTGCTGTATTTACTGTGACTTAAAAATACCAGATAGTCACAAGCAGACCCTATGTGTCTGAAAAGTTGTTCGGGTACACTCGGGGTCTGTAAAACCGATCCTATCGAATCACTTTTCATGTTCCCACGAGGTTTGCCATGGCTGATTACAAAGCGCCGTTGCGTGATATGCGCTTCGTCCTCAACGAAGTTTTTGAAGTCGCCAAGACTTGGGCCCAACTGCCGGCATTGGCAGACACCGTTGATGCCGAAACCGTTGAGGCGATCCTCGAAGAGGCCGGCAAGGTTACCGCCAAATCCATCGCGCCCTTGAGCCGCGGCGGCGATGAGCAAGGCTGCCATTGGACCGACGGCGCGGTGCGTACCCCGGACGGTTTCCCCCAGGCTTATGCGACCTACGCCGAAGGCGGCTGGGTGGGTGTGGGCGGCGATCCGACCTATGGCGGCATGGGTATGCCCAAGGCGGTGTCGGCGCAGGTTGAAGAAATGATCAACTCGTCGAGCCTGGCATTCGGCCTGTACCCGATGCTGACCTCCGGCGCCTGTGTCTCGATCAACACCCACGCCAGCGAAGAGCTCAAGGCCGCGTACTTGCCGAAGATGTATTCCGGTGAGTGGGCCGGTTCCATGTGCTTGACCGAAGCCCATGCCGGCACCGACCTGGGCATGATTCGCACCAAGGCCGAGCCTCAGGCGGACGGTTCCTACAAGGTCAGCGGCACCAAGATCTTCATCACCGGTGGCGAGCACGACCTGACCGAGAACATCATCCATCTGGTGCTGGCCAAACTGCCGGATGCACCGGCGGGGCCCAAGGGCATCTCGCTGTTTCTGGTGCCCAAGTTCATGGTGAACGCCGACGGCAGCCTTGGCGCGCGCAACCCGGTGACCTGCGGTTCGATTGAACACAAGATGGGGATCCAGGCGTCCGCGACCTGCGTGATGAACTTCGACGAAGCCGTGGGTTATCTGGTCGGTGAGCCTAACCGTGGCCTGGCGGCGATGTTCACCATGATGAACTACGAGCGTCTGGGGGTGGGCATCCAGGGCCTGGCGTCCGGCGAGCGCTCCTATCAGAACGCGATTGAATACGCCCGCGACCGCCTGCAAAGCCGCTCCCCGCTGGGTGCACAGGCCAAGGATAAAGTGGCAGATCCGATCATCGTGCATCCGGACGTACGCCGTATGCTGCTGACCATGAAGGCGGCCAACGAAGGCGGTCGTGCGTTCTCCACCTACGTGGCGACGCAGTTGGACATCGCCAAGTTCAGCGACGATGCGCAGGCGCGCGAGCGCGCCGATAACCTGGTGGCGCTGTTGACACCCGTGGCCAAGGCGTTCCTCACCGACCTGGGCCTGGAAACCACTGTGCTCGGCCAGCAAGTGTTTGGTGGCCATGGCTACATTCGCGAATGGGGCCAGGAGCAGCTGGTGCGTGACGTGCGCATCACCCAGATCTACGAAGGCACCAACGGCATTCAAGCGCTGGATTTGATGGGACGCAAGATCGTCGGCAGCGGCGGTGCGTTCTACACGCTGTTCGCCGATGAGATCCGCCAGTTCATCGCTGAATCGGGGGCCGAGCTGGCCGAGTTCACCACGCCGCTCAGCGCAGCGGTGGATAACCTGGATGAATTGACGGCCTGGGTACTGGACCGCGCCAAGAGCAACGCGAATGAAATCGGCGCAGCGTCGGTGGAGTACCTGCATGCATTCGGCTACATGGCCTACGCCTATATGTGGGCGCGCATGGCCAAGGCCGCGTTGGGCAAAGAGGCCGAGGAGGCTTTCTACGCCAGCAAATTGGGGACTGCACGTTTCTACTTTGCCCGTCTGCTGCCGCGCATTCATTCGTTGAGCGCGTCGGTAAAAGCCGGTAGCGAATCGCTGTTCCTGATGGATGAAGCACTGTTTTAAGGGCCTGTAGGGCGTGTAAGCAATCTCTTACATGACGTGCTGCTAATCGTCCTCTATCGCCAAATTGGATCCACGGATAATCTACTTCACATGGACGTCGCGCAGGAAGCGCAAAGCAACAACACGGACACGTAGGATTCTGCCAGGACGGCGGAGTGAAATGGATGTCAGGGAAACAGTCTGCAAAGCCCCGCTTCGGCGGGGTTTTCTTTTGCCCGCGAAAAAGTCAGGCGCTTGCCTGCGGGGCATTCATCACGTCTTCCAGCAGGGTGCGCAGCAATGCGACGGTGGCCTGTTGGCGTTGCACATCGCGGCAGACCAGCCCCACCTTCAATGGCACCCTCGGTTCGCTCAAGGGTTTCCACAAAAGCGCCTGGCTGTTGTGTTCGTCCTGGGAACGCCCCGGTAGCACCGTCGCCAGCTTGGTGTGGGGCAGGCTGTCGAGTATTCCCACCATGGTGTTGAGCTCCGCTTGCACCTGCGGGCGCCGCCCCAGGTTGGCCAACTGGCCCTGCCAGATCTGCCTGACTTGAAACTCCTCCCCCAACAGCAGCATCGGTAACTCGGCAGCTTGTTTGAGCGAGACTTTCTTGAATTCGCGCAGCGGATGGTCGTCGGGAATCACCACCTTCAACTCATCTTCATACAGCAGCACACCGTGCAGGCCCGGCTGGCGTGGTGGCAGGTAGCTGATGCCAATGTCGAGGGAGCCGTTGAGCAACCGCCGCTCAATCTCAAGCCCCGTCAGCTCGTAAATCTGCACCACCAAATGAGGCTGGGCCTTGCGCACGCGCTCAAGCATTTGCGGCACCAGGCTGGTGTGCACGGTTTGCAGCACGCCGATGGCCAGGGTCCGCATGGCCTGGCCCTTGAAGTTGCGTAGCGCTTCGACGGCTTGCTGCATGCCATCAATGAGCGGCAACGCGTGGTTGTATAAGGTGTGCGCCGCCAGGGTCGGCAGCAGCCGCTTGCTGCTGCGTTCGAACAGACTTACATCAAGGTTCTGCTCCAGCTGGCGAATCTGTTGTGACAAGGCCGGTTGCGAGATCGAAAGACGCTCCGCAGCACGCCCTACGTGGCCTTCCTCATACACCGCGACGAAATAACGCAGTTGCTTGAAATCCATAAGGCTTACTTATCGAAAAAGCTGGAAAATCGAAATGGCCGCTGGCCCCCGAGACGCCTAGTCTAGCGCCTATTCGCAGGGCTTACAGGGCCGGATCGGACAATGAACAGCGTTTTTGTTGATAGCGTTTACATAGGCAAGGCAAAAAAACCTCAGGTGCAATGGTCCGGCCGTAACCACCAAGGTCAGGTTGCCAACGGGGGTAAGTTGTGAATCTGTTCAACATCCGCCGCCCCGCCCCGAGCCTGGATGACCTGATCCAGGATGCCCCACGCGACACGCATTCAACCGAGCATTTGATGCCCACTGTGGCGCGCCCACCTCAAGTGTTTGTGCGAGGCCAGGGCTCGTGGCTGTGGGACAGTGATGAGCGTGCCTATATGGACTTCAGCCAAGGCAATGCCGCCAACAGCCTGGGCCATAGCCCACAGGTATTGATCAAGGCCCTGGCTGCGCAAACCCAGGCGCTGATCAATCCCGGCAATGGCCTGCATAACCGTGCCCAACTCAATCTCGTCGAGCGTCTTTGCCAGCATACCGGCAGTGACCAGGCTTACCTGCTCAATAGCGGCGCGGAAGCCTGCGAGGCGGCAATCAAACTGGCGCGCAAGTGGGGGCAACTGCACCGTGGCGGGGCCTATCGCATTATCAGCGCCAGCAACGGTTGCCATGGACATGGCTTCGCTACGCTAGCCGCTTCGGCTGGTACCTTGGTAAACCGCTTCGAACCGCAATTGTCGGGCTTCAGTCACGTTCCCTTCAATGATCTTCCCGCCCTGCATGCTGCCGTGGATGCCCAGACGGTGGCCATTCTGCTGGAACCGATCCAGTGCGAAGCCGGCGTGATCCCGGCGACCGAACACTATCTCAAAGGCGTCGAGCGGCTGTGCCGCGAACTGGGGATCCTGCTGATCCTCGACGAAGTGCAAACCGGCATGGGCCGCTGTGGCACCTTGCTTGCCGAGCAACAGTACGGCGTGCATGCCGACATCATCACCCTGGGCAAGGGCCTGGGCGGCGGTGTGCCGTTGGCGGCGCTGCTGGCACGGGGCAAGGCCTGTTGCTTTGAAGTGGGTGAGCTGGAAGGTACCCATCATGGCAATGCATTGATGGCCTCGGCTGGCTTGGCCGTCACCGATACCGTGCTTGAGCCCGGTTTTCTTGAGCATGTACGCGTGTTGGGCTGTCACCTGGGCGAAGGGCTTGCCCGTCTGGCCTATCGCTACGGCCATGGCCCATTGCGCGGGAATGGCCTGATGTGGGGGCTTACCTTATCGGATGATTCTGCGGATGCGGTGGTAAAAGCCGCGCTGCAAGAGGGACTGATCCTCAGCGCGCCGCAACCCGACTGCCTGCGCTTCACACCGGCGCTGACGGTGAGCAAAAGCAACATCGACGAAATGCTCCTGCGCCTGGCCCGCGCCTTCTCACGGGTGCGCACCGCGCAACTGCAATGCCGAAAGGGCATTGCCGTTTAACCGTCCACTTCCTGAACCGTCTCGCGGTATACGCGGCGCCCTCAGCCTGATTCTTTTGGCTGGGGGCGTTTTTTTGCCTGAGTAATTTCTGGTGTGAAAACGTTTATTGAGTCTCTTTGGAAACGATGGCTTTTTAGCGAGCGTCGGCAAGGACTGCCGGAGGGGCACGACGTGCTCGACTTTTAATCTATACCACTGGGTGGTATGTTTTAGGAAGGGATCTCCATGAGGCTCAGGTTGTTCAAAACAAGGCGATTTGCCGAGGCGGCCACTAAAGTCTGGATCTGCGATTCTGAGTTGAGGAAGGCGTTTGGCGAAATGTTGAGGGGGCAGGCAGATAATCTGGGAGGTGGTGTCTGGAAAAAACGTCTCAACCAGAATCGGCATCGGTCTGTTGTATTGGCCAAGGGCAGGCATTATTGGGTTTATCAGTTTCTGTTCGCGAAGCAGGATCAAAGCAATATAACGCAGAGCGAACTTGTCTGGTTTCGAACACTTGCCAAAACTTATGAAGGGTTAAACGAAGCACAGATTCAGCGCATGCTGGATCTCAGGGAGTTTGTGGAGATACATCATGACCAAGAAGTATAAAAGTGAGGCGCTTGAGTCCATTCATCAGTCTGCCGAAGCGCTTCATGCCATCGGCGCCATCAGCAAAACCACGCTTCGAGAATATGATGAAGCATGCTTATCTGCCATGCCGGACCAAATCCCTGCCGAACAGATCAAGCAACTGCGTGAAAGCAGCCATGTCAGCCAACCTGTATTTGCCCGCTACCTGAACACCAGTGCTTCCACGGTCAAAAAATGGGAGTCGGGCGAGAAACGGCCCAGCGGCATGGCACTCAAGTTGTTGAGCGTCGTGAAGAAGCATGGTCTGCAGATTCTGGCGTGAGATGGCCCGATGCCAGAATCCACTGAACCCTCACGAACCGCCAATGTCGATTAGCTACACGGCTCACACGAGCCGATTTTCTGGAGCTGACCCATGGACATTATTCGTATCATCATCGCTATTCTGCTGCCGCCACTGGGTGTGTTCCTGCAAGTAGGCTTCGGCGGTGCATTCTGGCTGAATATCCTGCTGACCCTGTGCGGTTACTTCCCTGGCATCATCCACGCGGTGTACATCATCGCCAAGCGTTGAAGCCCTCAGCCTTTTGCAATGAGCCGTGAGTTGCGCTCATTGCGAAAGGCCAGTTGCTCGATGGTCTGGGTGGCATGTTCGGCTTCTTCCCGTGCCTGCAGGATGATGCCGTGCTGCTCGGACTTACTGCATACAGGGTCGGCATTGCTGGCGTCACCGGTGAGCATGAACGCCTGGCAACGGCAGCCGCCGAAATCCTTTTCCTTTTCATCGCATGAGCGGCAGGGCTCGGGCATCCAGTCGTAGCCGCGAAAGCGATTGAAACCAAACGAGTCGTACCAGATGTGCTGCATGCTGTGGTCGCGCACATTGGGAAACTGCACCGGCATCTGCCTCGCGCCGTGACAGGGCAGGGCGGTGCCGTCCGGTGTCACCGTCAGAAAGATGCTGCCCCAGCCGTTCATGCAGGCTTTCGGACGCTCTTCATAATAATCCGGTGTCACGAAGATCAGCTTGCACGGATGACCTTCGGCTTCCAGTTTGGCGCGGTATTCATTGGTGATGCGTTCGGCGCGCACCAACTGGTCTCGGGTCGGCAACAAGCCCACGCGATTAAGCTGCGCCCAGCCGTAGAACTGGCAGGTGGCGAGTTCGACAAAATCCGCTTCCAGCGCGATACACAGCTCGATGATGCGGTCGATCTTGTCGATATTGTGCCGATGGGTGACGAAGTTCAACACCATCGGGTAGCCGTGTGCCTTGACCGCACGGGCCATTTCCAGCTTTTGCGCGAAGGCTTTTTTCGAGCCGGCCAACAGGTTGTTCACCTGTTCGTCGCTGGCCTGGAAACTGATCTGGATATGGTCCAGCCCGGCCTTTTTGAAGTCGCTGATTTTCTGCTCGGTCAGGCCGATACCGGAGGTGATCAGGTTGGTATAGAAGCCCAGCTTGCGGGCCTCGGCGATCAGTTCGGCCAAGTCCTGTCGCACCAGTGGTTCACCCCCGGAAAACCCCAGCTGTGCGGCACCCATCTCGCGGGCTTCGCGAAACACCTTGATCCATTGCTCGGTGCTCAGCTCTTTGCCCTGCTCGGCGAAATCCAGCGGGTTGGAACAGTACGGGCACTGCAGCGGGCAGCGATAGGTCAACTCTGCCAGTAGCCACAGCGGCAAGCCGATGGCGGGTTTTTCAGGCAAGGGTGATCCAGTGCTCAGCACGGGCGACCTCCATGAATTGCTCGATGTCTTCACCGAGCTCCGGTACGCCGGGGAATTGTTGGTCCAGCTCGGCGATGATGGCTGCCACGTCGCGCTCGCCGTCGATCAAACCGCCGATCAACGCGGCGCTGTCGTTGAGCTTGATCATGCCTTCCGGATAGAGCAACACATGGCCTTTTTGCGCAGGCTCATACTGGAAACGGTAGCCCTGGCGCCAGGTCGGTATTTTGCTGCGATCAAAGCTCATAGGGTGATCCCTTTATGCCACACCCGCTGCTCGGTCACGCTGTGATAGGGCGGGCGTTTGAGTTCGTAGGCCATGCTCATTGCATCGAGCATGCTCCATAGAATATCCAGTTTGAACTGGAGAATTTCCAGCATGCGCTCCTGACCCTCGCGGGTGGTGTAGTGCTGCAAGGTGATCGCCAAGCCATGTTCCACATCGCGACGAGCCTGGCCCAGGCGGGTGCGGAAGTATTCGTAGCCGGCCGGGTCGATCCACGGGTAGTGCTGCGGCCAGCTGTCGAGGCGCGATTGGTGGATCTGCGGCGCGAACAGCTCGGTCAGCGAGCTGCTGGCAGCTTCCTGCCAACTGGCGCGGCGGGCGAAGTTGACGTAGGCGTCCACCGCGAAGCGTACGCCGGGCAGCACCAGTTCCTGGGAGCGCAGCTGGTCCGGGTCGAGGCCAACGGCCTGGCCCAGGCGCAGCCAGGCTTCGATACCGCCGTCTTCCCCCGGTGCGCCGTCGTGGTCGAGCAAACGCTGGATCCACTCGCGGCGGATCTCACGGTCCGGGCAGTTGGCCAGGATCGCGGCGTCTTTCAGGGGGATGTTCACCTGGTAATAGAAGCGATTGGCGACCCAGCCCTGGATCTGCTCGCGGGTAGCGCGGCCTTCATACATCGCCACATGGTAGGGGTGATGGATATGGTAGAAGGCGCCCTTGGCCCGCAAGGCTGCTTCGAACTCGGCGGTCGTCAGCGGTGTGTCAGTCATTTCAGTGGCTCCTACAATTCAATGCTCATGCCGTCGTACGCCACTTCGACATTGCGCCGCACCAACTCGGCTCGCTCGGGGGAATCTTCATCGAGGATCGGATTGGTATTGTTGATGTGGATAAGCACCTTGCGCTGCTTGGGCAACTGCTCCAGCACTTCGAGCATACCGCCCGGGCCGTTCTGCGCCAGGTGGCCCATCTCGCGACCGGTGCGGGTGCCGACGCCACGGCGCTGCATTTCATCGTCATCCCACATCGTGCCGTCTACCAAAAGGCAATCGCTGCCGCCCATGATATCCAGCAGCGGCGCGTCGACCTTGCCCAGGCCCGGTGCGTAGAACAGTTTACCGCCGGTGCGCAGGTCTTCGACGATCAGGCCGATGTTGTCACCGGGGTGCGGGTCGAAGCGGTGCGGCGAGTAGGGCGGCGCTGCGCTGCGCAACGGCAGTGGGGTGAAACGCAGGTTGGGGCAGGCCGGGATGGTGAAGCTGGCGTCCAGTTCGATGCGGTTCCAGGCCAGGCCGCCGTTCCAGTGGGTCAGCATGGTGAACAACGGGAACCCGGTGCTCAGGTCTTCATGGACCATGTCGGTGCACCATACCTGATGCGGGCAGCCTTCCCGCAGGCTCAACAGGCCAGTGGTGTGGTCGATCTGGCTGTCCATCAGGATGATTGCGCTGATACCGGTATCGCGCAGGGCGCGCCCGGGTTGCATGGGCGCAAAGCCCTGGAGTTGCGCGCGGATATCCGGCGACGCGTTGCACAGTACCCAATTCACACCGTCGTCGGAGATCGCGATGGACGACTGGGTGCGCGCCTGGGCCCGCAGGCTGCCATCGCGAAAGCCTGCGCAGTTCACGCAGTTGCAGTTCCACTGCGGGAAGCCACCGCCGGCGGCGGAACCTAGAATCTGGACAAACATGATCTCTCCATCAAGCGCAGCTCAAAACAAAAACGCCCCGGGCGAACCGAGGCGTTGTATTACTCAGCCAATCAACGGCTGGCGAAGTACATGGTGACTTCGAAACCAATACGCAGATCAGTGTAAGCAGGTTTGGACCAGGTCATATTCTTACTCCTATCAAGGGATGGGACGTTCACTACCAAGTAATACATATAGTCCACCTCCCACTGGAGATGTTCAGATATTGCTGCGCAATGTTACGCAATTCTTTTCAAGTTAGCGCTGTCTCGATGGAAAAAGCCTGTTGCAGGGTTGGCAACGATCATTGTGCCGCTTGCCAGTCATCGCTGATACGCGGGCCGTTAGCCACGCAACGCCAGCCGCCTGCTGCTTCAAGGAGTTGTTGGGCTGCGTGCTGCAAGTCCTCGCGTGTGCGGCTTTGGATCAGGTGTTGAAGTTGATCCAGGTAACTCGACGAATGACCCGCCAACTGCGCGTGCCAAAGCAAATCGGCGGCTTGGCTGACGGGGAGTGCCTGCGCCGTGAATTGCTGCGCAAGAGGCTGATTGCCCACGTCTGCGCTGCGTTCGATCAAAGACGGCAGTTGTTGCAGGAAGGCTTGCAGGTGTTCGGCGATCCTGCCCAGTGACAGGCTGGGCGATTGCACGCCAAACAACAGGCCGGTTTGCCCGTTGACTTGTCGGATGCCGCTGAACACGGCGTAGCCGATTTGCAGCTCAACTCTCAAACGTTGGTAGAACGGGCCCTGGAGCATATGCCCGAGCAGCCGCCAGTTGGCCTCATCGACGAGAGATTGGCTCGGCACTGGACAAAAAAGCAGCAGCGCAGCGTCGCTGGATGCGGTGTTCACCGGGTGCCAGATCCGCTGCCCGTTGAGAACTTCAGGTGTGCATTGAATGTTGGCCGGCTGCCCTGGCAAGCGGGCGGCGGCGATTTTGATCGCCGCTTCACAGGCTGCCGGCAAACCCGCACCCAGCCCCTGCCAGTGAGCGGTGGACCACGACGCTGGTGTCTCCGAGGAGTCGGCTGAAACACCGACGCAGCAAGTCGGCAACGCCTTGATGAGTTCGCGAATGGCGATCATCGGCGGGGGCGTCGATGATGACAGATGTGCATCCGAGCTGCTCAGGCAGCGCGCCAACGCTTCGAGCACGGCCGGCATCGGTTCGTGAAGGCCGTGCATGTTCACCCGCCAATCGTTGCCAATGGTTTCGCAAGACAACTCGACACCCGCTTGACGGGCTTGCTCGCGCAACGGCTGCAACAGGCTTTCCAATCCGGCGGGTACGGCAGCGTCAAACCGCCAATGCAGGTACAGCGCGCCTTCGTCGGTGTCACCTGCCAGTGCGTTGCTGAAGGTCAGCGCCGATAACTCCCTCCGGCCCCGTAAGCGATCCTGGGCAAAGGTACGCAAGCCCCGATGGGCGCTGGTTTGGCCGCGGATCAAACCGGCGCGTTCTTCCTTGGCCGGCGGACGAAGAAAGGGGTTGCCCGGTGGGAGTTGCCAACTGTGTTCAGACGCGGGCAGATGCAGCGATGCAAGCATGGCCTTGAGGGATGCAATGCCTTGATCCGACAGGTCTTTGCTGTCGTCGCGAGCCAATGTCAGGGCGCCTTGAACCTGCTGTTGACGCGCATTGAGCAAGGCAAGCTCTTCACGTAATGGATTCCAGTCGCTGTGTGCGAAAAAGCTCAGCCAGTCATACAACAAGGCTTCGATCTGCGTCGCCGGTTGGTGGTCGCTATCGAGGGTAACGTCGATATCCAGCACCGCCTGGTCCGCGTAGTGGTACAGCACAGACGCATGCAGCGCGCTGGCCAGTTGGCTAGCTTTCAGTTCGGCCAACAACCCGCCCGACGCCGAAGCGTTGAGCCAGGTGCAGAGAAACTCCAGTGCTTGGCGGGGGGCGTTACAGATGATGACCTGATGCAGGTGCTGGCTGGCGGTGTGTTGATAGCTGCGTGCCTGGCCGTGCATCAGGGGTGGTGGCGCGGTTTGCGGGTGCAGGGGGCCGGCAATCAGTTCGTCACCGAACTGCTGGGCAAGGGTTTGCAAATCTGCCAGCGATTGCGGACCGGCGAGGCTCAAGGTCATCTGCCCGTTTTGATAGAAATGCCTATGGAATTCGCGCAAGGCTTGCTGAAAATCGTCGCTTTCCACCGTCAGGCTGTCGCGGTTGCCGGCATGGAATCCTCGCAGCGGGTGATCGGCCGCTAAACCTTGCAACAACGCAACTTGGTGTTGTGCCCTGGCGTCCTCGGACCAGGCCACGAATTCCGCGTGCAGCACTTCGCGTTCACGTCGTTGATCGTCGAGCGTCAGGCGTGGATGAGTCACCATGTCTGCCAACCGCGCCAGCCCGTCAGCGAAGGCCGATACCGGCAGCTCAAAGAAATACTCGGTGGTTCGCTCGCGGGTACTGGCATTGACCTGCCCACCGAGGCGCTGCACGTAGGCCATCAATCCTTCCCCGGCCGGAAAACGCTCGGTACCGAGAAACAGCAAATGCTCAAGAAAGTGTGCCAGCCCCGGCCAGGCCAATGGCACATCGTGACTGCCGGCAGCCACGCGCAGAACGGCGGCGCAGCGCTTCAAGCGCGGCGCATGGCGCAGGGATACTCGCAGGCCATTGGCCAGGGTCAGATGAACGGGGTGAGGGTGAACCGGCGCAGGCATGGGCACTTCCGAGGCGTGAGAAGTGCCTATGCTAGCAAACCCGTGGGGTCAGGGCTTGTGCAGCGCGCCGTAGAGTTCGGGGCGGCGGTCTTGCAGGTAGTGGTTGGCGGCGCGGGCGCTGAGGATTGACTGGCGATCCAGGGTGCCGACGATCAAGGCTTCGTCCAGGCCGGCCTGGGCGATACGTTGGCCATCCGGTGCGGCAATGCTGCTTTGTCCACAGTAATGAATCTCGCCTTCGTGCCCGCAGTAATTGGCATAGGCCACAAAGCACTGGTTTTCAAAGGCCCGCGAACGCACGGTGACATCGGCGACAAAATCGAACGGCACCATGTTGGCGGTGGGCACCAGAATCAATTCGGCGCCGGCCAGGGCCAGACGCCGGGTATTTTCCGGAAACTCCAGGTCGTAGCAAATCAGAAACCCCAGCTTCCAGCCGTTGAGTTCTACCACGGGAAAATCATCGTCGCCTGCGCTGAACATGGCGTGATCCAGATCGCCAAACAGGTGGGTCTTGCGATAGTTACACAGGTGCTGACCCTCGGCGTCGATCAACTGGACGGCGTTGTAGATCTGCCCATCGTCAGCCCGCTCCGGATAGCCGTAAAGAATGGCCAGCCCGGCGTTTTGCGCGATCTCGGCAATGGCTTGGGCAGACTCCCCATCCCGCGCCTCGGCCAACGCGCCAACGGCTTCGGCGCCGATGTTATAGCCCGAGAGAAACATCTCTGGCAGCACCAGCACATCGGCGTCGGATGCCTCTTGCGCCAGTTGGCGCAGGCGCTGGATATTACCGGCCACATCCAGCGGCAGCGGCGGGCATTGGTACAGGGCGACACGCATGTTCAGCTCCTTACTCGGCCAGGGCGATTGGCCCGATTTCATCGAACACATCGCCGGGGCCCGGGTTCTCTGGGTGGGTGCTGCCACCGAAGTGGGTCATGATGCCCCACACCGCGTTGAGCGAGGTTTGTACGGCGCCTTCGACCCAGGCGGGCGTCCACGATACGTCGTCACCGGCGATGAAAATCCCGCGTTGTTCGGCGGGCATGTCTTTCTGCATGAAGTGCGCGTACATCCGCTGGTTGTAGCGATAGTGGCCGGGCAGTGCGCCTTTGAAGGCCCCGAGGAAGTGCGGGTCGGCTTCCCAGGAAACCGTGATCGGGTCGCCGATGATGCGTGCCTTGATATCGACGTTGGGGTAGATCTTGTTCAACGCGTCCAGGGCCAGCTTTACCCGCTTGTCGATAGGCTGGGGTAGCATTTTCAGGGCGTCGCTCATCCACGAGTAGGAAAGGCAAATCACCCCGGGCTTGTCGTCGCCATTATCGAACAGATAGGTGCCGCGGGTCAGGCGGTCGGTGAGGGTCATGCTCATCAGGTCGCGACCGGTTTGCGGGTCTTTGTCTTTCCAGAATGGGCGGTCAACCATCACGAAGGTTTTCGACGACTGCATGTAGCGCGTGCGGTCCAGGGCCATCCACATTTTTTGCGAGAACAAGGTTTCGTCGCATTCAATCTGGGTGGTCAGCAGCCAGCTTTGGCAGGTGGTCAGCACCGCGGCGTACTCGCGGGTATCACCGTAGTTGTCAGTGACGGCGAAACGGCCATCGGCCGCATGAGCAATGCGTTTGACCCCTGCCCGTGGTGCGCCTCTATGCAGCGAGCTGAGGCTGGTGCCGGCCGGCCAATGGGCGCAGCGCTCCGGCACATGACGCCAGATGCCCATGGGCACTTGCGCTACGCCGCCAACGACCAGGTGTTGATGGTCGTCGCAGTTGGTCATCACCACGCGGAAGATTTCCAGCATGGAGTTGGGGAAGTCCGAGTCCCAGCCGCCGGTGCCGAAGCCGACCTGGCCAAACACCTCGCGATGATGGAACGACAACTTGGCAAAGGCCTTGGAGGTCGCGACGAAGTCGTAGAAGGTACGGTCATCCCACAGCGGCACGAGCTTGTTCCACAGTTCTTTGAGCCGCGGTACATCACGGTCGCGGATCGCCTGCTGGATATCGCCGAACTGCGAGCCGGCTTCCAGTGCATCGGCCCAGGCATCGGCCACTTCCTGAAACAGCGCAGGCAAGTCGGAGAGTTTTTGTGCGTAGTGGGTCTGGCCTTCCAGATCAATCACAGTGCTGCCGGACGCCGGGGTCAGCGGGTTGGGAAAGGGTTTGGTTTCCAGCCCCAACTTGTCTACGTAATGGTAGAACGCCGTCGACGACACCGGGAAACGCATCCCGCCCAGCTCGGCGATGATGCCTTCGGCGCCTTCGAAGGCCTGGGAGCGCAAGCGGCCACCCATCTTCGAGGCTTCATACACCACTGGCTTGAGCCCCAGCTTCATCAGCTCGTAGGCCGCGACCAAACCAGCGATACCGGCACCCACGATCGCCACTTCGGCCCCATGGTTGGCGGCGGGAATACTGCCCAGCCCGGCGGGGTGCTCGATCCAGTCATCAAATGCGAACGGGAAATCCGGGCCGAAAATGGTGATGGGTTTCTTGCCGTCTGCTGGGTGACGATTGGTCTTGCTGATAGTGCTGGACGGAATGCTCATGGCTGACCTTACTGACGGCTCGGCGGGATATGGCCCGTTGAGTATAGGAAAAGATGGCAGCCAGTTTAGGGAGCGTAGCGCTCGTTAATAAGACGCAATGTGTCGTCGGATTGCACTGATTTTTGTCAATATGACGAAGTTATCGATCAGATTGGCTGTCCGCGATCCAATTTGTTGCTGAGGATGATCGAGGTGGTGGTTTTCTCCACACCGTCGACACTGCCGATCTGGTCGAGCAGTTGGTCCAGTTGCTCCGGCGAATCGGTGCGCAGCCAGGCCACGTAATCGAATTCGCCGCTGACCGCACACAACTGCTGCACCTGCGCCATGGCACTCAGCCTGCGCAGCACCTCTTTGCCTGAGCGTGGTTGCACGGTAATCCCCACATAAGCCTGCAAACCCCCATCCGCGACGCGCTGGCCCAAGCGCACGCCGTAACCGGTGATCACCTGGGTTTTCTCCAGGCGTGCCAGGCGTGAAGTGACTGTGGTGCGTGCAATCCCCAGTTGCCGGGCAAGCATGGCCACGCTTTCGCGGGCGTTGAGCTGCAGGGCGGCGATCAGTTGGCGGTCGATTTCGTCTAGGGCGGGCAAGGGGGGGACTCCGGTGCGGACGACAATGAGTACGCATGGTACAGGCTGGGTCCGGCCGAAAGAACCGTTACACCAGACACGCAAAAGCCGCGCAATGCGCGGCTTTCAAGTTGGTGGGCCCAGCAGGACTCGAACCTGCGACCAAGGGATTATGAGTCCCCTGCTCTAACCAACTGAGCTATAGGCCCTCAGTAGGTCGCGGATTATAACGATGGTTTGTTCACTGTGCCATCCGAAAAATCCTCCAGCTTCGTACGAAGGAAGCTCGCGGCAAAAAGCTCCGGCGGCAGGGGCAGGCTGACGATGTAGCCTTGCATCTGTTCACAGCCTTCGGCGGCGAGGAATGTTTGCTGTGCGGGGGTCTCCACGCCTTCGGCAATGATGGTGAATTGCATGCTGTGGCCCAGCGCGATGATGGCGCGCACGATGGCGACGTCGTGGGGATCGTCGGGCAGGCCTCGAACGAAGGATTGGTCGATCTTGAGGAAGTCCAGGGGCAGGCGCTTGAGGTAGCTGAGGGACGAGTAGCCGGTGCCAAAATCATCGATCGCCAGCTGGACGCCCAAGCGTTTGAGTTGATGCAGAACCCCCAGGGCTTCTTCGGCCTGGCTCATGATGAAGTTCTCGGTGATCTCCAATTGCAGGCAGCCAGGTTCAAGGCGGTAATCGCGCAGCAGTTGTTCGATGCGTGACAACAGGTTGGGGTGACGCAGTTGCGCGCCTGCGAGGTTGACCGACAGTGGCCCGAAATCGTCGAAAGCCTCTTGCCAGGCGTGCAACTGCCGACAGGCTTGTTCCAGCACCCAGTCGCCAATCTGCAGGATCGTGCCGTTCTCTTCGGCCAGGGCGATGAAGTGTTCGGGCGGGACGTCGCCCAAGGTCGGGTGATGCCAGCGGATCAGGGCTTCGGCGCCGATCAGCTCCTGGGTCAACAGGCTGCGCTTGGGTTGGTAATAGAGGCTCAGCTCTTCACGTTCGATGGCACGGCGCAGCTCGTGCTCCAGCGCTACGCGTTCATTGGCTTGGGCCGTCAAGTCGCGGGTATAGCTTTCGACACGGTTGCGGCCCTTGGCCTTGGAGCGATACATCGCAGCATCGGCGTTCTTGACCAGAGTGGCGACGTCGGTGCCATCCTGTGGGTAAAGGCTGGTGCCAATACTGGCGCTGATAAAAAACTCATGGTCACCGGCCTGGAATGGGGGTGTAAAGCAGTCGAGCAGTTTGTTCGCCAGATACTGGGCATCGCCGGCCTGCTGCAAGCCGGGCAGCAAGATGATGAATTCATCCCCGCCCAGGCGGGCAACGGTGTCGACGTCGCGCAGTTGCTGCTTGAGGCGTACGGCGATGTCTTTGAGCAGCAGGTCGCCGACCGGGTGGCCGAGGCTGTCGTTGATGTGTTTGAAACGGTCCAGGTCAAGAAACAACACCGCGCCTTGCCTGCCGCTTTCCTGCTGGCCGTTAAGGGCGGCCTGCAGTCGATTTTCAAACAGGGTGCGGTTGGGCAGACCGGTCAGCGGGTCGTGGTGGGCCTGATAGTCCAGGCGTGCCTGGGCCAGCTTGAGGCTGGAGATGTCGGCAAACACGGCAACGAAGTGCGTGATCAATTGGTCGCGGTTACGCACGGCGCTGATGGTCAGCCAGCTTGGGTACACCTCGCCGTTCTTGCGGCGGTTGGAAATCTCTCCCTGCCAGTGTCCATGGGCCGTCAATTGGTGCCACATCGCCGCATAGAATGCGCTGTCATGCAGGCCCGAGGCGAGCAGGCGCGGGGTATGGCCGAGTGCTTCGATTTCGCTGTAGCCGGTGATCTCACTGAAGGCGCGATTGACGGCACTGATGTTCTGTCGTGTGTCGGTGATCAAAACGCCTTCAGCGGTGCTCTCGAATACCGTGGCGGCCTGTTGCAGTTTTTCCTGCATCTGCTGGCGTTCGGTGATGTCCCGAGCGATGGTCAGCATGCAGTCTTCGTCACCGATGGGCAGCGGGCGACTGGAGACTTCGCAGAGGCGAAGCTGGCCGTCGGCGCGACGGATATGGCAGATGAAATCACGCACGAAGCCGTCGCGCTGCATCAATTCCAGCATGTGCTTGCGTTCGTTGAGATCGACCCAGATACCCAGGTCCAGGGTTGATTGGTCGAGCGAAGAGGCGCTGGTGAAGCCGGTCAGATGGCTGAAACCTTCGTTCACCTCAATCAATAGGCCATCCCTTTGGCGACTCAGCAGCAAGCCGTCGGGGGACGCATGGAACGCCTTGGCGAATTTCTCTTCGGAGGTTTGCAGCTGCTGTTGGGTTTCCTTGAGCTGGGTGATATCGCGCACCACCACCACCAGAGCTTCGGTGGTGTCGAGTTGGAAAGGCTCAGCTGAGATCAGCCCCGTAAACGCTTGGCCGTTGCTGCGCAGAAAGGACATTTCCAGGTTGCGGATACTGGTGGTCTGTACCCGCTGCAGCAAATCCGGCCCGACGCCCTGAATGCGCCATATATTCAGATCTGAGGCGGCTTTGCCCACAACCTCGTCGGCGGTCAGGCCAATCTGGTCCTCGAATGCCTTGTTGACCTCCAGCAGGCAGCCATCGGATAGCCTGGCGATCACCAGAATGTCGGGGCATTGCTGGAACACCGACGCAAACTTCTGCTCGGACAGTTGCAGGGCTTCCTCCGTGCGCTTGGCTTCGCTGATATCGATCATCAGGCCGCGCAGCACTGGCTCATGTCCGTGTTCAATCAGGCTGACAATATCGCGCACCCACAAGCAACGGCCGTCCGCCGTGATGACCCGGTAATCGACGCTGTGATCACGATTGGCACGGGTTTCCCGGTAGCAATACGCTTCGGTGCGCGTGAGGTCGGCCGGGTGAATGATGTTGCGCCAGAAGCCCGGAATCAGCCAGTGGGCGCGCGGATAGCCGAGCAAATCTTCGGCATGGGGCGATACATAGCTGTAGGTGAAATCGCTGATGCTCGCTTCCCAGGCGATGGCGGACAAGCTCTCTACCAGGCCGCGATAGTGGTATTCGCTGCTGCGCAGTTCTTGTTCGAGGGCGACCCTGCGGGAGATTTCCGAACTGAGCCGGCGATTGATCCGAATGACCACCGCCAGCACGGTACTGAGCAACAATACAGCGGGCAGGCCGTACGTCAGCAGGTCGACCCAGAAGGTGCGGTGATCGGTGAAGCTGCCGACCCAATGTTGCTGGATCGCATCGGTTTCGGCTGAGCTAAGGTCGGCGAGGACTTTGTCCAGGATGCCCACCAGCATTTTCTGTTCCTGCGGGACGCCCATTGCCAATTGGTAGCGATAGGGCGTTTCGCCACTGACGTACAAGCCATCGAGCTTGAGTTGGCGCAGGCTCCAGACGCTGGACGCCAAGTCGCCGACGACGGCATCCACTTCATCGGTGGCCAGGGCTTGCAGCGTAGAACTGACGTTGGGCATCGCCACCAGATTCAGGTCCGGGTGGTGAGTGCGCAGCAATTCATGGGGCGCATAGTTTTCCACCACGGCAATTTTCAGCCCGTACAAACCCTTTAGGTTGCGTGGTTTCGCGCCGCCTTCATGGGCAAGGATGACGATGGGAAAGTCGAGGTAGGGGCGTGTAAAGGCCAGGTAGCTTTGGCGCTCCGGAGTGGACATGATGCCGGGTAGTAAGTCGAGCTGGTTGCTCCGGGCTTGTTCAAGTACAGCGGTCCAGTTTGCCGGTTCGATCAGCTTGATCCTGACACCCAGTCGGTCCTGGATCAGGCGCACATAGTCGGCAGCCAGGCCCTGGTAACGACCATTCTCATCACGGTATTCAAAGGGGGGCCAGGACGCGTCCACCCCAAGGCGAAGCTCCTGATGGTCCGCCAACCAGCTACGCTCATCCTCCGTGAGAGTCAACGCGCCAGCCGTTGCGGTCCAGGTCAGCAGCGACAGTAGCAACACGGTCGGCAATCTGGGCATAACGGTCTCGTTATGGCACGGGGAATAGTTCGAGTGTAGACGGGCATTTCAGGGGAGGGGTGTTGCGGGGAATTTTATCTGTGCAAAACAAAACCCCCGGCCTGGGCCGGGGGTTCTGGTATCACTCGTCGAGGAAGGAGCGCAGATGCTCGCTTCGCGTCGGGTGGCGCAACTTGCGCAGTGCCTTGGCTTCGATCTGACGGATCCGCTCGCGGGTCACGTCAAATTGCTTACCGACTTCCTCAAGGGTGTGGTCGGTATTCATGTCGATGCCGAAACGCATGCGCAGTACCTTGGCTTCACGGGCGGTGAGGCCGGACAGTACGTCACGAGTCGCTTCTTTCAGGCTCTCAACGGTGGCGACATCGATTGGCGACTGCATGGTCGAGTCTTCGATGAAGTCACCCAGATGGGAGTCTTCGTCATCACCAATCGGCGTTTCCATGGAGATCGGCTCTTTAGCGATCTTCAATACCTTGCGGATTTTATCCTCAGGCATTTCCATGCGTTCGCCCAGCTCTTCCGGGGTCGGTTCGCGACCCATTTCCTGCAACATCTGCCGGGAAATACGGTTGAGCTTGTTGATGGTCTCGATCATGTGCACCGGAATACGGATGGTGCGGGCCTGGTCGGCGATCGAGCGAGTGATCGCCTGACGAATCCACCAGGTTGCATAAGTCGAGAACTTGTAGCCGCGACGGTATTCGAACTTGTCTACCGCTTTCATCAAGCCGATGTTGCCTTCCTGGATCAGGTCCAGGAACTGCAGGCCACGGTTGGTGTACTTCTTGGCGATCGAGATCACCAGACGCAAGTTCGCTTCAACCATCTCTTTTTTCGCGCGGCGGGCCTTGGCCTCACCGATCGACATGCGACGGTTGATGTCCTTGATTTCAGCAATCGTCAGACCGGTTTCGGTCTCAAGCGCAGTCAGCTTCTGCTGGCAGCGGATGATATCGGGCTGCAGGCGGCCGATGGCTTCGGCGTATTTCGCCTTGCCCTTGGCCAGTGCGTCGGTCCAGCTTTCGTCAACTTCGTTGCCCGGGAACTGGCGCAGGAAGTCGGTACGCGGCATACGGGCATCACGCACGCACAGCTGCATGATTGCACGCTCTTGTGCACGCAGACGCTCAAGGGCGCTACGAACGCGCTCGACCAAACCTTCGAATTGCTTGGGCACCAGCTTGATCGGCATGAACAGCTCAGCCAGCGCCACCAGCTCGGCAATTGCCTGCTTGTTGGAGCGACCATGCTTCTTCAGGGCCTTGCGGGTGATTTCCATTTGATCGGAAACCGCACCGAAACGCTGGGCCGCGACGATTGGGTCCGGGCCGCTTTCGACTTCATCTTCGTCGTCGCTGCTGGCTTCGGCGTCGTCGTCTTCGGCGTCGTCATCCGCTTTCGCGGCTTTGGCGTCGACAGGCGGCGGTACTTCGGCGGCAGGCGGCGCAATGCCGTCGTCCGGGTCGATGTAACCGCTCAGGACGTCGGACAGGCGGCCACCTTCGGTGGTGACGCGGGTGTACTCGGAGAGAATGTGGTCAACCGTGCCTGGGAAGTGCGCAATTGCGCCCATCACTTCACGGATGCCCTCTTCGATACGCTTGGCGATTTCGATTTCGCCTTCGCGTGTCAGCAGCTCGACAGTACCCATTTCACGCATATACATGCGCACCGGGTCCGTCGTGCGGCCGATATCGGTCTCTACTGCAGCCAGCGCGGCAGCAGCTTCCTCAGCGGCGGCCTCGTCGGTATCAGCGTCGGCCAGCATAAGGGAATCCTTATCTGGCGCGACTTCGAATACGTTGATCCCCATGTCGTTAATCATGCGGATGATGTCTTCCACCTGCTCTGGATCTGAAATATCCTCAGGCAGGTGGTCGTTGACCTCCGCGTAAGTCAGGTAACCCTGCTCACGACCAAGTGTGATCAACTCTTTGATACGAGACTGCTGTTGCGCTTTTCCGGACATAACACCCTATCCACTGAAGGTCTTGGCGGGCAAAAAACAAGCCGAGGATTATACCCGAGCTATGACCTCACACGCCAGCTGAGGTCGGGTTTGATGCGTAAACATTCTGTTTTAAGAGGTCGCGCATCTGTTTTGCTATCTGAATCTGCTCTTCAGCCGACAATCCCGGCTGCCTTGCTCTCTTAATGAGCTCATCGAGGGTCTGAGTGTGTTGACCCGCAGATAACCTATTAATGGTGTCTAAAAACTGTTGTTCAAGGTTGTCGCCGTCAATTAGCCACTCCTTTTCCGCCAATGCTTTCAATAAACGGCCTTGTTCCGTGCCGTGCCAGCGAGCCATCAGCTGGATTGAGTTTAGCTTGGGATTTTTCTGCACCGCCTCGATCAGGGCAATCAGCACCTGGGCGTAGGTGTTGCTTTCGTTGGCAAAGTGGTCGGCGCTTTCAACCTTGCCGGCCAGTTGTGGGTGATGAATCAGCGTACGCAGCGCAATAAGCGTCGGGGCTTCCACTGCTACGGGTGTGCGTGGAGCGTAGGCTTCATCGCGATCACCGCGCTTGCCGTTTTTGCTCCAGGGTTTCTTGTCCCATTTCTTGCCGCCGGCCCCGGGCTTTTTCGGCGTCCACTCCTGTTGGGGGGCAAAGGCCTCCTGAGGCTGGTGAAAGTCGGCATAGTCCGGCATGGCGTCGTAATCCATGCCTGGATCGTAGGCTGGCGGCGCATCTTGCGGTGCGCTATGCACCAGCTGGCTCACGGCTTCGCCACTCAAACCGGTAATTTCCAGCAGGCGCTGGCGCATCAGCGTGCGCAAATTGGCGCCTGGCACCTTGTCGATCAATGGCGCAGCGAGGGTGGCCATATGAGCCTTGCCTTCGAGCGAGCGCGGGTCGGCTTCTTCGGTCAATTGCTGGAAAAAATAATCCGCCAGCGGCTGCGCATGTTGATTGATGCGCGCACGGAACGCGTCGGTACCCTCCGAACGGACCAGGGTATCCGGGTCTTCGCCTTCGGGCAGGAACAGGAAGCGTGCGCGGCGCCCGTCCTGCAGGCTTGACAGTGTGGCCTCAAGCGCACGCCAGGCGGCGTTACGGCCGGCCTGGTCGCCGTCAAAGCAGAACAGCACGCTGGGCACAACGCGGAACAGGCGCTTCAAATGCTCTTCGCTGGTGGCGGTGCCCAGGGTTGCCACGGCGTTGCGCAGACCTTGCTGGGCCAGGGCGATCACGTCCATATAGCCTTCAACCACGATGATTTCGTCGAGGTTGCGGTTGTTCTTGCGCGCTTCGAACAGGCCGTAGAGTTCCTGGCCCTTGTGGAACACCGGGGTTTCCGGGGAGTTCAGGTACTTGGGCTTGTCGTCCCCGAGTACGCGGCCACCGAAGGCGATGATGCGGCCACGGCTGTCGCGGATCGGAAACATCACGCGGTCGCGGAAACGGTCATAACGCTTGCCGGTCTCGGCGTTTTCTATCAGCAGGCCGGCATCGATCATGGCCTTTTGCTGCAGGGTGTCGCTGCTCAGGTGTTTGTACAGGTTGTCCCAGCCGGGCGGGGCGAAGCCGAGGCCGAAGTCGCGGGCGATTTCACCGGTGAGGCCGCGGCCCTTGAGGTAGTCAACGGCGGCCTTGCGCTGCGGATGGCTTTTAAGCGCCTGGCGATAGAAGTCGGCGGCCGCGGTCAGCAGCGGATACAGCGGCGAATCGGTGGGTTGCCGGGGTTTGTGCGGGCGGCCACTTTCTTCCCGGGGGATTTCCATGCCCGCGGCTTTTGCCAGATCCTCGACGGCCTGGGGAAAGTCCAGGTTGTCGTGGTCCATCAGGAAGCCGAGGGCGTTGCCGCCAGCGCCGCAACCGAAGCAATAATAGAACTGCTTGTCGGGGCTGACACTGAATGACGGCGTTTTTTCTTTATGGAACGGGCAGCAGGCGGTGTAGTTTTTGCCGGCTTTTTTCAGCTGTACGCGTGAGCTGACAACATCGACGATGTCGGTGCGGTTCAGAAGGTCGTCAATAAAGCTCTGGGGAATCAGCCCGGCCATGGCGTTCTCGTCATCACTGCGTGTAAATGAGGGCCCGTGAAGTGTTCAAGCGCACGTATGGAGTGCTTGATCATCATCGTCTGCATGGGTCTTCAGGAAGTGTATCTGCCGAATATTCACTGAGGGTAGTTTCTGATCAGTGTTCGGCATGGAAATGTTGCCCGGGCGTCCGGTCTTGGCCAATGGTGGGCCTCGGAAACGCATCGATGGGCACAGCCGATACAGTTGATCGTCTGCTTGAAGAATAGGTGTGCTCGTCAGTAGCCTTGTTAGGCTCGTCAGAAGAGACGTGCACCGCTGGCAAAAGAGCCAGCCCTGACGTGTGAAGCAGTGTCTCGGTCGCATGTGCGGCGTCGACGGTGAAGCATCAAGCGATATCCGCAAATGCCAACAGCCCGGCTGAGGGCCGGGCTTGGCAGAAGCTTGCTACGAACGTCTGTGTATTAGTACAGACGAACGGCGCGGCGCTGTTCGCGCTGAACTTTCTTGGCGTGACGCTTAACAGCGGCTGCTGCTTTACGCTTACGCTCAGAAGTTGGCTTCTCATAAAATTCGCGGCTACGAACTTCAGCCAGAACACCGGCTTTTTCGCAGGAGCGCTTGAAACGACGCAGAGCTACGTCGAAGGGTTCGTTCTCTTTTACTTTGACGGCTGGCATCCAGAGCTACCTTCTTTCATTACCGGGAATCAACGTTCTCGTCGCAAAAAATTCGCGGCTGAGGTCGTCGGTTTTTAAGGGTTGCGGATGTTAACCCCTCATTGGCCGGAATGCAAAGCCTCTGATCGAAAACCGCTAGTCGGGAGGGGGAGTGGCGACTATTATGCGCGCCTTCGAATTCAGCCTCTACAAGGCGCAAACCCATGCTAGTACTGGGACTTGAAACCTCCTGCGACGAAACCGGAGTCGCACTATACGACAGTGAACGCGGGCTTTTGGCCGATGCACTGTTCAGTCAGATCGACCTGCACCGCGCCTATGGCGGCGTGGTTCCGGAGCTGGCCAGCCGTGATCATGTCAAACGCATGCTGCCGTTGATTCGCCAGGTGCTGGATGAGGCCGGCTGTGTGCCGACCGAGATCGACGCCATCGCCTACACGGCAGGCCCCGGATTGGTCGGAGCCCTTCTGGTTGGGGCTTCTTGCGCCCAGGCGCTGGCCTTTGCCTGGGGTATTCCCGCCCTTGGCGTGCACCACATGGAAGGCCATTTGCTGGCGCCGATGTTGGAAAAAACACCTCCAGAGTTCCCGTTCGTCGCTTTGTTGGTGTCGGGTGGTCATACGCAGTTGGTTCAGGTCGATGGAATCGGCCAATACACGCTGTTGGGCGAGTCCCTGGATGATGCCGCCGGTGAAGCGTTCGACAAAACCGCGAAGATGATGGGGCTTAACTATCCTGGTGGTCCGGAAATCGCCCGTCTGGCCGAGAAAGGCGTCGCCGGGCGCTACGTTTTCCCGCGTCCGATGTGTGATCGGCCGGGGCTGATGTTCAGTTTCAGCGGTTTGAAAACGTCCGCGCTGAATACCTGGCAGCAGAGCGTCAGCGCCGGGGACGACGGTCAGCAAGCCCGTTGCGACATCGCACTGGCGTTCCAGCAGGCCGTGGTAGAGACTTTGACCATCAAGTGCAAGCGCGCCCTCAAGCAGGCAGGTATGAAGCGGCTGGTGATCGCAGGCGGCGTCAGCGCCAATAAGGCGTTGCGCAGTTCGCTTGAAAAAATGCTCGGCGACATGCAAGGCCATGTGTTCTACGCCCGCCCGGAATTCTGCACTGACAACGGCGCGATGATTGCCTACGCCGGCTGCCAGCGCTTGCAGGCCGGGCAGCATGAAAGCCTGGCGATCAGCGTGCAGGCGCGCTGGCCGATGGAGCAGTTGCCGCCGCTGTAGGGCTTACGTGAACCGGTTTCGCCCGGCGTATTTAAAAATGCCGTTCGCGCCCGGCAAACAGGTCGCGTAGATTGCCGCGGTGGCGCCAGACGATCAGCAGTGTCAGCACGCTCATCGGCAGTAACGCCTGCGGTGCCTGCCAGGCCAACAGCGGCAGGGTAAGCGGCGTGGCAATCAGCGCGGCCAACGAGCTGGTACGGGTCAGGTAGAACGTCAGCAGCCAGGCGAGCATGGCCAGCAATGCTGCCGGTGGGTAGATGCCCAGCAGCATCCCGGCCGCGGTGGCGACACCCTTGCCACCGCGAAAGCGGAAGTACAATGGGAACAGGTGACCGAGGACGGCGCATATGCCCACCCAGGCCTGCTGTTGCAAAGTAAGGCCGGCGAGACTGGCGATCAGCACGGGCAGAAGGCCCTTGCAAACGTCGCCCAGCAGGGTCAGGACGGCAAGTTTCTTGCCGGCCAGGCGCAACATATTGGTGGCGCCGGCATTGCCTGAACCACTCATTCGCGGATCGGGATTTCCCGTCAGGCGGCTGAGCAAAATGGCGAAGGACAGCGAGCCGAGCAGGTAGGCGAAAATCGCCAGTGACCAAAACATGCTAACTATTCCGGGCGAGGACGCCCTGATTCTAACGGGGCATCGCGCCCTTGTCGTGCTGCGGAGAAGAGTGCTTGGACAGAGTGTTTATCGAAGGCCTGGAAGTGGACACCGTGATCGGTGCCTACGACTGGGAGCGCGGCATCCGTCAATGCCTGCGCCTGGACCTGAGCTTTGCTTGGGATAATCGCCCGGCCGCCGCGGGTGATGACCTGACCCTGGCGCTGGACTACGCCAGTGTATCCGCGCGTATCCAGGCCTTTGCCGAGCAGTCCCAGTATCAGTTGGTGGAAACCTTTGCCGAGCGCTTGGCCGAAGTGCTGATGAGCGAATTCCAGATTCCCTGGTTGCACCTCAAGTTGACCAAGCCAGGCGCGGTGCCCGCTGCCAAGGGCGTGGGCGTGGAGATCGAGCGCGGATGTCGTTGACTCAGGTTTACCTCGGGCTTGGCAGCAACATCGAGCGCGAGAGCCGTCTATGTGCCGGCCTGGATGCGCTGGCAGGGTTCCTGACGCAGATGCGCTGCTCGGCGGTGTTCGAGAGCCAGCCGGTGGGTATCAAGAGCGGGCCGTTTTTCAACCTGGTGGTGTCGGCCTATACCGACCTGCCGTTAATGGAGCTGGACCGTCGACTCAAGCTCATCGAGGCCGATAATGGCCGGTATGCACCTGGTCGCAAAGGGTTGCCGCTGGATATCGATGTGCTGTTGTATGGCGACTTGGTGGGGGATTTTGACGGATTGATCCTGCCGCGAGCCGAAATTCTGAAAAACGCCTTTGTATTGTGGCCGCTGTCGATGATGGCGCCGGACCGTGTTCACCCTGAGGCGGGCAAGACAATGGCCGAGCTGTGGCGCGATGCGCAGATCGATCAGGTGCTGGCGCCTGTCCGCTTCGAGTGGCAAGGCCAGCAACTTACACCGGACACCCTCCTGTAGAAGCCGAGCTTGCCGTGGCGAGGGAGCTTGCTCCCGTTGGGCTGCGCAGCAGCCCCACTATTTTGGGAGCGCTTCGCACTCCAGCGGGAGCAAGCTCCTTCGCCACAAAGGCCGTTATTTCGGTGAAGGCTGTTCCTTGTAGGCTTTCAGCGCGTTCAGCCGTTCGCGCTTGAGCGCTTCTCCCAGCTCGGGGCCTTTGAAACCTTTTTCCAGCAGTGGTGCGACCGGTACTTCGCTTGCAGCCTTCGCCGCGCCGCGCAAATAATCCGCCTGTGAATAACTGCGCTGCTCAAGACCCTTGCGGCCCCGGGCATCCATTTCGCAGGCCATCACAAATTCTTCGAAGCGTTGCGGCCGGCGGTACACGTCAAAGCTTTGCAGCAACTCCAGCAAAGTCGAGGCTTTCAGCTCCAGCGCTCGATGCCCATGGGTATGATATTGCCCCACCAGCAAGGCCAATTCCTGGCAATCCCTCGGTACCTTGAAGCGTTCGTTCACCGCCTTGATCAGCTTCAAGCCACGGTGCTCATGGGCAATATGCTGCGGCAACTTATCCACAGGCGTCAGGCCCTTGCCCAAATCGTGCAGCAGGCAGGCCCAGCGTACGGTCAGCGGCTGTTTGTACAATGCAGCTTGTTCCAGCACGCTCAAGGTGTGTACGCCAGTATCTATTTCCGGGTGATGGGCTTCGGGTTGCGGTACGCCGAACAGGGCATCTACCTCCGGTATCAGGGTTTTCAGCGCATCGCAGTCGCGTAGCACCTGGATGAAAACCTGTGGCTGATCCTCCATCAGTGCGCGGGAGATTTCCTTCCAGCTGCGCTCGGGGGTAAGGGCCTCCAGTTCGCCGGACTCACTGAGCTGGCGCATCAATTCCAGCGTCTCGGGTGCGACCTTGAAACCCAGGTGTGCATAACGTGCGGCAAAGCGGGCGACGCGGAGCACTCGCAGAGGATCTTCGGCGAACGCGGGGGAAACATGACGCAAAATGCGCGCTTCAAGATCGCGTTGGCCGTGATAAGGGTCGGTCAGGGTGCCGTCATCGTCTTCTGCCATGGCATTGATGGTCAGGTCGCGACGAATCAGGTCTTCCTCCAGCGTGACATCGGGGCTCGCGTGAAACACAAAGCCACCGTAGCCTCGGCCACTCTTGCGTTCGGTGCGGGCGAGGGCGTACTCATCGCCGTTTTTCGGGTCGAGAAATACCGGGAAATCGGCCCCTACGGGCTTATAGCCTTTGGCGAGCATCTCTTCGGTGGTTGCACCTACGACGACACGGTCGATATCGGTGACCTTGATGCCCAGCAGGCGATCACGCACCGCACCGCCGACTTTGTAGATTTTCATGAAAAAGCCTCCATTAGCGGCACAGGATAACGCCTGTGCCTGAGCAATGGAGGCTTTGCTGTTTCAGAGATGAACGACGGCCATGTCCAAGCGGCCGTAGTCGTTGTCGTTATGATCGCTGCGCGGGGGCACATGATGGGTTTTCATCACCTGATCGCCTTGCAGGGTCTCCAGGTGGATGTCAAACCCCCACAGTCGGTGCAGGTGCTTGAGCACTTCCTCGGTGGAATCGCCCAACGGCTTACGGTCGTGTTGCTGATGACGCAGGGTGAGCGAACGGTCGCCGCGCACATCGATGCTGTAGATCTGCACGTTGGGCTCGCGGTTGCCCAGGTTGTATTGGGCGGCCAGGGTTTCGCGAATGATGCGGTAGCCGGGTTCATCATGGATAGCCGGGACCACAAGGTCGTCTTTCAGGTCGTCATCCAGAATGCTGAACAGCTTGAGGTCACGAATCACCTGAGGTGACAGGTACTGCAGGATGAAACTCTCGTCCTTGAAGCTGCTCATGGCGAACTTGATGGTCGACAACCAGTCGCTGCCAGCGATCTCCGGGAACCAGCGACGATCCTCCTCGGTGGGGTGTTCGCACATGCGACGGATATCGCGGTACATGGCAAACCCCAGGGCATAGGGGTTGATGCCGTTGTAATACGGGCTGTCGAAGCCGGGTTGGAAGACTACGCTGGTGTGGGACGTGAGGAACTCCATCATGAAGCCGTCCGTGACCAGGCCCTCGTCGTACAGGTCGTTCATCAGCGTGTAGTGCCAGAATGTTGCCCAGCCTTCGTTCATCACCTGTGTTTGACGCTGCGGATAAAAATACTGGGCGATCTTGCGCACGATACGCACAATCTCACGTTGCCAAGGCTCCAGCAGCGGGGCGTGTTTTTCCAGAAAATACAGGATGTTTTCCTGGGGTTCGGCGGGAAAGCGTGCATTGTCCTTGTCGTTGTTTTTGCCGGCGCGCTTGGGAATGGTGCGCCACAGGTCGTTGATCTGTTTCTGCAGGTGCTCCTCGCGTTCCTTCTGGCGCAGGCGCTCTTCCTCGGCTGAAATCGGATAGGGACGCTTGTAGCGGTCGACCCCGTAATTCATCAGTGCATGGCAGGAGTCCAACAGGTCTTCCACCGCATCAATGCCGTGTCGTTCTTCGCATTGCATGATGTACTGCTTGGCAAACACCAGGTAATCGATGATTGAGCTGGCGTCGGTCCAGGTTCGAAACAGGTAGTTGCCTTTGAAGAAACTGTTATGTCCATAGCAGGCATGAGCCACCACCAGCGCCTGCATGCAGATGGTGTTTTCTTCCATCAGATAGGCGATGCACGGGTCGGAGTTGATCACGATCTCGTAGGCCAGGCCCATCTGGCCTCGCGTATAGGACTTCTCGGTGCTGAGGAAGTGTTTGCCATAGGACCAGTGGTGATAACCCAGCGGCATGCCCACCGAGGCATAGGCATCCATCATTTGCTCAGCGGTGATCACTTCAATCTGGTTGGGGTAAGTGTCCAGGGCATAACCTGCCGCAATACGGCTGATTTCCCGGTCATAGGCCTGGATCAGTTCAAAGGTCCACTCGGAGCCAGTGGATAGGGGTTGGCGCTTGTTCTCTTTTTTGGCGGTCATGTCACTAACCTGCGCTGGAAGAGTTCACGGAAGACCGGATAGATATCGCCGGCCGAGACCAGTTGCTGTTGGGCGAACGTGTCGGCAAAGGCTTCGCCGATGCGCTCGTATTCGAACCACAGGGCCTGATGCTCACGGGGGGTGATTTCAACATAGGTGTAGTACTGCACGAACGGCATGATCTGGTTGATCAGAATGTCGCGGCAGATCGGCGAATCGTCGTTCCAATTGTCGCCATCCGAAGCTTGTGCAGCGTAGATGTTCCATTCGTTGGCAGGGTAGCGCTCGGCCATGATTTCCTGCATCAGCTTCAAGGCGCTGGATACGATGGTGCCGCCGGTTTCCCGCGAATAAAAAAACTCTTCTTCATCCACTTCCCGTGCGCTGGTGTGATGGCGAATGAAAACTACGTCAATCTTGTCGTAGTTCCGTTTCAGGAACAGGTACAGCAGGATGAAGAAACGCTTGGCGATGTCCTTGGTGGCCTGGGTCATGGAGCCGGAGACATCCATCAGGCAGAACATTACGGCCTTGGAGCTGGGGTTGGGTTGCTTGACCAGCAGGTTGTATTTCAAATCAAAGGTGTCGAGGAACGGCACGCGGTGAATGCGTGCGCTGAGCTTCTCGATTTCTACCTCGATTTCCTGGATATCGCCGAAGTTGTCTGGTTCTTCACGCTTCAAACGCGCCAGCTCTTCCTTGGCCGCCTTCAGTTTTGCGCGGCTGCTGCCCGAGAGGGCGATGCGTCGTGCATGGGCTGAACGCAAAGTGCGGATGATGTTGATGCGCGAGGGGTTGCCTTCGTTGCTGATCCCGGCGCGTACAGTCTTGAACGTGTCGGTGCCGGTCAGGTTGCGCTTGACCAGGTTGGGCAACTCCAGGTCTTCGAACATGAATTCGAGAAATTCCTCCTGGGTGATCTGGAACACGAATTCGTCCATGCCTTCGCCGGAATTACCGGCCTTGCCCGGACCTTTGCCGCCACCGCCGCCTTGTGGGCGCTGGATGTGTTCGCCGGTGGTGAATTCCTTGTTGCCGGGGTGCACGACGGTCTGTTTGCCGCCGCGCCCGTGGTGAAGCACGGGCTCGTCGATGTCCCGGCCGGGAATGCTGATTTGCTCGCCATGCTCCATGTCGGTAATGGAGCGGCGGCTGACGGCTTCTTCTACGGCCTTTTTGATGTGGTCACGGTAACGCCGCAGGAAACGCTGGCGGTTTACCGTGCTCTTGTTCTTGCCATTAAGGCGTCGGTCGATCACATAGCTCATGGGGAGCCCTCCGGGCAGCTTCACGTTACAAGCTTCAAGCCGCGAGCTGGAAGCTTAGAGACAAGCGGTCAGCCGCCAGGCCGGATGCCTGGCAGCGTTGGCTTGTCGCTGCCTTACTGCGATTTACGCACCCGCAAGTACCACTCGGAGAGCAGTCGTACCTGTTTGTCGGTGTAGCCGCGCTCGACCATTCGTGTGACGAAGTCGTTGTGTTTTTGCTGATCCTCCTTGCTGGCCTTGGCATTGAAGCTGATGACCGGCAGCAGATCCTCGGTGTTGGAGAACATTTTCTTTTCGATGACCACCCGCAGCTTCTCGTAGCTGAGCCAGGTGGGATTCTTGCCATTGTTGTTGGCACGGGCGCGCAGTACGAAGTTGACGATTTCGTTGCGGAAATCCTTTGGGTTGCTGATGCCGGCCGGTTTCTCGATCTTCTCAAGCTCTTCGTTGAGCGCCACGCGATTGAGGATTTCGCCGGTTTCCGGATCGCGGTACTCCTGGTCCTGAATCCAGAAGTCGGCGTACAGCACATAGCGGTCGAAGATGTTCTGACCGTACTCGCTGTAGGACTCCAGGTACGCGGTCTGGATTTCCTTGCCGATAAACTCGATGTAGCGCGGTGCCAGGTATTCCTTGAGGAAGCGCAGGTAGCGTTCGCGGGTTTCCGCCTGGAATTGCTCCTGTTCGATCTGCTGCTCCAGTACATACAGCAGATGCACCGGGTTGGCGGCGATCTCGTGGGGGTCGAAGTTGAAGACTTTGGACAGGATCTTGAACGCAAAGCGTGTCGACAGGCCATTCATGCCCTCATCGACGCCCGCTGTATCGCGATACTCCTGGATCGACTTGGCCTTGGGGTCGGTGTCCTTGAGGTTCTCGCCGTCATACACCCGCATTTTCGAATAGATATTCGAATTCTCCGGCTCCTTGAGGCGCGACAGTACGGTGAACTGGGCGAGCATCTTCAACGTGTCGGGTGCGCAGTGGGCCTTGGCCAGGGAGCTGTTGAACAGCAGCTTGTCGTAAATCTTGATCTCATCGCTGACCCGCAGGCAGTACGGCACCTTGACGATATAGATCCGGTCGATGAAGGCTTCGTTGTTCTTGTTGTTGCGGAAGGTGTGCCATTCCGATTCGTTGGAGTGGGCCAGCAGGATCCCGGTGAACGGAATCGCGCCCAGGCCTTCGGTGCTGTTGTAGTTGCCTTCCTGGGTAGCGGTGAGCAGTGGGTGGAGCACCTTTATCGGCGCCTTGAACATCTCCACGAACTCCATCAAGCCTTGGTTGGCCCGGCACAGCGCGCCGGAGTAGCTGTAGGCGTCAGCGTCGTTCTGTGGGAATTCTTCGAGTTTGCGGATATCGACCTTGCCCACCAGTGCCGAAATATCCTGGTTGTTTTCGTCGCCCGGTTCGGTCTTGGCCACGCCGATCTGGTTGAGGATCGACGGGTAGAGTTTCACTACGCGGAATTGGCTGATATCACCGCCGAACTCGGCCAGGCGCTTGGTGGCCCAAGGCGACATGATGGTGTTGAGGTAGCGCCGCGGTATACCGAAGTCTTCTTCGAGAATCGCGCCATCTTCCGTGGCGTTGAACAGGCCCAGGGGCGACTCGAAGACCGGCGAGCCCTTGATCGCGTAGAAGGGCACCTTCTCGATCAACTGCTTGAGCTTTTCCGCCAGGGACGACTTGCCGCCGCCGACTGGCCCGAGCAGGTAAAGGATCTGTTTCTTCTCTTCCAGGCCTTGGGCGGCATGGCGGAAGTAGGAGACGATCTGGTCGATGCATTCTTCCATGCCATGGAAGTCTTCAAAGGCCGGATAGCGGCGGATCACCTTGTTGGAGAATATTCGCGACAGGCGCGAATTGTTGGCGGTTTCCACCAGCTCCGGCTCGCCGATCGCCAATAGCAGGCGTTCGGCGGCAGAGGCATAGGTGCTGCGGTCCTGCTTGCACAGCTCGAGATACTCTTGAAGCGTGAGTTCTTCCTGCTGCGTGGACGCGAAGCGTTGTTGGAAGTGGCTAAAGATACTCATGACGTCGTCACCTCGCTCGATACGTGGAGCCGACGCCGGATCAATCAGCGGATGCTGGCAGTCATTGACACGCGCCAATGGCTGTTTTCCCCCCAGAACACCCTGAAACGCTACCGATGACCCGTACGCCGGTGTACCGGCTCTCCCCTGATTCGGATGGCCTGCGCTTAAGGATAGTTCGGAATCCGGGAGGTCAAGGCGCGATGCGCAATTAGTTTGGCTGCGCCGTTCGTCAGAAACGGCGCAAGCCCAAGCGTCACGCGGGGTAGCGGGGTGTGAAAAAAATTATTGCGAATCGCCTTCGGAAATTTCCGAAGGGTAGGTCCCACGCCACAGCTCAAAGCCGCCGTCCAGGCTATAGACGTCGGAGAAGCCCTGGCTGACCAGGTAAGCGGCCGCGCTCTGGCTGGAATTGCCGTGGTAGCAGGCTACGATCAGCGGCGCATCGAGGTCGGCGGCGCGGATGAAGTCGGCGATGTTGACGTTGTCCAGATGCTTGGCGCCGGGGATATGAGCTGCCGCATAGGTAGGCTGGTCGCGGATATCGACGACCACCGCGCCTTGCTCGCGCAGCGCTTGGGCTTCTTGGGGAGGGATACGTTTGAATTCGGTCATGGCGGGCTCCTATGGTTTGGCGGCGGCCGGCTGGGTAATGGAAAGAGGGGGTTCACACTGGCAGCCGAAGCGCTCGCCGGTGTCGATGTTCATCAGGGTCATGGCGCCGCCCCATACGCAGCCGGTGTCGAGGGCGAACACGCCGGGTTCGTCGCATTTGCCTTCCAGGGCGGCCCAGTGACCAAAGATGATCTTCGTATCACGGGTCTTGCGCTCCTTATGGGCGAACCATGGCTTGTAGCCGGGTAGCGCGGTGTCGGCGCCTTCCTTGCTCTTGAGGTCCAGCTTGCCTTCAGCGGTGCAGAAGCGCATCCGCGTAAAGTAGTTGGTGATCACGCGCAGGCGGGTTACGCCCGTGAGGTCGTTGTCCCACTTCACCGGTTCGTTGCCGTACATGCCGTCCAGGTAGGTGGTGTACAGGGTGTCATCGGCCAGTGCACTTTGGACTTCAGCAGCGCATTTGAGGGCTTTTTTCAGCGTCCACTGGGGTGGGATGCCTGCATGCACCAAGGCCATGTTGCGGCCCTCATCGTAGTGCATGAGTTTCTGCCGGCGCAGCCAGTCGAACAACTCGGCGCGGTCCGGCGCTTCGAGGATTTCGCGCAGGGTGTCGCCCTTTTTCAGGCGCTCGATGTTATTGCCGGCCGCGAGCAGGTGCAGGTCGTGGTTGCCGAGTACGCATACCAGCGAGTCACGCAGGCTATAGAGATAGCGCAGGGTCTCCAGGGAGTGGGGGCCGCGGTTGACGAGGTCGCCCACCAGCCACAGGCGATCGCTTGCGGGGTCAAAGGCTACGCGCTCGAGCAGGCACTTGAGAGGTTCCAGGCAACCTTGCAGGTCGCCGACCGCGTACGTCGCCATCAGTGCAGGGCTCCGGGCACCGCGAGGCGGAAGGGCTTGATCGTTGCGTCGAACAAATGACCGTCGGTAGCTTTCATCTGATACGAGCCCTGCATGGTGCCGACCTTGGAGGTCATCACCGTGCCGCTGCTGTAGGTGTGGCTGGCGCCGCTGTTGATCAAGGGTTGCTGGCCGACAACGCCTGCTCCACGCACTTCCTCGACCTGGCCGTCGCCATCGGTAATGACCCAGTGGCGCGACAGCAGCTTGGCCGGGACCAACCCGTTGTTTTTTACGGTGACGGTGTAGGCAAAGGCAAAGCGGTTCTGTTCGGGTTGCGATTGGTCCGCCAGGAAGCGGGTGACGACGCTGACGTCGATCTGATAGCGAGGATCGGACATGCAAGAGGCCTTAAAAGCAGGGGACAGCAGATGCGGGTCAGTCTAGGCCATGAGGTGGGCACTAGGCCAGATACGTGATCCAAATGTGGGAGGGGGCTTGCTCCCGATAGCGATGTGTCAGTTGAAAATGTATCCACTGATACTCCCCTATCGGGAGCAAGCCCCCTCCCACATTGGATCGCGTTGAGCCTTATCCTTCTGTCGGAGCAGGCTGAATCGCCAGTTGGTCAGCCAGGCGTACGAACGCGGCCAAGTCCAGCTGTTCGGGGCGCAGGCTGCCATCGACACCGGCAGCTTCGATTTCAGCGTTGCTCAGCAGGGCCTTGAGCGTGTTGCGCAGCGTCTTGCGGCGTTGGTTGAACGCTTCACGCACAACGCGCTCCAGCAGCTTGTGATCCTTGGCTGGGTGGGGCAGCACGGCATGCGGCACCAGGCGTACGATGGCTGAATCAACCTTCGGCGGCGGGTTGAACGCGCCCGGGCCGACGTTGAACAGGTGCTCCACGCGGCAATGATACTGGACCATGATCGACAAACGGCCCCAATCACCACCGCCAGGACCTGCGGCCAGGCGCTCTACCACTTCCTTCTGCAGCATGAAGTGCATGTCGCGGATGATCCCGGCGTTGTTCAGCAGGTGGAAAATCAGCGGTGTGGAGATGTTGTACGGCAGGTTGCCCACCACCCGCAGACTATTGGGGGCGGCATTCAGGCTATTGAAGTCGAACTTCAGCGCATCGCCCTGGTGCAGGTTGAAGTTGGGCTTGCCGGCGAACTGCTGGTTCAGGATCGGGATCAGGTCCTTGTCCAGTTCCACCACGTCCAGCTGCCCGCCGCTCGCCAGCAGGCCTTGGGTCAGCGCGCCCTGGCCCGGGCCGATTTCCAGCAGGCGGTCTTCTGGCTTGGCGTGGATGGAGCGCAGGATGCGATCGATGACACCCGCGTCGTGCAGGAAGTTTTGCCCGAAGCGCTTGCGCGCCCGGTGTTGGTAATGCTCAGTCATATACGGGTCTCGGCCATCTGATAGGCGGTTTCCAGGGCTACGTGCAGGCTGCCGGTATCGATCTTGCCGCTGCCCGCCAGGTCCAGGGCTGTGCCATGGTCGACGGAGGTGCGGATGATCGGCAGGCCCAGTGTCACGTTGACTGCAGCGCCGAAGCCTTTGTACTTCAGCACGGGCAGCCCCTGGTCGTGGTACATCGCCAGCACTGCGTCGCAGTGCTCCAGATATTTGGGGGTAAACAGAGTGTCTGCAGGCAATGGGCCGCGCAGGTCCATGCCTTCTTGGCGCAGGCGCTCTAAGGTCGGTTCAATGATGTCGATTTCTTCATGGCCCAAGTGGCCGCCTTCACCGGCATGGGGGTTTAGCCCGCAGACCAGGATACGCGGTCGGGCAATGCCGAATTTGTGTTGCAGGTCGTCATGCAGGATGCGCGTGACGCGCTCTATGCGCTCGGCGGTGATGGCGTCGGCAATATCGCGCAGTGGCAGATGCGTGGTCACCAGCGCAACACGCAGGCCACGGGTCGCCAGCATCATCACGACCTGTTCGGTATGGGTCAGCTCGGCGAGGAATTCGGTATGGCCGGAAAACGCGATGCCGGATTCGTTGATCACGCCTTTATGCACGGGCGCGGTGATCATGCCGGCAAAGTCGCCGTCGATGCAGCCTTGCCCGGCGCGTGTCAGGGTTTCCAGCACAAAGGCTGCATTGGCCTTGTTCAGTTGCCCGGCGACCACCTTGGCCTGTAAAGGGGTGTCCCATACATACAGGCTGCCGGCCGGGGCGGGCAGGTCCGGCCAATTGCCCGGTGCCACTTCCAGCAAGTTGACAGCCACGCCCAACTGCGCGGCCCGCTCAAGGAGCAGGTCGCGGCTGGTAATGGCAATCAGGGGGTGTGGCTGAGGTTGCGAGGCGAGCAGCAGGCACAGGTCTGGACCAATGCCGGCCGGCTCGCCGGGTGTCACCGCGAAACGCTGGGGTTTCACTGGGTTGCCTGGTCGGTGCCTGTTTGCTCGGCGCCTGGCAGCTTGTTCTCTACGTAGGCTTCGTCACGGATCTGACGCAACCAGGTTTGCAGCTCTTCGTCGTATTTGCGGTTACGCAGCACGGTCAGGGCTTGCTGCTCGCGGGCCTGGTTGGTGTTGTCGGTGGCGCGACGGCCAAGGACTTCCAGGACATGCCAGCCGTATTGAGTCTTGAACGGCTTGGACAATACGCCTTGCGGTGTGTCGGCCATGACCTGTTGGAACTCGGGCACCAGGGCTTTCGGGTCGATCCAGTTCAAGTCGCCGCCGTTAAGGGCAGAACCAGGGTCTTCCGAGAAACTTTTGGCCAGGGTGGCGAAGTCTTCACCGCTTTCGATGCGGTCGTAGATCTTCTGCGCCAGTTCCTTGGTTTGTGCCTCGGTACGGATTTCGCTTGGTTTGACCAGGATGTGACGAACGTGTACTTCGTCTTTCAGCGAGGTCTCGCCGCCGCGCTTGCCCAGCAGCTTGAGGATAATGAAGCCACCTGGGGTACGTGCCGGTTGGGTGATGCCGCCGACTTCCATGGAGCTCAGCTCGCGATCGAACGGAGGCGGCAGCTGTGCGGCTTTACGCCAGCCCATGTCACCGCCGTCCAGTGCGTTATCGCTGCCGGAGACGGCAATGGCGGTCTGGGCAAAGTCAGCACCGGCTTTCAGGCGGTCGTACACCGCTTGGGTCTTGGCCGCAGCGGCATTCAGTTGCTCGGAGTTGGCGGCGTCAGGGGTAGGAATAAGAATATTGGCCAGGTGCAGTTCTTCGGAGAGCTGCATCTTGCCAAGGTCCGAGGCCAGGAAGTTCTTCACTTCCTGCTCCGATACCTGGACCCGTTCGGCCACACGGCGCTGGCGCACACGGCTGATGATCATCTCGCGCTTGATCTGGTCGCGGGCGTCCTCATAGGACAAGCCATCGTGAGCCAGCGCGGCGCGGAACTGATCAATGCTCATGTTGTTGCGTTGAGCGATGGTGCCGACGGCCTGGTTCAGTTCTTCGTCCGAAATCCGGATGCCGGAACGTTCGCCGATCTGCAGTTGCAGGTTTTCAACGATCAGGCGTTCCAGCACCTGGGGTTCCAGGACGCTGGTCGGCGGCACACCACCGCCACGCTTGGCGATGGTTTGCTGAACTTCCTTGACCCGTTGGTCCAGCTGGCTCTGCATGATCACGTCGTTGTCGACAATGGCCGCTACTTTATCCAGCTGTTGAACCGCGGCGTGTGCCGAAACAGTACCCAGGAACAGCGCGCCCAGCACTAGCGGGCGCAAACACTCAGAAAGCTTTGTCTTCACGTTCACGATAACCTTCAATGCCTTTGTCGAGGAAGCTCTCTACCTTGGCGCCGGTCAGGCCGCCGAGTCCTTTAAGGACGATCTGGAAGAAGAGCCCGTGGTCACCCTTTTCGTTAAGCGGGGCGATCTGGCTGTATTCGTCGTTGGAAACCCAATAGCGATTGATGACGCGCAGTTTCCAGCAGCAGTTGTCGTACTCGAAACCACCGAAGGCTTCCAGGGTGCGGTTGCGGGCATAGTCATACTGCCAGCGGGTGATCAGGTTCCACTGAGGAATGATCGGCCACATCATCGAGAAGTCGTGTTGCTGGATTTTGTAGTAATCCTTCACATAGTTCGGATCACTTGGTTGGCCGTAATCACCACCAAACTGCCATTTGCCGGTCAGCTGGTTGTAGACCACCTGGTCGTTGCGATAGCGATAGCCGAGGTTGACGACCTTGTTCGGGTTGTCTTCCGGCTGGTAGTGGAACATCGCGCTGCCCGAACGAGGGGCGTGGCTTTCCGGGTCCCAGTTGTAGTCGGCTGTTGCACGCCAATCGCGGTTGAAGCGGAACGCGTATTCCAGAGCGATAGGCGAGACGTTTGAGCGTGCATCGTCGCGATCAGCGGCCAATACACCCGGCAGTTGGACTTCGCGATCCTTGAAGTACACAGCCTGACCGACGGAAACACGCTGGCGTTCAAAGCCGTTTTCTTCGATCCAGCGGCTGGTTACGCCCAGGGAAAGCTTATTCTCATCACCGATCCTGTCTGACCCGCTGAAACGATTATCGCGGAACAGGGAGGAGTAGCTGAACGAGTACTCACCCGTATCGAAGACCGGAATATCGCTTTGATCTTTGTTTGGTACGTAAAGATAGAAGGCGCGAGGCTCAAGGGTCTGGTTGTAGTCCTTGCCGAACCAATTGGTGGTGCGGTCAAAGTAGAGGCCGCTGTCGATGCTGGCGATCGGGACTGCACGATCTTGTGAACTTTTGAACACGCCGCCGGCATAAGGGGCTGCGCCAGGCTGAGCAGCAGCCTGTTGCGCGCGGACAATGTCACCCTTGCCTATGCTATCGAGGTCAAGATCATATTTGGTATAGACGTACTTGAGTTTCGGCGTAATGAAGCCATAGCTCCAGTTCATTGGGTACTCGACAGCGGGAGCTACGTTCAAGCGTGTTCCGTTTGCACGGGTCAGGCCGTTTACGTAGGTATCCAGGCGTCGTTCACCGATGGTGCCATCTTCGTTGAACGGCCCGCCGTCTTCATTGACCACATTACCCTTTCGAAGGTCTCGGTCAAATCTTACGGCTTCAGTCTCGTAGGAGAAGTTGAGCCCACCCGGGTGATACGGCAGTTGACCATTGAAGGTGATCTGCGGCAAACGGTCATACGGAGTGATCTGCGAAATCGTCGCCAATTGATACGACTGCAGATTCACGCGAGCTTGATAGCTGTCACCACGGTAGGTCACCGAGCCTTGCTGATTCAGGTAGTCCTGGCTCTCAACGCCTTCCTGATACGACTTCAAGTCCTGGAAGTAGAAAGGATCACTGATCTTGGTGTAATCGACCTGAGTCGTCAGGCGCGAATCCAACCCACCCTTATGCTGCCAATTGAGCATATAACGGGTTTTTTCGTAATCGGTCTGCTTCTTCCGCTCGTCGCTATCATCATTGAGATACGCCCCACCAAACTGCCCTTCACTCGACTTGGTCAGGTAGCGGAATTCGCCCTCCATCAACAAGCCGCGCTTGGTCATGTATTGCGGGTACAACGTGGCATCGTAGTTCGGTGCCAGGTTGAAGTAGTACGGCGTTACCAGCGTAAAGCCAGTCTCGCTGCCGGTGCTGAAGCTCGGCGGCAGGAAGCCGGATTGACGACGGTCGTCGATCGGGAAGTAGATGTACGGGGTGTACAGGATCGGGATGTTCTTGACCCGCAACGTCGCGTTGGTGGCCGTACCGAAACCGGTGGCCGGGTTCAACGTGATGTTGTTGCCCTTGAGCTGCCAGGCGTTGCTGTCCGGCTCGCAGGTGGTGTACGTACCGTCCTTGAGACGGATGATCGCGTTCTCGGCACGCTTGGCGTACAGGGCGTTACCGCGAATGCGCGACTTGTGCATCACGTATTCGGCGTTGTCGATCTGGGCGGCGCCGGTGTCGAGCTGGACCTGGGCATGGTCGCCCACGATCAGCGCGCCGTTGTCGCGCAGTCGCACCTTGCCGTTCAGCTCGCCACGGTTCTCGGCCTGGTACAGGCTGGCTTCGTCCGCTTCAAGCTGCATGCTGCCCTGGCGCATGACCACGTCACCGGCCAGGGTGGCGACCTGCTGTTCCTGCTCGTAACGCGAGGCCTTGGCACCGATGAAGGTCGGCGCATCGCTCTTGTCCGTCTTGTCGTTCATGCCAGGACGAGTCGGCTCGATGTAGGCGCCGCCGCAGTAAGGGCCGGTCTCGGCCAGCTGCGCTGCAGTCAGCTTGTCGCGAGGCACCCAGTCCAGGTGGCTGTAGTCGGCGCTGCGCGAGCGCAGGCCACGGCCCTTGGATTCGGTGACCAGCACGGTCTTGGGCTCGGCGTCGACGCTGCCGCCAGCCTTGCCTTGCGGCGTGCCGTTGGCCGAGCTGACGGCAGAACCGTCATGCACCGGGCGCGGTGGCAATGGGGCTGCGGCGGTCTTCGGCGCGCAATCCCAGGCACCCGAAGCAGAGACTGAGCAGTCATACTGTTCCGCGGCGACCACGAATGAGGTGGCGAAAGGTTGCAAGGCCAGCAGACTGCCGGTTACCAGCAACGGAAATTTTCTACGAAACGCGGGGGATTTCAATGCCATCTTATTAGTCCGGGCTTCCTGCGTGCCATCTGCCCGCGGTTTGGGCCGCACGCCTCTCGATGGTCTGAAAAAGATGCGTGATAATAAAGCATGCCCCGCTTGACGGCTAGCGCCGTCGGAGACCCTTGTAATGCCCGAGCAAGATCTACGTTTACAACAGCTGGAAGTCTGGCTGGATGAGCAGTTGCCGATCCTCTTCAACGCTCAGGACTGGGGCCCCGTACCCCCGGCCACATTGACCGCGGCCAGCAGCGACGCGAGTTTCAGGCGTTACTTCCGGTGGGAGGGCGGTGCCCATACGTTCGTCGTAATGGACGCGCCACCCCCCCAGGAAAACTGCAAACCTTTCGTCGATATCGCGCATTTGCTGGCGAAATCAGGAATAAATGTGCCAAAAATTTATGCAGAAGACTTGCCTCGTGGCTTTCTTTTGCTCAATGACCTGGGCAGAAAAACCTATCTGGATGTGATTGACGCTGAAAATGCCGATCAATTATTTGCCGATGCCATCGATGCGCTGCTGGCTTTCCAGCAATTGCCGATGGACGCACCATTGCCCAGCTACGACGTGGCCTTGTTGCGTCGCGAGCTTGAATTATTCCCGGAATGGTATGTGCGCCGTCACCTGGGGATCGACTTCGACGCTGAGCAACAAGCCCTCTGGCAACGCGTCAGCGAAAAATTGATCGACAGTGCCCTGGCGCAGCCCAAGGTGCTGGTGCATCGCGACTATATGCCGCGCAACCTGATGATCAGTGAGCCGAACCCCGGCGTACTGGATTTTCAAGATGCAGTCTACGGCCCGGTGACTTATGACATTACCTGCCTGTTCAAGGACGCCTTCCTCAGTTGGCCCCAGGCGCGTGTGCGTGAATGGCAGCACGGCTACTGGCAGCGCGCCGGGCAGTTGGGGATCCCGGTGCAGGACGACTTCGAAGACTTTCTGCGCGCCAGCGACCTGATGGGCGTGCAGCGTCATCTCAAGGTCATCGGTATTTTTTCGCGTATTTGCCACCGTGACGGCAAACCGCGCTACCTGGCCGACGTGCCGCGTTTCTTTGCTTATATAGACGCGGTGCTCGCCGACCGACCCGAGTTGAGCGAACTGGGCGAACTGCTCGCCAGCCTGCGCCAGCCCGCCGAGGCCATTGTATGAAGGCGATGATCCTTGCGGCGGGCAAGGGCGAGCGCATGCGTCCGCTCACCCTGCATACGCCCAAGCCGCTGGTGCAAGCCGGCGGCAAGCGGTTGATCGAGTATCACCTTGAAGCTTTGGCGAAGGCCGGCTTTACCGAGATCGTGATCAATCATGCCTGGCTAGGCCAGCAAATTGAGAAGTACTTGGGTGACGGCGCCCAGTTCGGGCTGCGCATCCGCTACTCGCCGGAGGGGGAGCCGCTGGAAACGGGGGGCGGGATATTCCAGGCGTTGCCGCTGCTGGGGGATGACCCCTTCCTGGTGGTCAATGGCGATATCTGGACTGACTACGATTTTACCCGCCTCGGGCAGCCGATCCAGGGCCTGGCGCACTTGGTGATGGTCGACAACCCTGAGCACCACCCGTCAGGCGGGGATTTCTACCTGGATAAAGGTCTGCTTCATGATGCCGCGCCCGGTGCCGATAACCTGACCTTCAGTGGCATTTCAGTGCTCGACCCCAAATTGTTCGCGGGTTGCAGCGCCGGTGCCTTCAAGTTGGCGCCGCTGTTGCGTGCGGCCATGGCTAAAGGTCTGGTAACGGGGGAGCACATGACGGGACGCTGGGTGGATGTCGGGACGCTGAAGCGTCTGGCGCAAGTCGAAACCTTGCTGACAGCGGAGCAGTAGGATGTTGTGGCCAGGGACGCTGATCGGCGCCGGGGCTGGCTTTGCCATTGCCAGTATTCCGGGGGCCTTGTTGGGTGCATTGCTGGGGCAGGCGCTGGATCGTCGCCTGCAACTGCACAGTTGGGCGCAGTTGCGCGAACGCCTGGGCGGGCGCCCGGCGTTGCGCAACGACGAACTGTTGTTTGTGCTGTTGGGGCGGTTGGCCAAGAGTAACGGCCGGGTTGTGGATGGGCATATCCAGCAGGCGCGTCAGGAGATGCGCGCCTTGGATATGTCCGAGCCGGCCCAGCGTCGCGCTATCAGCGCCTTCAACCGGGGCAAGTCTGGCAGCGACCGTGTGCGCAGCTACCTGCGTGTGCTCAAGGCGCAACCCCATGCGGCGGAAGGCGTGCTACGTGCCTGTTGGCGCATGGCCTGGGCGGACGGGCGGGCGGATGACGCCGAGCGCGACCTGATCGACCTGTGGGGCAAATGGCTGGGCTGGACGCCGCAACAACTCCAGGCACTGGCAACCGATTACGCGCCGCAGCGCAAGCCGCTGGCCAATCGTGGTGGAGCCTATCAGGAGGCGTTGCGGGTTCTGGGTGTGACGGCGACCACTGAGCCCTCGGTGATCAAACGCGCCTACCGTCGCCTCCTCAGCCGCCACCACCCGGACAAGATCGCCGGCACGGGCGCCAGCCCTGCACAAGTGCGTGAAGCCACCGAACGCACCCGGGAGCTGCATAACGCTTACGCGTTGATTCGCGAGCGTCGGGATTTTCGCTGAGGCTATCGGCCTGAGAGGCCCCTCCCACATTGTTTCTGCAACAGGTTCGAAGACATGATCAGTCTGCGCCGCCCTGCGGGCTGAGCCATCCGCGAACCCGCCGATACAACTGTTCCTGCTCTGCTGCGCTATTGCCGGGCAACGCCGTGAGCGATACCTGCTTGTAACCGTCATTCTTCGAGCGCTTGGCCGCCTGGATACGCTCCTGCGCGTTTTTGCGTTCCTGGGGTGTGTCTTGATAAAACACATCCGCCGTGGGCACCTTCAAGCTCGGCGCCAGTTGTTGCAGGTCCGGTTGGCGAGCCGCCGGCGTCTTCCCGGCCACCATGATCAGCTTCTGCACCTGGGATGGCTGTTTCTCGCTCAGGTAACGTGCGGCCCACCAGGCACCGGTGCCGTGGCCGAGCAGCACCACACTGCGGGCGCTTTGGGTCTGGGCGAAGGCGACGGCGGCGTCGATGCGGTCGAAGATGCGCTTGGCGTCGGTCTTGTCCTGTTCATCCGCATCCGGCACCACCGCCGGATCAGTGCCTTCGGCCTCGGCGCTGGCGGCCTGTTCGACAGGTTTGGCAGCCGTGCTGCCGTCCTTGCTGCTGGTGTCGACCGCAGCTTTTGGCGGTTCGATGACCCGTGGCGGCAAGGTGTCTACATTTACGTCCGGCAGTGACAGGCTCAAGGTGCCCCAGGCCGCATCCGGTAACTTGCGCCGCAAGGGGGCGATTGCTTGCGGCCAGTCGGCGTTCTCCCCGGCGCCCGGTACGATAATCACCACACCTTCGGCCTCTGCGCCGTTGGCGGGTTTCCACAGGGCCAGGAACGAATCGCTACCGGCTTGCAGCTGTTGTTGTTCCGGTTGCGGAATCTGGCGCTCCAGAGCGCTGGCTTGCGACTGGCTGCGCTCGGGCAGAGGTTGGCGCTCAGCAGGTTTTTCGGCAGCGGGCGCGGGCGCGTCGGAGGCGTGAACAGGCAGGGCGCTGGCACATAGTAGCGACAGGCACAACGTTGGCAGTGCCGAACGGTGGAGAAAAAGCATCGTTAATTTCCGGCCATAAGTGATGTGAGCAGCCTAATGGGTTGGTCAGTATTTGTCAGTGATGTGGGGCGTGGTTTTCTGCCAGCAGGTTATCGGCGATGACCATTCAACCAGTGAATGGCAGACAACACGCGATGGGCAGCTATTCTTGTGCCAGCCCATCATTCATAAGAGGCCGCGCACATGAGTACTTCCTCATTCAAGATCGCCCATAAACTGCTGACCGGCGCGGGCGCCATCGAGCAATTGGCCGCGGAACTGACCCGGCTGGACGTGGATAACCCGCTGATCGTTACTGATGCGGCCCTGGTCAAGTCTGGCACCGTGGCCCTGGCCCTCGAACAGCTGGGCGATCGTGCTTACGAAATCTTCGATCGCGTACTGCCCGACCCGGAAATCGCCATCGTCGAAGACTGCATGCGTGCGTACCGCGAAGGCGGGCATGACGGCCTCATTGGTGTGGGCGGCGGCAGCGCCATCGATATCGCCAAGAGCGTGGCGGCGTATGCCGGCTACCACGGTGCGCTGGCGGATTTGTTCGGGGTCGACCAGGTGCCGCGCAAGGGCCCGCCGCTGATCGCCATCCCGACCACGGCGGGCACCGGTTCGGAGGTGACCAATGTGGCGATCCTCTCCGACAAGGCCGCACAGCTGAAAAAAGGCATCGTCAGCGACTACCTGCTGCCGGATGTCGCGCTGATCAGCCCGCAAATGACTCTGACCTGCCCGCGCAGTGTCACCGCGGCCAGTGGTGTGGACGCCTTGGTGCATGCCATTGAGTCCTATCTGTCACTGAACGCCTCGCCGATCACCGACGCCCTGGCCATCGGCGCCATCAAGCTGATTGCCAACGCGCTGCCCAAGGCTTACGCCAACCCGGCCAACCTGCAGGCCCGTGATGACATGGCTACTGCCAGCCTCATGGCCGGCATGGCATTCGGGAATGCCGGAGTCGGTGCCGTGCATGCGCTGGCTTACCCGTTGGGCGGGCGTTTCAATATTGCCCATGGTGTGAGCAATGCGCTGTTGCTGCCGTACGTCATGCATTGGAACAAGTTGGCCTGCGTCGAACGTATGCAGGATATTGCCCAAGCCATGGGCGTGAATGTGACGGGGCTGAGTGTCAACGAGGCTGCCGACCAGGCCGTGGAGGCAATGACGCGACTATGCGCCGCCGTCGAGATCCCCGCCGGGCTGCGCAGTTTCGGGGTGCCCGAAGACGCCATTGCGGCCATGGCCACGGAAGCTGCGGGCATTGAGCGTCTGATGCGCAATAACCCGCGTCAGCTCAGCGCGGCCGATATCGAGAAAATCTACCGGGCGGCTTACTAACCGTTGAGGTAGGTCACGGTGCGCGCAGCAAAGCATGAGGTATACAATGCGCGCCATCGTGATTTAGCTCAAAAAAGGTGCGTCATGCAGCCCTTCGTCATTGCTCCATCGATTCTCTCCGCCGACTTCGCCCGCCTGGGTGAGGAAGTGGACAAGGTGTTGGCCGCGGGTGCCGACTTCGTGCACTTCGATGTCATGGACAACCACTACGTACCCAACCTGACCATAGGCCCGATGGTCTGCGCAGCGCTGCGCAAATACGGCATCACCGCGCCGATCGACGCCCACCTGATGGTCAGCCCCGTGGACCGCATCATCGGTGACTTCATCGAGGCCGGCGCGACCTACATTACCTTCCACCCGGAAGCCACGCTGCACGTCGACCGCACCCTGCAACTGATCCGCGAAGGCGGCTGCAAGGCGGGCCTGGTGTTCAACCCGGCCACTGCGCTGAACGTACTTGAGTACGTGATGGACAAGGTCGACATGGTGCTGCTGATGAGCGTCAACCCAGGTTTCGGCGGGCAGAAATTCATCCCGGGCACCCTGAACAAGCTGCGTGAAGCGCGAGCGCTGATCGACGCCTCAGGGCGCGATATCCGCCTGGAGATCGACGGCGGGGTCAACGTCAACAATATTCGTGAAATCGCTGCCGCCGGCGCCGATACCTTCGTGGCAGGCTCGGCGATCTTCAACGCACCGGACTACCAGGCCGTCATCGACACGATGCGTGCCGAACTGGCGCTGACGCGTCCATGAGCGGCTTCGAGCAGCTGTTCCCCGGCAAGCTGCCACGGCTGGTGATGTTCGATCTGGACGGTACGCTGATCGACTCGGTGCCTGACCTGGCAGCGGCGGTGGACCAGATGCTGCTCAAACTGGGGCGCAAGCCGGCGGGGATCGAGTCGGTGCGTGAGTGGGTCGGCAACGGCGCGCCGATGCTGGTGCGCCGGGCCCTGGCCAACAATATCGACGCTTCGGGTGTCGATGAGGTGGAAGCCGAGCACGCTCTGGAGCTGTTCAATGTCGCGTACGAAAACGGCCACGAACTCACCGTGGTCTACCCCGGCGTGCGTGACACTCTCAAATGGCTGAGCAAGCAGGGTGTGGAAATGGCCTTGATCACCAACAAGCCGGAGCGCTTTGTCGCGCCGCTGTTGGACCAGATGAAAATCGGCCGTTATTTTCGCTGGATCATCGGTGGTGATACCTTGCCGCAGAAGAAGCCTGACCCGGCCGCACTGTTCTTTGTGATGAAAATGGCGAATATCCCGGCGTCCCAGTCATTGTTTGTCGGCGATTCGCGCAGTGATGTACTGGCGGCAAAAGCTGCAGGCGTACAGTGCGTAGCCTTGAGCTACGGCTACAACCACGGGCGCCCGATTGCCGAAGAGTCGCCGGCGCTGGTGATTGATGATCTGCGCCTGCTAATCCCCGGTTGCCTGGGAGCGGGCGCTGAGATAACGTTGCCCGACATTGATCCGTCCCCTTCTGGAAACGCCATCGTGGTGGTCACTCGCAAACTCTGGATGAAAGTCATCAAGGCCCTGGCCCGCTGGCGTTGGCGCGCCTGACTGATTCTCGCCGCGCTGCGGCACGTTTGCCTACCTGACCGTTTGACCCTCAAGCCACGAGGCTCCCCCATGATCCGTGAAGAATTCCTGCGTTTGGCCGCTGCCGGCTATAACCGTATTCCCCTGGCCTGCGAAACCCTGGCCGACTTCGACACGCCGTTGTCGATTTATCTGAAGCTTGCCGATGCGCCCAACTCTTACCTGCTCGAATCGGTACAGGGCGGCGAGAAATGGGGCCGTTACTCGATCATCGGCCTGCCATGCCGCACAGTGCTGCGCGTGCACGACCATCATGTCAGCATCACCCACGATGGCGTAGAGATCGAAAGCCATGACGTTGAAGACCCGCTGGCCTTCGTCGAAGCTTTCAAGGCGCGCTACAACGTACCGACCATTGCCGGCCTGCCGCGTTTCAATGGTGGCCTGGTGGGGTATTTCGGCTATGACTGCGTGCGCTATGTCGAAAAGCGTCTTGGGAAATGTCCGAACCCAGACCCATTGGGTGTGCCGGACATTTTGCTGATGGTCTCCGACGCAGTAGTGGTGTTCGACAACCTTGCCGGCAAGATGCATGCGATTGTCCTTGCCGACCCTGCTCAAGCGGATGCCTTCGAGCAAGGCCAGGCCAGTCTGCAGGAGCTGCTGGAAAAACTCCGCCAGCCGATCACCCCGCGTCGCGGCCTCGACCTGAGTCGCCCACCCGCGGCCGACCCGGTGTTTCGCTCCAGCTTTACGCAGGATGACTACGAGCGCGCAGTCGATACCATCAAGCAATACATCCTCGCCGGTGACTGCATGCAAGTGGTGCCGTCACAACGCATGTCCATCGACTTCAAGGCCGCGCCGATCGACCTGTACCGTGCGCTGCGGTGCTTCAACCCGACGCCGTATATGTACTTCTTCAACTTTGGCGACTTCCACGTGGTGGGCAGCTCGCCGGAAGTGCTGGTGCGTGTCGAAGATAACCTGATCACCGTACGCCCGATTGCCGGCACACGCCCACGTGGCGCAACCGAAGAGGCAGACCTGGCGCTGGAAGAAGACCTGCTCAGCGATGACAAGGAAATCGCCGAGCACCTGATGCTGATCGACCTGGGGCGCAATGACACCGGGCGTGTTTCAGAAATCGGTTCGGTGAAGTTGACCGAGAAGATGGTCATTGAGCGCTACTCCAACGTGATGCACATCGTGTCCAACGTGACTGGCGAACTGAAGGCCGGGCTGACGGCGATGGATGCACTGCGCGCGATTTTGCCGGCGGGCACCTTGTCGGGCGCACCGAAAATCCGTGCGATGGAAATCATCGACGAACTGGAGCCGGTCAAGCGTGGCGTGTATGGCGGTGCCGTCGGTTACTTCGCCTGGAACGGCAATATGGACACTGCGATCGCGATCCGCACCGCGGTGATCAAGGATGGCGAACTGCATGTACAGGCCGGTGGCGGGATTGTGGCGGACTCGGTGCCGGCCCTTGAGTGGGAAGAAACCTTGAACAAGCGCCGGGCGATGTTTCGTGCTGTGGCGCTGGCAGAGCAAACCCCACAAGACTAAAGCTGGAATAAAAAGTGTGGGAGCGGGCTTGCCCGCGATGGCGGTGTATCAGTCGAGATATTCAGTGACTGATCCACCGCCATCGCAGGCAAGCCAGCTCCCACATTTGTTTTGCGTGGTATTTAGAAATCCAGACTCACCCCCACATTGACCCCTTGCTGGGTCAGGTTGTCATCCTTCCTCACGTTATATGCCGCCCGCAACGCCAGCTCCTGAGTCAGTTTGTGGCTGACCCCAAGGCTCAAACGGTCAGAGTTGCTGCGAGGCGTGTAGCCGTCCAGCTTGAAGTCGATCCCCTGAACACTGTTGAGCGAAATGTTCACCTTCTGGGTGTCATTTTCGAACTCATGCTCGTGGGCCACTTCGCCAAATACCTGGGTTTGCGGGGTGATGCGGTAGCTACCTTGCAGGCCGACGCCCAGGCGCCTGGAGTCGCGTTGTTGGTCATCAAAGGTCAGTGCGGTGGAGCGACTGTTTTTCTCCGAGTAGCCATTCACTTCGACGCGTGCGTAATCGGCGCTGACGAAGGGTGACAGGTGCCAATCGCTACCCGGTGCAGCAAGGTCGTAACCCAAGCGAGCGCTCAAGGCCCAGAGCCAACCGTCGGTGTCGCCTTTCTCGGACGCTTCGTTGACGCCCAGGGCGAACTTGCGTTTGAGGCTGTCGAAGTCCAGCTTGCCACCCGTTAACGCGGCGTCGGCCCACCATTGATTGTGCTGATATTGCGCGAATGCCGTGCCCATGTAGCTGTTGAGCTTGTAGTCCGAGTCGCTGGCCTCGGCTTCGAGTGTCTGCCGGTACAGGCCGGCTGCAACGCCCACACGCCAATTGTCATCAAGCCGGTAGCTGCCACCGATATTCAGGTTATAGCCGCTGCCGTCACCACTGGCTGAACTGCTCTGATCATCGAAGTCCAGGCGCTGACCGCCGCCGGCCACGATTGCGCGCCATTGGCCGACGGCTTGCCAGTGGCCGTTGTCTGCTTGCCATTGGTTGCGTAGTTCGTCCTGATGGGCGCGCAACGTGCCTTGGGCCATTTCCGGCAGCAAGGTCAGCTCCCAGGGCGCTGCGAGCAGCGAGTAAGCATAGTCGGCGATCAGCTGTTGCCCGGCTACGGTGGGGTGGACCGAGTCGTTATAGACCAGCTTGGTCGGGTCCGGGTTGGTACCGCCGATGCCATAGACCGGGTTGGCGGTGCAGCTGTTGCCGCTGAAGCAGGTGGCGGTCAGGTTTTGCCCGGTTGCGAGGCCGAAGCGCGCAGGATCGGCGAAGGCTTCGTTCAATAGCAGCGGGATGTTCAGTGGAATAACCTGGGCATCGATTTGCGACAGGCGCTGTACCAGCGATTGGTTGAAAATATTGCTCAGGGCAGAGGTCGCGGCCTGCTGTGGGGTGCCGTTGATGGCGGGCGTCAGCCCCAGGTCGGGCAGCATCCACACCATGATGTAACGCGCACCGGCTTGCTGCAGCACTTGGGCACTGTCGGCCAGTCTCCCGCCGGCGGCGACTGCTTGCGCGGGGCTGAGCACGCGGCCCTGAAGGAAGTCATTGCCACCACCGGAAAGGAAGTAGAGCGCGTTCGGGTCGGCTCGTCCGCCGTTAGCCGGTAGATAGCCCTGGCGACTGCGCAACACTGTGCCACCGCCAGGATTTCCGGGTGGGATCGCGGCGTTGGAGACCGAGGTAATAGAGTCCAGGATGTTATCGGTGCGGTAGCCACCGACCGCCCAGTTGCTTCCATCTGGCAAGCCTTGGGCCGCCCGAACCGGTGAGGTGGAGGCATTCAAGTCGTTGGGGGCCACACCCAGTTTGGTGCCCAACAGGGTTGATGAAACCAGGCCGTACTCACCCTGGAAGTTTGGACCTGTCCGGTTGGTAAAACGTAGTGTCGAGCCATTCGAACCATCGGGGAACTGGCCTGCATCGGCCAGGCTGTCGCCGAAAACCACCATGGCTGAATAAGGTGACGGGGCGGCAAAGGTTTGGGTGCAGGCCAGTGCCAAGAGGCAGCCGGCAAGGGGTGTGAAAAACGCTGGTTTGAGCATGAGAATTCCATTTGGTTGTTTTTATGCAGGAAACGAAACACTAGCAAAACTTCCGGCATTTTCTTTAGAGATATGCGGAATGCGTCTACGCAGGCCCCCGTATTTGCTGCTCCATATTGCACCGCTGGCGAGGCTACGTTACTGTGCCTGAATGTATGAATGAGACCCTCCCCGTGTTGATCATCAGCAAACTCTTGATGCGAGTAGTCAAGGCACACGCCCGTTGGCGTTGGCGCGCCTGACATTTTTCTCTGCCGGCCTGGCCGGACCTGTACCGATTTGCCTTCTTCACCCTGTGTCTGACGCCCCTTGCCGGCCAACCCCGGCAACCGGAACGTGCGTTTGGCAGCGGGTTACCCTTCTGGAAGGCGGTCATTTGAAATCAGTGAATTCAAGAGGTTTGAACCCACATGTTGCTGATGATTGATAACTACGATTCCTTTACCTACAACGTTGTGCAGTACCTGGGCGAGCTGGGCGCGGATGTCAAGGTGGTGCGCAATGATGAACTCACCGTTGCGCAAATCGCCGCCCTGAACCCTGAGCGCATTGTGGTTTCGCCTGGCCCTTGCACGCCGACCGAGGCGGGTATCTCGCTGGAAGCCATCCAGTATTTCGCCGGCAAGCTGCCGATCCTGGGCGTGTGCCTGGGTCACCAGTCCATTGGTCAGGCGTTTGGCGGCGATGTGGTGCGTGCGCGTCAGGTGATGCATGGCAAGACCAGCCCGGTGTTTCATAAGGACCTTGGTGTATTCCAAGGCCTGAACATGCCGGTGACGGTGACCCGTTACCACTCGCTGGTGGTCAAGCGTGACACCTTGCCTGAATGCCTGGAACTGACCGCCTGGACCCAGTTGGAAGACGGTTCGGTCGACGAGATCATGGGCCTGCGTCACAAGACACTGAACATCGAAGGGGTGCAGTTTCACCCTGAATCAATCCTGACCGAGCAGGGCTACGAGCTGTTCGCCAACTTTCTCAAGCAGAGCGGCGGCACGCGCTAAGGACTTTTCATGGATATCAAGACTGCCCTGAGCCGTATCGTCGGCCATCTGGACCTGAGCACCGCTGAAATGAGCGATGTGATGCGCGAAATCATGACCGGTCAATGCACCGACGCGCAGATCGGCGCCTTTATGATGGCAATGCGCATGAAGAGCGAGAGCATCGACGAAATCGTCGGCGCGGTCTCGGTGATGCGCGAGCTGGCGGACAAGGTTGAGCTCAAGACCCTCGACGGCGTCGTCGATGTGGTCGGCACCGGCGGTGACGGTGCGAATATTTTCAACGTATCGACAGCGTCATCCTTCGTGGTGGCCGCCGCTGGTTGCACCGTTGCCAAGCACGGTAACCGCGCGGTGTCCGGCAAGAGCGGCAGTGCCGACTTGCTGGAAGCGGCCGGCATCTATCTGAACCTCACGCCTGTGCAAGTCGCGCGCTGTATCGACAGCGTTGGCATCGGCTTCATGTTTGCCCAATCTCATCACGGCGCCATGAAACACGCGGCCGGCCCGCGCAAGGACCTTGGCCTGCGTACCCTGTTCAACATGCTTGGCCCGCTTACGAATCCGGCCGGTGTGAAGCATCAGGTGGTGGGAGTGTTCAGCCAGGCGTTGTGCCGGCCGCTGGCCGAAGTCTTGCAGCGCTTGGGCAGCAAGCATGTGCTGGTAGTGCATTCCAAAGACGGCCTGGACGAGTTCAGCCTGGCGGCGCCGACCTTTGTTGCAGAGCTGAAAAACGACGAGGTCACCGAATACTGGGTCGAGCCTGAAGACTTGGGCATGAAAAGCCAGAGTTTGCACGGTCTGGCAGTGGAGAGCCCGGCAGCTTCGCTGGAACTGATTCGCGATGCCCTGGGGCGTCGCAAAACCGAAAACGGTCAGAAAGCTGCGGAAATGATCGTTCTGAATGCTGGCGCGGCACTTTACGCAGCCGACCATGCCTATAGTCTTAAGGAAGGTGTCGCGTTGGCCCACGATGCGCTGCACACCGGTCTGGCTCGAGAGAAGCTCGAAGAGCTGGGTGCATTCACTGCCGTATTCAAGATGGAGAATGAGGGATGAGTGTGCCAACCGTTCTGGAAAAGATCCTGGCCCGCAAGGCCGAGGAAGTGGCCGAACGCCGCGCCCGTGTGAGCCTGGCTGAGCTTGAGGCGCAGGCTAAAACCGCTGATGCGCCGCGTGGCTTTGCCAATGCTCTGATCGCCCAGGCCAAGCTCAAGCAACCGGCAGTGATCGCCGAGGTCAAGAAAGCCTCGCCGAGCAAAGGCGTGATCCGCGAAAACTTCGTACCAGCTGAAATCGCCGTCAGCTATGAGAAGGGCGGGGCGACTTGTCTGTCTGTGTTGACCGATATCGACTACTTCCAGGGTTGCGACCTATTCCTGCAACAAGCTCGCGCGGCGTGCAAGTTGCCGGTGATCCGCAAGGATTTCATGGTTGACCCGTACCAGATCGTCGAAGCCCGTGCTCTGGGCGCCGACTGCGTATTGCTGATCGTCTCGGCGCTGGATGACGTGAAGATGGCGGAGTTGGCGGCCGTGGCCAAAAGTGTCGGCCTGGATGTGTTGGTTGAGGTGCATGACGGCGATGAGCTGGAGCGCGCATTGAAAACCCTCGACACCCCGCTGGTGGGGGTCAATAACCGTAACCTGCATACCTTTGAAGTCAGCCTGGAAAATACCCTGGATCTGTTGCCGCGTATTCCTCGCGACCGCCTGGTGATTACCGAGAGTGGCATCGTCAACCGTGCCGATGTGGAACTGATGGAAATCAGCGGCGTTTATTCATTCCTGGTGGGCGAGACATTCATGCGCGCCGAGAACCCGGGAGCAGAACTGCAGCGCCTGTTCTTTCCGGAGCGCGGTACGACGATCAGCAGTTCGACATTGGATTGATGTGAAATACGCTCGAAACTGTGGGAGCTGGCTTGCCTGCGATAGCGGCGGGTCAGCCAACCTCTGTGTTGCTGACACACCGCTATCGCAGGCAAGCCTGCTCCCACATTGGGTTTTGTGTTTATTCAGATAGGTAGGTGCTCGATGCTCCAGCCCGTGATCATGACTGTCGAAGCAGGCCTTGCCGCCGAGCAAGCCCTATTGGCAGCCGTTTGCGCGCAAGAGCAGGAATTCGGGCTGCTGTTCTGGCAGCCCAGCGACCAAGCGCTCGTTATGCCGCGCCGTTTGAGCCGGCTGCCTGCCTTCGCGGTGGCGAGCCAAGTCTCGGCCGATGCGGGTTGGCCGGTATTGCTGCGTGAAACCGGCGGTGAGCCGGTGCCGCAGTCCGGCGCCACGGTCAATATCGCCCTGGTCTATGCCCCGCCCCGTAGCGAAGGCGACCAAGGGCGCATCGAGGCGGGTTATCAGCGCTTGTGCCAGCCGATCTGTGAGCTGTTGATTGAATTGGGCGGCGATGCATCCGTCGGCGAAATTGACGGTGCCTTTTGCGACGGTCGTTACAACGTCAATCTCAATGGCCGCAAAATGGTGGGCACGGCCCAGCGTTGGCGACAAAGCGGTGGCCGCCCGGTCGGGTTGGTGCATGGGGCGATGTTGCTGGAGAACGATCGTGAGGAGTTGATTGCGGCGGTCAACCGCTTCAATCAAGCCTGTGGCTTGGAGCAGCGGGTTCGCGCCGAGAGCCATATTGCGCTGCACGAAGCCTTTCCCGCACCGGATGCGATCAATCGGCTCGATACCTTGTACCGTCAGATGCTGGCCAGCTTCCTGCCGGTTTAACGGGTGCCGAATACCACCATCGTCTTGCCTTTGACGTGTACCAGGTTGCGCTCTTCCAAGTCCTTGAGCACGCGGCCGACCATCTCCCTCGAACAACCGACAATGCGCCCGATCTCCTGGCGGGTGACCTTGATTTGCATGCCGTCGGGATGGGTCATGGCATCGGGTTGCTTGCACAACTCCAACAGGCAACGCGCCACACGACCGGTCACATCGAAGAACGCCAGGTCGCCGACCTTGCGCGTAGTGTCGCGCAGGCGCTGGGCGATCTGGCCGCTCAGGGCGTACAAGATATCCGGATCATGTTGGGCCAATTCGCGAAATTTCGCATAGCTGATCTCGGCCACCTCGCACTCGACTTTGGTCCGTACCCAGGCGCTACGCTCCTGTTCTTTGCCTGCTTGTTCAAACAACCCCAGCTCTCCGAAGAAATCGCCGGTGTTGAGGTAGGCAATGATCATTTCGCGACCGTCTTCATCTTCGATCAGGATGGTGACTGAGCCCTTGATAATGAAGAACAGGGTTTCCGAGCGCTCGCCGGCGCAGATGATGTTGTGTTTGGCCGGATGACGCCGACGCTGACAATGCATCAATAGCTTGTCGAGGTTCTTGATCTTGGGTGTGGGAGTAAGAGCAACCATGGTTGTATCCCGAAAAGACTGCACGGTGTAAGTGGCGTTGTTTTTATCCAGCGGCATTGGCATTGATGCCGGTTGTAAGAATCATGGCAATGCGCCATTGATTTGGCGCCAGCTTACCAGACACATTCTGCCTCGATTAGCCAATTTAGCGGCAAACGCAGTCATTTATCGATTTTATCCGGGGCGCTGCTGTTTCAAGGGCCTGTGCTAAGCTGGCGACCCTTTTTTAGCAGTGGAGTCTGGGCGATGAAGGCACGCATCCAATGGGCGGGCGAAGCCATGTTCCTCGGTGAGTCGGGCAGTGGCCATGTGGTGGTCATGGACGGTCCGCCGGAAGCCGGTGGCCGTAACCTGGGTGTACGCCCGATGGAAATGTTGCTGCTGGGTGTTGGCGGTTGCAGCAATTTTGATGTGGTCAGCATCTTGAAGAAGTCCCGCCAGGCAGTGGAAAGCTGCGAAGCCTTCCTGGAAGCCGAGCGCGCCACTGAAGACCCCAAGGTATTTACCAGGATCCATATGCATTTCGTGGTCAAGGGCCGGGCGTTGAAGGACGCCCAGGTCAAGCGTGCCATCGAGCTGTCGGCCGAGAAGTATTGCTCGGCGTCGATCATGCTGGGGGCCGCGGGTGTGGCCATCACTCACGATTATGAAATCATCGAGTTGGGCTGATTGCGGTAATTGGCAAAAGAAAGGGCGCTTCGAGCGCCCTTTTTTGGGTTTAGATCCTGTAGGTGCTTTTGGTCATGACCTTGGCTAAAACGCTCATGCCGAAGCGCACCGGTGCTGGAAAGCGGAAACCGCCTGCGTCCAGCGCGCTATCTGCATGGTGTTCTTCATCGATGCGCATCTGCTCAAGGATGGCGCGGGATTTTTCATCTTCGGCCGGCAGTTGCTCAAGATGCTCATCCAGATGCTTGCACACCTGATGTTCTGTCGCGGCGACAAATCCGAGGCTGACTTTGTCGCTGATCAAACCAGCGGCGGCACCGATACCAAATGACAAACCGTAAAACAGTGGGTTCAGCACGCTGGGGTGGCTGCCCAATTGGCGGATACGTTGTTCGCACCAGGCCAGGTGGTCGATCTCTTCCTCGGCCGCATGCTCCATCGCTGCACGTACCTGCGGCAATTTGGCGGTCAATGCCTGGCCTTGATACAGCGCCTGGGCACACACTTCGCCGGTGTGGTTGATGCGCATCAGGCCGGCGACATGGCGGGTGTCCGTTTCGCTCATCTGGGCATCGGGCTGTACGATGGCCGGTGACGGGCGGTACGGTTGGCCACTGAATGGCAACAGCGTGCGCATGGCCATATCGGCTTGCAGCAGCAGACGGTCAATCGGCGAGTAGTGACGTTGGGTAGTCATGCTGACCTCCGGGAAGAATCTCGGCGGCCAGTTTACCGCAAGAGAGGACGAAGCGTTTGCGCTGAGTCAATTTGACCCTGGGCACTCAACCCGGCGGCCAGTTCATCTGACGTTGACCCAGCACGTGCATATGGATGTGGTAGACAGTCTGCCCACCGTCTTCATTGCAGTTCATCACCACACGAAAGCCTTTTTCGCAGCCCTGTTCCACTGCCAGGCGCTGGGCGGTGAACAAAATATGGCCGGCCAGGGCTTTGTCTTCCTCGGTCAAGTCATTGAGGGTACGAATCGGCTTTTTCGGAATAACCAGAAAATGCACCGGCGCCTGTGGGGCGATATCGTGGAAGGCGAGGACTTGATCATCTTCATAGATAATCTTGGCGGGTATTTCTCGGTTGATGATCTTGGTGAACAGAGTATCCACAGCTGTTTCTCCAGGGTGAAAGTCTAGGTAAGTGTAATCAGGCGGTTAGCGTGGGCAATAGGCTTTATTGATGGCGCCGGCAATCTTGCGGGTCAGCCAGCGTGGACTGAAACGTGGGCTGAATGCCAGCCAGCGGTTGCGGCGCCCGGGAATGATGATGGCTTTGTTCTTTTCCAGCGCGCGTACGGTGTAGAGCGCGACTTCCTCCGGGCTCATTAGCTGCTGGCTGCGGTCGAGTTTTGCGGTGTCCATCTGCGCAGTGCCGAAGAACGCGGTGCGCGTAGGGCCGGGGCACAGCACTGAAACCTTGATGCCGCAGGTCTTCAGTTCTTCGCGCAAGCCCTCAGAGAAGTGCAATACATAAGCTTTGCTGGCGTAGTAGCTGCTCATCCACGGGCCTGGCTGAAAGGCGGCGATCGAAGCGACATTGAGTATCTGCCCGCCGCCTTGCAGCGCCATGGAGTTGCCGAGGGCATGGCACATACGGGTTAGCGCCAGGATGTTGACTTCGATCAGGTCTTGCTCGGTCATCCAGTCCTGGGCCAAAAATGGCCCGCTGGTGCCGATGCCTGCGCAGTTGACCAGCAGGTCGATCTGCCGCTCGCCTTCTTCGAGTTCCAGCAAAAAACCGGACAAACGCAGCGGCTCGCCCAAGTCGCAGGCACGAAACAACACCTCGACACCGAAGCGTTGGGTCAGTTCGATGGCAATGCTTTCCAACTGATCACGTTGACGGGCCACGAGAATCAGGCTGCGGCCGCGTCGAGCCAGCGCTTCGGCCAAAGCCAGGCCGATGCCGCTGGAGGCGCCGGTGATCAGAGCGTAACGGGTCATGCCTTTCTCCATCGCAACGTCGCCTGCCTGTGACAGTGGCGTCACAGGCAGGCGGGCGTTTCTTCACTGTTGCGTAGAGTCTACAGGTTCGGCTGCGTCGTCAGCACTTTGCTCTGCGGCCTCATCAGTGATGACGCTTTGATCGGCGCCTTCATCGGAGGTCATTGAGCTGCTTTCGTAGCTGCTGTCCATGTTGGCTTCAAGTTGATCCAGGTAGCCGTTCATGCCCAGGGTCAGGCCGATGATGAGCATCAATGGAATAAACGCCAGCCACAGCGAGGCCAGGATTTTCACCGCAGTAGAGTTCGGTGGTGGCGGTGCGCCGTATTGGTTGGCACCCGCGTTCCCCGGCAATACCAGCAACAGGATAGGGAACACGCTATTGACCACTGGAACCAGGTTCAGCAAGTACAGCCAGCCAGACCAGCCCATATCGTGCAAGCGTTGCACACCTATTTGCACGCTCACGACTACCAGAGCAACAAACAGTGCGAAACCCAGTAGCGAGCCGAGGATGATGGCTATGGTTGGCGAGGCTGTCGCCACTGCGAAGCCGACGGTACTGATGATGCCTGCGGCTACCAGCAACGCGACGGTCAGCGCCAGTGTCCAGGCCAGATAACGCAGGCGCCCGATGCGCCCGTGGATGGTGAAGACCTTGAGTGTGGCGAACTCCGGCAAGTCATCGCCAACCGCTGCGCGTGGCGGGGCATAAGGCGAAGCTTCGGAGCGGGAAAAGTCGGAGCCAGGGGAGCTCGTCTCGTGGGTTTCAGCGAGGCTGAACGCCACGGGCTGTTCGGCTTCGATGCGTGCGTCGACCCCGGCGTTTTTCAATGCCGTCAGGTAGGTTTCGGCATCGGGGCGGGAAAGATCGCGTTTGAGCGCGACCGGGCGGCCGGTAAAGAGTTTTTCGATCGCCTCGACATCGCTCTTGAACAGCTCGGCGAGGTTCAGCTTGGCGGTGGTGCTTTCGACACCCGGAAGCAAGGCTCCGTCAAACACAATCTTGAAACGGTTGTCGCTCATGCGGGCATCCTTGTCACTTAATCAGGGAGGGTGTGCAGGCCCGTCCAATCGGCGGGCCGTGCAGTGGGTCAGCGTGGCCAGCGCAGTTGCGCGGCATGCTCGCGTGCTTTGCGGTATTCGGCATCCAGGCGGGCGACGAGTTCATCGACGCTGGGTAAATCATCGATTTCACCGACGCCCTGACCGGCGGACCATACAGTTTTCCACGCTTTGGCCTCATCACTCAATGGTTTGAGTTTGGAACCGAAATTGACTTCACCTTTGCCTTGCAGCGCGGCGAGGTCGAAACCGGCATTTTCCAGGCTCTGGCGCATAAAGCTCGCAGGTACGCCGGAGACTGCCGGAGTGTGCACGATGTCGGCGGCGCGCGATGTGAGCAGCATCTCTTTATAAGCATCTGGCGCGTGGCTTTCGGTAGTACCGATAAAGCGCGTGCCGAAATACGCCAAGTCGGCTCCCAGCAACTGGGCGGCGAGAATTTCGTGGCCGTGGTTGAGGCAACCGGCCAGCAGCAGGGTTTTGTCGAAGAATTGGCGAATTTCGGCAATCAGCGAGAAGGGACTCCAGGTGCCAGCATGGCCGCCGGCACCAGCGGCTACGGCAATCAGGCCATCGACGCCCGCCTCAGCGGCTTTCTCGGCATGTCGCCGGGTGGTGACGTCATGAAACACCAGGCCGCCGTAGCTGTGGACGGCATCGACCAGTTCCTTTACCGCGCCGAGGCTGGTGATGACGATGGGTACCTTGTGCTCTACGCAGATTGCCAGGTCTGCTTCCAACCGTGGGTTGCTGTTGTGCACGATCAGGTTCACAGCATAGGGAGCAGGGTTGTCCAACTGGGCCGAGCCCGCTTCGATTTCTTCCAGCCAGGCCCTGAAACCACTGCTTTCACGCTGGTTGAGCGCCGGGAAGCTGCCAACCACGCCATTACGACAGCAGGCCAGGACCAGTTGCGGATTGGAAATCAGAAACATCGGCGCCACCACGACGGGTAGGCGCAGATGTTGTTCCAGTAAAGCGGGCAGCGACATTGGAAGTTCCCCCGAGTAATTGAAACTAGAACGGTTTGACCACGACCAAAATTACGATAGCCAGCAATATCAGAACCGGTACTTCATTGAACCAGCGATAAAAGACATGGCTGCGGGTGTTTTCGCCACGGGCGAAGCGTTTTACCTGCGCTCCACACATATGGTGGTAGCCGATCAGCAGAACGACCAGGGTCAGTTTGGCGTGCATCCACGCGCCTGACTGGAAAATGCCGGGGTTGAGCGTCAGCATCCAGATACCGAAGACCAGTGTGGCAATCATCGCCGGTCCCATGATGCCGCGGTACAGTTTGCGCTCCATAACGCTGAAGCGCTCCTTGCTGACGCTGTCTTCGCTTTGGGCGTGGTAGACGAACAGGCGCGGCAGGTAGAACAGCCCGGCAAACCAGCAGACGATGCTGACGATGTGGAAGGCTTTGACCCATAGATAGAGCATTTTGGTTATTCCCAGGTTCACGGTAGCGAAGATAGTAGTGGCTCATGCGCCCGTACGTCACGTTGACGGTTGTCGCAGGACGATACGGCCCCTATTATCGACGGCTTTCCAGTGGGTTCGTTGAGGGCAGGTTTATGGTCAAGGTCGGTATCGTCGGCGGCACGGGTTACACCGGTGTCGAATTGCTGCGTCTGTTGGCTCAGCATCCGCAAGCTGAGGTGGTGGTCATCACTTCCCGATCCGAAGCTGGGCTGGCCGTGGCCGATATGTACCCGAACCTGCGAGGCCACTATGACGGCCTGGCGTTCAGCGTGCCGGACATCAAGACCCTGGGCGCGTGCGACGTGGTGTTCTTCGCCACGCCTCACGGTGTCGCCCATGCACTGGCCGGTGAGTTGCTGGCGGCCGGCACCAAGGTTATCGACTTGTCGGCCGACTTCCGCCTGCAGGACGCCGATGAGTGGGCCAAGTGGTACGGTCAGCCTCATGGAGCGCCGCAGTTGTTGGAGGAGGCGGTGTACGGCTTGCCGGAAGTCAATCGTGAGCAGATCAAGCAAGCACGCCTGATTGCGGTACCAGGTTGCTATCCGACGGCGACACAGTTGGGGTTCCTGCCATTGCTGGAAGCTGGCTTGGCGGATGCGTCGCGCCTGATCGCCGACTGCAAATCGGGCGTCAGCGGCGCTGGTCGTGGTGCGGCGGTGGGGTCTTTGTACTCCGAAACGTCGGAAAGCATGAAAGCCTATGCGGTAAAAGGCCATCGCCACTTGCCTGAAATCCGCCAGGGGTTGCGTCGCGCCGCGGGCAAGGATGTGGGGCTGACCTTTGTGCCGCACCTGACGCCAATGATCCGTGGGATTCACTCCACGCTTTATGCAACCGTCACTGATCGCTCGGTCGACTTGCAGGCGCTGTTTGAAAAGCGTTATGCCAATGAGCCGTTCGTCGACGTGATGCCGGCGGGCAGCCACCCGGAGACTCGTAGTGTGCGTGGTGCCAATGTGTGCCGTATCGCCGTGCATCGTCCGCAGGATGGCGACCTGGTTGTGGTGCTGTCGGTGATCGACAACCTGGTCAAAGGCGCGTCGGGCCAGGCGGTGCAGAACATGAACATCCTGTTCGGCCTGGATGAGAAGTTGGGCCTGGCCCACGCGGGGATGTTGCCTTAACGCAGTTTGGTGGTTACGCAAAAGGCCCGGTGATCGGGCCTTTCGTGTTTTTATGGCGGCTGCACAGATTGATATACCGTAACAATAGTTGACCGCTTTTCTAGGAGAAGCGGATAATGCCGGTCATTACGCATATGGCGGCGCTACGCCGGGAGATTATCAGCATGAGCGTTGAATCCTTCACCCCCACGGCTTTGCAATTCACCCACGGTGCTGCGCACAAGGTGAAGAGCCTGGTCGATGAAGAGGGTAATGATCGCTTGAAGCTGCGCGTATTTGTTACGGGCGGCGGTTGTTCAGGGTTTCAGTACGGTTTTACCTTCGATGAAGATGTGGCCGATGACGACACCATCGTCGAGCGCGAGGGCGTCAGCCTGGTCGTGGATCCGATGAGCTTCCAATACCTGGCTGGTGCCGAGGTGGATTATCAGGAAGGTCTGGAAGGTTCGCGTTTCGTGATCAAGAATCCTAATGCCACCACTACCTGTGGCTGCGGATCTTCGTTCTCGATCTGATCGGTAGCGGATACAGAAACGCCGCTTGGCTTTTATGGGCCAAGCGGCGTTTTGCTGTCTGAAGCCAGTTTAGGCCGGGTAGATGGCGCCGAGCACCCGTAACCCACGGGCGCCGGTTACGCTAGGGCGGTTGGCGGCGATGCCTTCCAGGCAGCAGTGCGCCAGCCAGGCGAAGGCCATGGCTTCGACCCAGTCCGGGTCTACCCCGTAAGTGGCTGTGCTACTGACGTGAGTAGAAGGCAATAGCGCGGTCAGCCGATTCATCAGCATCGTGTTGTGCGCGCCGCCGCCGCAGATGAGCAACGTCTCAGTGCTCGTCTGTGCGCTTTGCAGAGATTCGACGATGGTGAGGGCCGTCAGCTCCAGCAGAGTGGCCTGCACGTCTTCGGGCTCAAAGACGGGCGACGGGCTCAGGTGCTGTTGCAGCCAGGCCAGATTGAACACTTCGCGACCTGTGCTTTTGGGGCCTTTGGTCAAGAAGAACGGGTCGCTGAGCAATGCGTTGAGTAGTTGAGGCTGAACCTTGCCGCTGGCGGCCCATTGCCCGTCGCGGTCGAAGTGTTCACCGCGCTGGTGGTGAATCCACGCATCCAGAAGAACATTCCCGGGACCGCAGTCGAAACCCGCTACAGGCTTGTTCGCCTCGATGAGGCTGAGGTTGCTGAACCCGCCGATATTCAACACTGCGCGATTGCCAGTGTGCTCGCCAAACAGAGCTTCATGAAACGCTGGAACCAGAGGGGCTCCCTGGCCTCCGGCGGCAACATCACGGCTGCGGAAGTCGCTGACTACGCTGATCCCTGTCAGCTCGGTGAGCAGGGCAGGGTTGCCGATCTGCACGGTAAAGCTTCGAGCGGGTTCATGGCGGATCGTTTGCCCATGGCTGCCAATTGCGCGGATGTCCTGAGGCTTGAAGCGGTTTTGCTCCAGCAAGGCCCGGATGCCTTGCGCGGCGAGTGTTACCCACTGTTGCTGGGCGATTGCCGAGCGGGCGATTTCATCCGGGCCGCTGGCGCACAGGCTCAGCAGTTCAGCCCGCAAGGTGTCTGGCATCGGGATGTAGTGCGTGGCGATCAGCTTGATCGCCGCACCTTGTTCGATAAGGGCGATATCCAGTCCATCAAGGCTGGTTCCGGACATCACACCGATATAGAGCGGCATACCTTAACGCTTCGCCGAAGCCAGCAAGGTGGAGCGCTCTTGATCCATCCGTGCCATCAACGGCTGGCTCTGTTGCATGAAGCGTGCGCGTTCGGCCTTGGCGATCGGATCGGCCATTGGCAGTTTTTGACCCAGGGGGTCGACGTGTACGCCGTTGACCTGGAACTCATAATGCAAGTGCGGTCCGGTGGACAGGCCGGTGGTGCCGATGTAGCCGATCACTTGACCTTGCTTCACGTTGCCGCCGGTTTTGACGCCCTTGGCGAACCCTTGCATGTGGCCGTATAGCGTACGGTAAGTGTTGCCGTGCTGGATGATCACCGTATTGCCGTAACCACCCCGGCGCCCCGCCAGCAGTACCTTGCCGTCGCCCGCCGCCTTGATGGGCGTGCCACGCGGAGCGGCATAGTCCACACCCTTGTGTGCGCGAATTTTGTTCAGAATTGGATGCTTGCGGCCCATGGAGAAACGCGAGCTAATACGGGCGAAGTCCACGGGCGTACGGATGAAGGCCTTGCGCATGCTATTGCCGTCGGCCGTGTAATAGCTGCTATTGCCTTGTTTGTTTGTGTAGCGAACGGCTGTGTAGGTTTTGCCGCGGTTGGTGAAGCGCGCAGAAAGAATATTGCCAGTGCCCACCACTTTGCCGTTGGCCACTTTCTGTTCGTAGATCACATCGAATTCGTCGCCCTGGCGGATGTCCTGAGCGAAGTCGATGTCATAGCCAAATACGCTGGCCATGTCCATGGTCATACTGTGGGACAGGCCGGCGCGGGCAGCCGATTGTGACAAGGAGCTGTTGATCACCCCGTGTACGTAGGCGGAACGCATAACCGGCTTGGTGGTGATGCGGTTGAAGGCGAAGCCTTTGGCACCTTTGCTCAGGCTGATGCTTTCCAGGTCGCTGAGGCTGGTGTGCAGGTTGTTCAACTGGCCGTCTGGCGTCAGTTCAAATTCAAGCTTCTGGCCGCGTTTGAGCTGGGTGAATTGCTTGGCTTGCTTATCACTGGCCAGCACTTCAGTCACAGCGGCGGCAGGCAGCCCAACCTTTTCGAACAGGGTGGATAGCGTGTCGCCTTTGCCCACGATGACTTCGCGATGCTGGGGATTCTTTGCGGCAGCTGCCGCAGGTGCTTCCTGGGCGGCTTGCTGGGTGTCTTCGGGAGCGCTTTCGATCTGTGCGAAAGGTGATTCAGTTGCAGTGTTTGTGGCTTGTTGGGCGTCGGAAGCGTCTTGATCTTGTGTCAGTTGTTCAACTGGGCTTTCCAGATCAAGGCTCAGGGATGTTCGTTTGGCTTCTACGTCACTGGAAGGGAATACCAGCAGTGCCAGGCTGAGAAGGGCGGCGATACCACTTGCGGCAAGCAGGTGGGTCTTCGGGTAAAGCGGCGGCGCTTTAGACGGTTCAGTGGTCATAGGTAATTTGACTTTGAAGATGAAATGGAAAAGATGAATGACATGATGAAGATGAAATAACTGTATAAAATATAACCAAATCATCTGTGGCGCAAGCTCGCGAATGCTGGGCTCGCTGAACGGTGTCCGTGCGCAGGGCAAAACTTGTAATTAGTCCCTGATCTTGTATGGTTGGTTCCCTTTTGAATCTGAGCCTTGCGGGTCTGTTATGAAGTCGGTTGAAGAGCAGCTAGCGCTGATAAAACGTGGTGCGGAAGAACTGTTGGTTGAAGCTGAGCTGATCGAAAAGCTTAAGCGTGGCCAGCCCCTGCGTATCAAGGCTGGCTTTGATCCGACTGCGCCGGATCTGCACCTGGGTCATACCGTGCTTATTAATAAGCTGCGTCAGTTCCAGGAGCTGGGCCATCAAGTCATCTTTCTTATCGGTGACTTCACGGGAATGATCGGTGATCCCAGCGGTAAGAGTGCTACGCGCCCGCCGCTGACTCGTGAGCAGGTTCTCGATAATGCCGAGACCTACAAGACCCAAGTGTTCAAGATCCTTGATCCGGCCAAGACTGAGGTGGCATTCAACTCCACCTGGATGGACAAGATGGGGCCGGCAGACTTTATTCGCCTGACCTCCCAGTACACCGTGGCACGTATGCTCGAGCGCGATGATTTCGACAAGCGCTACTCCACCAATCAGCCGATCGCGATTCATGAGTTCCTCTACCCATTGGTCCAGGGGTATGACTCGGTGGCGCTGCGTGCGGATGTTGAGTTGGGCGGTACCGATCAGAAGTTCAACCTGCTGATGGGGCGTGAGTTGCAGCGCGCATACGGTCAGGAGGCTCAGTGCATTCTGACTATGCCGTTGCTGGAAGGGTTGGATGGCGTCAAGAAAATGTCCAAGTCCCTGGGTAACTATGTCGGTATCCAGGAAGCGCCGGGCGTAATGTACGGCAAGCTGGTTTCCATTCCTGATGCGTTGATGTGGCGTTACTTCGAACTGTTGAGTTTCCGCTCGATGGACGAAATCAATGCGTTGCGTGCGGACGTAGAGGCAGGCGCCAATCCGCGTGATGTGAAGATCAAGCTGGCTGAGGAGATTGTCGCGCGCTTCCATGGCGAAGAGGCTGCTGCCAGTGCGCATCGTGCAGCTGGTAACCGTATGAAGGATGGTGAGCTGCCGGACGATCTGCCGGAGATTGAACTGATCGCTGCCGAGGCTATGCCGATTGCGGCTGTCCTTAATAAGGCGGGCTTGGTGAAGAACTCGGCGGTCGCTCGTGATCTCTTGGGGTCGGGTGGTGTACGTATAGATGGTGAAGTGGTTGATCGCACATTTATGTATGAGCTGGACGCCACTCACGTTTGTCAGGCGGGCAAGAAGGCGTTCGCGCGAATTACGCTCAAATCCGAATAAGTCTGAAAATAGATGTTGACGGCGAATTATATCTGTCTATAATTCGCCCCACTTCCGGCGCAGTCGAAACGGAAAACTCCTTGGTAAACAATGAGTTATGCAGTTTTCGGCAGCAAGTTCCTTCAGTTCATCGAAGTCAAAAGGAAGTTGAAAAAGAGGTGTTGACAGCGGCGTGTAACGCTGTAGAATTCGCCTCCCGCTTCGGAGAGATCTTAGGCGCAAGTGGTTGAAGTTGTTGAAGAAATCTTCGAAAGCTTCTGAAAAT
>NZ_VXCZ01000023.1:0-117788 GCF_052850795.1 Pseudomonas sp. 910_23 | reverse complement strand
CAATGCTAACAAAATGTGGGAGGGGGCTTGCTCCCGATTGCGGTGGGTCAGTCAAAAATACTGAGACTGACACACCGCAATCGGGAGCAAGCCCCCTCCCACATTTTGATCTTCGCCAGGCCTATGTCAGTAGTGGTACCACTTCACTTCAAGCATCACTTCATTCACGGGCGTGGATAAGTGGCTGTATTCACGCTGCGCACTCAGGCGCAGGCCCAGGTTGCGCGACAGTTCCCACTGCTGGTTGAGGCTGATGCTGCGCCGCACTTCACCATTGGTAAAGAAATCCCCCTTGGCTTCCAGGCTCAGGTTGCCCAGTGGGTTTTTCCACAGCACGCCGGTGTTGAAGCCGGCGGCGGGCGAGATGGCTTCGCTGAAATCGTTGTTGTGTTCCACGCGCACGGTGCCAAGGGCGAAGCCGAGCATGTCGTCGCTCAGTTGCCAGGTGCCGCCGGCGCCGCCGTTGACGTGGGCGACCAGGGTTTCGTCGTCGTGCTTGCCCGGTACCCGTTCCAGGCCGCCAGTCACTTGCCATGACCAGGGTTGCAGCAGCGCGTTACGCGGCGTCAGCGAGCGGATGGTGGCCAGGTCCAGTTGCTGCAACTGCCAGTGATTGCCTTCGTACTGGCGCAGTTTCATTTGCAGGATTTCGATCTGGGCGCCGAGGGGGAAGCCTTCGGCGTTGTCGTTAAGGTCGTGATAGGCCATGCGCAGGCCATATTCACCAAAGGCTTTGTCGCCACGGGTGCCGATGCCGGCTTGCCAGGTGCGTGACTGGTGGCCGTTTTCCGGCAAACCAGGCGGCGTGATCTTGAGGTCTGGCGCAGGGTTCTGGTTGATCGCCCGCAGCAGTTCGAAGCTGCGCTGGGAGCGTTCGGTGTCGCGTTCCAGCCCATTGGCGCGGTAGCGGCCGAGGCGGTAGGCGGCGTCGATGATCAGCGCCTGGCGCTCGCGAGGCAGGGCCTTGAATGCGGGCTCTTGCAGTTGCTTCTGGTCATCGCTGACTTTCAACACCCACTGCTGCTCATCGCCGTCCAGCGGCTTGGCGCGTTCGAGCAGTTCGCGTTCACGCGAGGGGCGATAGTCGATCTTTTCCACCAGGCCTGCGTCCTTTACCGCCTTGACGGTATCGGTAGGGATCGCGGTGAGGGGGAATTGCTCGGTCAGGCGCAGGCCGGGGCGGGCCACTTGCAGCAGTTCCAGCAGGCGATAGGAGCAGTTTTCGTCGAAGAAGAAATAGTCGAACTGGATCTGCTTGAGTTCCCACACGTGCTCGACCATGCGCTTGGTCTCGACCTCGGTGAGGTTCAGGCGGTATTCCCACAGGTCGCGGTTTTCCAGGCTGCGGTATTCGGAGAGTTTCTCCTGATAGGGCACCAGGGCGAACAGGCCGGGGTAGCCGCCCATGAGGCCCTTCCAGGCATACAGGATGCTGTTGTCGGAGCCTTCGATATAGGCGCCGAAGTTGATCGCGTAGCTGAGCAGCGCAGTGTTGTTGCTTTGCACATCTGCCTGGTCGATCCGCAGCAAAGTGTGGCCGAACATCGACGACGGGCTGTTGAGATAGGCCGCGGGGAAGATCATCACCGCGCTATGGGGGGCGACGTCCTTGAACCATTGGGTGAATTCCTTGCAGTCCAGGGCGGGCAGGTCAGTCAGGTGCAACTGATCCTTGAGCCAGCGGGTACGTGCGGGGTACACACACTGGGCGTGCTTCTCACCCAGGCTGGCCGGTGCATACAGCGCTTGCACGGTGGCCTTGAGTTCGGCGTCCGGGTGATGGGCGCCGTCGGCGGCGAGGAAGAATTTCTTGTCGCTGACATAGCTGCGCCAGCCACCGATCTTGCCGGCTTCGTAATGCCCCAGCGACAGCCAGAACGGGTCATTGGCCAGTTGCTGCAAACGTTGATCGTCGAGGTGCGGTGCCGCATGCAGCGGGGCGCAGGCGAAGAGAGCCAGGCAAGCGAGGCGTTTGAGCATGGGGGCTACTTAAGTCGGACTGAAAAAAAGACCCAAGGGGGGCAGGTCGAAAAAATAAAACCCGCGCCTCGAAAGACGCGGGCGGGTCGAGCTTAAGCCTGGGTAGCGTATTTCGCCAGACGGGCATCGCTTTTCAGTACAGCAATGGTGTTGTTGTGCACGTCGTCAGCGGTCACGTCAGCCTTGCTGAAGATCTGCTGGAAGTGCTCGTGGGTCACGGCCGCGAAGTGATCGCGATCTTCCGGGGCAACACCCAGTACCACGGCATAGGTGGTCAGTGCTTCGCCGTTGCCTTTGGCCATGTCTTCGGACAGCTCGTTCATCATGCCATTCATGGCAATCCAGGACTTGCCGCCGTAGGTCAGGGCGCTGTTGGTGCTGCAACCGTTGGTGCCCGAGGTCATGCCGAAGGTGGCGTTACCCGAGGTGCCGTTGGTGGTGGAAGCGAGGAAGTGAGCCGGAGTACCGCGCTGGCCTTCGAACAACATGTTGCCCCAACCGCAGTTCGGGCCACCTGGTGCTTCTGCCATTGCATTGAGGGAGACGACGGTGAAGAGAGTACCAAGAAGGATCCGTTTCATAGCTTTGTTCTCTTTGTGTGCAAACCAATGGACAAGGGTTCAGGTGCTTCTCAGCACCCTAGGGGCCAGTTATTAGTCCAACCCGCGCAGTTTGGAGTTTAGGCACGTTCCTAGGGTTCCGTGTTTTTTTATAAACATTAAGTCTCAGGCGATTTTTTTGTAGGACGCGTGCGGTGGCTATGCTTTCCCGAAAGCGCGCCTTGCCAGAGCGCTCAACCCGGAGCCAGAATGCCCCCATCTGCCCCGCCTGATGTAAGGAAGCCCGATGCCTGATCCTGTTGCTGCCAGCTTGCGTCTAGCGCCCGAAGCGCTGACTCGCCCTTTCTCCGCTGAACAGTTCAGCTTCTCGACCACCAATGATTTGGAGCCCTTTCGCGGTGTGCTTGGCCAGGAGCGTGCGGTTGAAGCCTTGCAGTTCGGCGTGGCCATGCCACGCCCCGGTTACAACGTGTTTGTGATGGGCGAGCCCGGCACCGGCCGCTTTTCGTTCGTCAAACGCTACCTCAAAGCCGAAGGCAAACGCCTGCAGACCCCGGCGGACTGGGTCTATGTGAATAATTTCGATGAGCCACGCGAGCCCCGCGCCCTGGAATTGCCAGGGGGCGGCGCCGCGGCGTTTATCGCCGATATCAACGGGTTGGTCGACAACCTGGTGGCCACCTTTCCGGCAGTGTTTGAACACCCCACTTATCAACAGCGCAAAAGCGCCATCGACCGGGCCTTCAATCAGCGCTACGACAAGGCGCTGGATGTGATCGAACGCCTGGCGCTGGAAAAAGACGTGGCGTTGTACCGCGACAGCTCCAACATCGCCTTCACGCCGATGCTCGACGGCAAGGCGCTGGACGAAGCCGAGTTTTCGCAGCTGCCGGAAGCCGATCGCGAGCGTTTCCATAACGATATTTCCGAGCTGGAAGAGCGCCTCAACGAAGAGTTGGCCAGCCTGCCGCAGTGGAAGCGCGAGTCCAACAACCAGCTGCGCCAGTTCAACGAAGAAACCATCACCCTGGCCCTGCAGCCGTTGCTGGCACCGTTGTCGGAAAAGTATGCAGAAAACGCCGGCGTTTGCGGCTACCTGCAAGCGATGCAGGTGTACCTGCTTAAAACCGTGGTCGAGCAACTGGTGGACGACGCCAAGACCGACGCCCAGGCGCGCAAGCTGCTTGAAGAGCAGTACTGCCCGAGCCTGGTGGTGGGTCACCCGGTCAACGGTGGTGCGCCAGTGGTGTTTGAACCGCACCCGACCTACGACAACCTGTTCGGCCGTATCGAATACAGCACCGACCAGGGCGCGCTTTACACCACCTATCGCCAGTTGCGTCCGGGCGCCTTGCACCGCGCCAATGGCGGCTTCCTGATTCTGGAAGCCGAAAAAATGCTCAGCGAGCCGTTTGTATGGGATGCCCTCAAGCGTTCCCTGCAATCGCGCAAGCTGAAGATGGAGTCGCCCCTGGGCGAACTGGGCCGCCTGGCCACCGTGACCCTCAACCCGCAAATGATCCCCTTGCAGGTGAAGGTGATCATCATCGGCTCGCGCCAGTTGTATTACGCGCTGCAAGACGCCGACCCGGACTTCCAGGAGATGTTCCGCGTACTGGTGGACTTCGACGAAGACATCCCGATGGTCGACGAGAGCCTGGAGCAGTTCGCCCAGTTGCTCAAAACTCGTACTTCGGAAGAAGGTATGGCGCCGCTGACCTCGGATGCGGTCGCGCGCCTGGCGACTTACAGCGCACGCCTGGCCGAACATCAGGGCCGCTTGTCGGCGCGTATTGGCGACCTGTTCCAGTTGGTCAGCGAGGCGGACTTCATTCGCCACCTGGCCGGCGACGAAATGACCGATGCCGGGCATATCGAGCGCGCCCTCAAGGCCAAGGCCACGCGTACCGGCCGCGTGTCGGCGCGGATTCTCGACGACATGCTCGCCGGCGTCATCCTGATCGACACCGCCGGCGCCGCTGTGGGCAAGTGCAACGGCCTGACGGTGCTGGAAGTGGGCGACTCGGCATTCGGCGTGCCGGCGCGGATTTCCGCCACGGTGTACCCGGGTGGCAGCGGCATTGTCGACATCGAGCGCGAAGTTAACCTCGGCCAGCCGATTCACTCCAAGGGCGTGATGATCCTCACCGGTTACCTGGGCAGCCGCTATGCCCAGGAATTCCCGCTGGCGATCTCTGCGAGTATCGCCCTGGAGCAGTCCTACGGCTATGTGGACGGCGACAGTGCGTCCCTGGGTGAGGCGTGCACCTTGATCTCGGCCTTGTCGAAGACGCCGCTCAAGCAATGCTTTGCGATCACCGGCTCGATCAACCAGTTTGGTGAAGTGCAGGCGGTGGGCGGGGTCAACGAGAAGATCGAAGGCTTCTTCCGCCTGTGCGAAGCACGCGGGCTGACCGGTGAGCAGGGGGCGATCATCCCTCAAGCCAACGTGGCCACGCTGATGCTCGAAGAGAAGGTATTGCAGGCCGTGCGTGCCGGGCAATTCCACATCTATGCGGTGCGCCAGGCGGATGAGGCCTTGAGCCTGCTGGTGGGCGAGGATGCCGGTGAGCCGGACGCCGAGGGGCAGTTCCCGGAAGGCACCGTGAATGCGCGGGTGGTGGAGCGCTTGCGGGCGATTGCCGAGATGATCAGTGAGGAAGATCTGAAGGAGGCGGAGAAGGAGCTGGCGCAGCAGGCGTTGGCAGAAGCCAAGCCAAGCTGATCCCTGAAGCTCAATGGGAATTAAATGTGGGAGGGGGCTTGCTCCCGATAGCAGTGGGTCAGTCAAAATTACTTAGACTGGCACACCGCAATCGGGAGCAAGCCCCCTCCCACATCTAGAATTGTTTATGCCACAAAATTGACTCTATCCTCAGGGACCGACGCCCGTTGGTCCCTACAACCTTGGTTTGTGGTGTTTTTCTTCTATTCTCAGAGTCAGGGATATCCACAGGAGTCGCAGGATAGAAACAGCCTCGCCTTGCGCTGGGGCTGAACACCGATCTACCGAGGGGCGCCGCCATGTCGCGCAACCTTTGCCTTACCCGCCAGTGCTTGGGCCTGGTCACCCGTATCGAATGCTCCATTCGCCCCCTCGCCGGGGATAACGGCATGTGGACGCTATTGTTTGCCGCCGGGATGTCGGGCGAGCAGCCTTCCACCATCAAATCCCAGGGCCCGTTCCATGGGCCCTTCGTGGCCGAAAGAATGCTGGGCACCATCGTTGATAGCCTGACCTTGCATGGCTACGAGCAAATGGACGAGCCGCAGATCTGGTGCCTGCACCTGCAAGCCCATCTGCGCCAACTCAATGGCGGCCAGGAGCAGTTGGCCCTTTAGCGCCGGCTATTTGCTTTCTGGTTTGTCCAGCTTGACCTCGAAGCCGTACTGCACGGTGCTCAGGTCGGTGCGCTGGTAACTCTCCAGCGTAGTCGGCTGGCCGTAGAAGTAATGCACGTCGAACAGCGCGGTGCCGTACTCCTCGGCGCGGTGGCTGACATTGAGGATTTCCTTGAGGTAATTGCCGCTGGCGTCCTTGGCGTAGAAGCGCCAGCTGTCGGAGGGGAAGTCCTTTTGATCGACGATCAGCGCGTTGTCCTTCAGCGACAGGCCCTTGGGCAGCTTGGCGACATCAATCACGGCTTTCTCGATAGTTGCCAGGAACAGCGGCACCGAGCCCACCACAAACGCCGGGGTCTCCGGGAACAGATTAAGGTCGTAAGTCAGTGTGCCGTTTACTGCGTTCAGCTCGAAAGCCTCGGTCGGCAGCTCGATGGGCTCGCCGCGCTCGCCCTTGTCGTCGGCGGTGAAGAAGGTGATAGGCGCATCACTGTTGTTACGCTCGGCGCCGACCAGGTCGTCGTTGAAGGTGAAAGGGTGGTCAAAGATGATTTTCGCGGCGCTGGCGTCTTCGGTCGATTGGCTGATGGTCACGCTGCTTTTAAGTTGGTCCTCGGTCATCGAGGCATCTTTGAGCCAGCTGGCGGCGTCGTCGTCATACACCGTGACCGGCATCGGCAGGGCCTGCACCGTGGTTTGCAGGCTGTTCCTGTCGAAGCGTAATACCGGCAGATCCAGGTCTTTGTGGGTAACCGTGGCCTGGGAGAAATCCAGGACATTGACCTGCAGGTTGTCGATCAGCCCGTTGAAATACACCTTGGCGTAATGGCTGGTTTGCTTGTGTTCGAAGGCTTTTTGCTCATCGGTGAGCTGTTTCTCGAAGGCGTCGGACCAGGCTTTTTGCTTGTGCATTTCAGCCAGTTGCTTCTCATAGAACGCCACTTGCGCGGCACTTTCGTTGATCGAGCCCGAACGGGTCAGAAATTGCCCGGTAATGTCCCGCGCCTGCACCAGCAAAGGGTTCGGTGATTCGTCGCCTACGTCTGCGGCCAGGGGGGCGCTGTTGGTCAGCTCGATCTCGGCGTAGTTCTTTTCCAGCGTCAGCAGGTTGAGGGTGATGTTGCCGTCGGTGCGTTTATGGCCCACGTCTTGTTTGGTCAGGTTGAACGTCAGCACCTTGCCCGGTGTGATCACTTCAACCGCGCCCTTGAGGCTGACGGGCTGCGGCTGGCTTTTGTTTTCCGTCTCGATACCTTCGATAAACGGGTAGGTCACCGTCAGGTCATCGGGGTTGGTGAGGTTGGAGCTGCTGGGGCTCAATTGGATGCCCGGGTCGGTTTCCGACCATTCCGGCTGAAAGGGAATGACTTTGTTGTTGCTCAGTGTCACCGACTGCCATTCCAGGCCATGGGGGAAGGGGAACTGGTCAGGGGCGTTGAAATTGAACGGGAAGACCGGCTGCAAATCCGTCAGATAGTCCGAATGAGAGCTTTTGCGCAGCACGAACAGGCCGTTGATATAGGTGTCCACCAAAGCCTGGGGCGTGGGGTAGTGCTTGAGCAAGGCCAGGGTGTCTTCGCCGTACTCGGCCTCGATGGGCTTGGTGGCGAGCTTGAGGCGCGCACGTTCCAGCAACAGCAGCGAGCCGCCCAGATCCGCGATGGCATCGCGCAGCTTGGGGTCCTGGATGGTGTCCAGGGACTGTTCGAACTTCGCGGTTTTCTCTTCGAGGGTCGCCTGCTTCTGCTCTTCTTTGGGGGAGCAGCCGCTGGCCATCAGCAACGCCGCACACAGGCCGAGAGTGGCCAAAGGGGATCGCACATCCATCATCTGAGTTTTCCTGTCCGACATCATCGAGCCGAGTTAATGGCCTCGACACTAGCAGAAAAATTCTCTTACAGATGCCACTTGGGTCAGTTTTCTCGCGGTGACAGGGGCCGGGTGGCGGCTGGTATACTCGGCGCCATTTTTAGCCAAGCTGTGTGAGATTCAATGGAACGCTTTATCGAAAATACGATGTACGCCTCGCGTTGGCTGCTGGCGCCGATCTACCTGGGGCTGTCCCTGGGCTTGCTGATCCTGGCGCTGAAATTCTTCCAGGAAATCATTCACGTGATTCCCAACATCTTCACCATGTTGGAAGCGGAAGTGATCCTGTTGCTGCTGTCGTTGATCGACATGGCCCTGGTTGGCGGCTTGCTGGTGATGGTGATGATTTCCGGCTACGAGAACTTCGTCTCGCAGCTGGATATCGATGAAAACAAGGAAAAGCTCAACTGGCTGGGCACCATGGACTCCTCGTCGCTGAAGATGAAAGTGGCGGCCTCCATCGTGGCGATTTCCTCCATCCACCTGCTGCGCATCTTCATGGACGCCAAGAACGTCGATCCGCAACACCTGATGTGGTACGTGATCATCCACATGACGTTCGTGGTCTCGGCGTTCGCCATGGGCTACCTGGACAAGCTCACCAAGCACTGATGCCCCGCGCCGGCCTTACTGCTCGACGAAGTAGTAAGGCTGGCGGTTGATCGCCATTTGCTTGATCACCGTGACCGGCTCTTTCAGTCGGTCGGTGTGGTCCGTCAGCGCAACGTTACCGGGCTTGGCGGTGAGGAAGGCGCGCAACTCGGGTTCGGTCTTGAGGATCGGCAGGTAGGCTTGCAGGTAGAACACGCTGGCGCCGGCGATCCGCTCGTTGGGCTGAAACATCGCCACCGTTCGGCCTTCGTCTTGCAGGGTCTGGACCTGGCTGATCACCGGCACGAAGGAGTGGCGCACATCGGCTTTTGGTGCAAACCAGAACGCTGCGCTCAGGTAGCAGGCGATGGCCAGGGTGAAAACCCCGCCGATGATCTGCCGGTGGTAGCGGTACAGCGCCGGCCTGTGGTCTTTGGCCCACTCCAGCAGCACCCGCGCATATTCGGCGGCCAACACCGCCGCGGCTGGCGTCAGCGCCATCAAATACACCGTGCGTTTGCTGGAAGCCAGGGTCAGCAGGGTGAACTGCGCCACCAGCCACACGCTGAAAAACAGGCGATAGCGGTTGCGCACCAGGCTTTTACGGAAATGCCACAAGCCCAGGTACACCAGGATATTCCAGGGCAGAAAGGCTTCGGGCAGTTTCGCGAGGTAATAGTAGAAAGGTTCGTAATGCCCGGCTTCCACAAACGAGCCGCTGAAGCGTCCGACACTATTGGTCCACAACACCTCGCCCACCGCCTGCATCCCGCCGCGCTGAAACAGAAACCCCAACCAGATCAGCAACGGCACCAAGGCCAGCAGCGTGAACAGCGCCGGCTTGAGCCAGTCACCGATGCGCAGGCGTTTATCCATCAGGCTGGTGCTGAGCAGGTACACAAAGATCACGATCCCCGGCAGCGCCAGGCCCAACACACCCTTGCTCAGCGTGGCGATGACCATGCCAGCGGTAAACAACGCCCACGCCCACACACTGGAGCCATCGCGCTCGGGCCGCACAGCCTGGTAAAACGCCAGTAAGGCCGTGGTTACGCCGAGGCTGAGCAACGAATCCTCACCCACCCCGCGCACATTGCCCCAGTAACTGGCCATGGTCGCCAGAATCAGTGCGGCACTGAACGCCAGCGTCTGCGGCCGCCCGAAGCGACGCAGCATCCCGTACAACAGCATCACGCTGAACAACCCGGCAAACGCCGACGCCAGGCGCACCGCCCCGGTGCTGGCGCCAAACAGGCGAATCGCACCGGCATCCAGCCACAGACTCAGGGGTGGTTTTTCCAGGAAGGGCTCGCGAAACAGGCGCGGCACCACCCAGTCATTGTCCAGATGCATCGCCATAGCGATCCCGGACACCCGAGCCTCGGTGGAGCCTTGCAGCTCGTGGTTGCCAAGGGCGAAGAAGAACAACAGACCAGCAAGCAGGAGCAGCAGGGGAGCGGGACGCGTCATGGAATCTGGCTACCGGGGCATGAGACCGATCGGGCGACCGGTCATGGGTAGTCAGAGAGTATACGAGCGCGATTCTTAACCTTTGGTGAACGGCTACGGGGTTTTTCTCGGGCACGTCAGGGCATTTTCAAGCTGGGCACTGCCGCTTTGCCTTGTGCGGTCAGCACCGGCTCCAACTGCTCCCAGGTGAAGACCAAGTCGTTGTCGCAGCCGTCACCATTGGCAGGTGTCGAGAGTTGCAGGCCCTGGGTGTTGAAGCTGAGGTGAAAGTTGGAGTAATCGGTGATCGCGGGGCAGCCCTCGTCGGTGGTGGTTTGCTTGGCCAGCCAAGTGCTGAAGGCGGCCGGCAGCTTCAAGTGGCCGGAATAGGCGTCATACCATTGCTGATGGCCGCCGAGCCAGGTCCATGGGTCAACCGATTCACCGGTTTGCAGGTTCCAGGAGTGCAGGCCCCAACTGATGCCCATGGCGCCTTGGCCTGCGGCCCAGCGGTAGAACCGCACGGTGAGAAATTGCGATGACCAATAGGCGGGCTCAACCTCGATCTCACTGGTATAGACCGAGCCGTTTCGACCCAGGTATTCACGCCGCTCATAAAAATAGTCGGTTAGATCTTCGTCATTGACGGCCAGAGCGGCGAGTTGCTGGTTGATCTTCTGCACCGCTAAGCTGTCTCCCTCCAGCTTGAGCGTGACGCGGGGGCCTTGGGTCTTGAGCAGGTAGGGATGGTTGTGGAAAGTCTTCTTCTCGGTCTTGATCGGCAGCGGCGCGGCTTCCATGGGCGCGTTATAGGCATCGCTGCCGCAGCCGTCCGTACCAATGCGGTGCAGGGCCAGTTGCAGCGGCGTACCGCCATCGGTTTTGCTCCAGGCACCCGAAAGGGTATCGGCCTGAGGTTTTTGCAGGGCCCAGAAACCGGTGTTTCCTTCCTCTACCCAAGGGGCGTTGTCGTTGGCCTGGCTCAGTTGAATCGGGGTACGGATGCGCTGGTAGTAATAACTGCCATGCTCCCCGTCGGCGCCGTTGAAACAGACGGTGATAGCGGACTTGCCCAAGGTGCCTTGCCAGACCCCGTCCAACTCGGTAGCGGTGGCGAGTAAGGGCATGACGGTGAGGGCGATGACGGCGAAGGGCTTGTACACGGGTATCTGACTTCCGGTTGTCTGATAAAGGCCGTCAGGGTAATGGGAAGTATGAGGGGATGCCAGCGGGCGAGATGCGCTGAGGCAACTCGCCCGTTTTCGTGTTTTAGGGTTGTGGCGGATGGGTAGTGAATGGATGGGTGTTCAAGACGCGTTCTACTAATAGCTCACCCAGAACGATCAACTGCTGAGCAGCCAGCAACTTGTGGCGGTGCGCGCCTTCAAGTTCGAAAGCCAGGTCGGTGGTCATGGCGTTGAGGGAGGCGAGGGTTTCGCTGGCTTGGATTAGCAGGGTTTCGGGGTGGATGTCGTCGGCGAGGATGAAGAGGGTGGTTGGGGGATTGGGGGTGATTTTTTTCATGGCTGAAACTCCTTGATTGATGGAGTCGCCAGACATCGCTGCTAAACGAAAAGGGTGGCGACCGTACGCGGGTTAGCAGACCAGGAATCAAGGAACCCGGCGCACCCGAAAGTGCCCCACGCACAGCCGCCATGACACGAACCAGCGGATGCAGAAAGCATCGCTCGAACGGATGGTGGCTTTGCAGGCCTTGATATTAACCGAGCTGCTAAACCCGGTCGCTGATTTTGCAGCGACAGGGGGAGGCTAGGCTTGTTGGTTGGAGTGCGCTAGTTCATCAACAGCGCGGTATCTTGCGGGAAAATTCCGAAGCCTGGCTCTGGTGGGCTCTCCCCAACATCGGGCTTTACTTAAAGCTCCAGTCCTCAGCCCGAACCAACTGGCAGAACGGCCCGTTGAGCGTGGCATTGTGATGAGCCACGATGGCCTCGGCTTTCATCAAGGGCGTGTCGGAACAGGTATGACCGTCGGTGATAAGCACCGCATCGAAGCCAAGGTCACGTGCGGCACGGCAGGTGCTGTCGATGCAGTATTGCGTTTTCATCCCGGTGACCACCACGCCGGTGGCGCCGCTAGAGCGCAGATTGTCAGCCAGGTCAGTCATTGCAAAAGCGTTTGGCCGGCGCTTTTCGAACACCACTTCCCCACCCAGCAACTTCAGTTCCTCTGCAACCAGCGTAAGCGGGCTGCCCGATTCGATTGGCGAGCCAACGGGGCCGATGTGACGTGCGAGAAAAATCGGCGCGCCTGCGCTGCGGGCCTTGTCCATCAGGGTATTGAGTGTTTCCAACAGTTCGTCGCAGCGCCAGGGTTTTTCCGGGCCGTGGATGAGTCCGACTTGGATATCCAGTATCAACAGGGCGTACATAGGTGCATCTCCTTGCGTGTGAACCAGCGACACAAGGGCATAAAAAAGGCCCTGTCCATCGCTGGCGGGCCTTTGAAATTCGTTTGCTAGTGGCTCACGAAACCTCGCACGCTCCGCTTGAAGCGGTCGTGGTGGTGGTTGTTGAGGTGAGGCAATAGGTAGTCATGGGGCGACACTAGCATCGTGGTTGATGGAATGCCAAGTACAAAAAAGACGTCCTTGGGCGTCTTTTTTATTGATGCCAGGGGAAGCTGAAAAGCTTTCTCATCTTATTAATTTATATAAAGAATAAGAATCTTAAAAAGTTGAGTAGGAATATTTTGTAAGAAGTTTCCTCATTTTTGGTAGGCTTTTGCCATCAGTCGAGAGGAAATGGAATGCCCGCAGTCATCGTTGAAAACGACACATCGCAATGGCAAGACGAGACCGGTGCTGTCTATCACTTCCCCAAGCGGTACCAAGCCTGGCTTGCTGAGGGAACCGAAGTGATCTATTACAAAGGACGCATCCAGGACAAAACCTTTGCTTCTGCCCGCCTCAGCGCCGATCCGCATTATTTTGGTATGGCACGCATCGGCAAGGTCTACGCAGACCAGAGGAGTGATAAGGGTGACCTTTTTGCTTTGATCGAAAACTTCACTCCGTTTGAAGGCGCTATCCCCTCGAAAATTAACGGAGCGTACCTGGAGACGATCCCCGCTACTCGCGTGAACAACTATTGGCGTGACGGGGTTCGGTCCATTTCCCAACTGGATTACGGTGCAATCCTAAGTCATGCGAAGCTCCTGTCTCCCCAGGCTGACCAGGTCGCGCCAAATTCCGAAGGTGATCCATTAACCTTTGAATCGGCCAATGAAGGCAGCAAATCAAGTTACTTTGGAACCCGTTACGAACGCCGGAAAGATCTGAGGGTGAAGGCCATTGCTATCCACGGGCTTGACTGCAAGGCATGTGGCTTTGATTTCGAAAAGGCGTACGGCGAGCACGCGAAGGGGTTCATTCACGTTCACCATATAGTGCCGATTTCGGACTTTGGTGGTGAGAAAGCTGTGAATCCTGAGACTGACCTCGTTACGTTGTGCGCCAACTGTCACGCCGTGGTCCATCGCAAGAGGGATATGACGCTGAGCGTTGATGAGCTGAAAGGCATGTTGCGCGGGCGATGGGTAATCGAACCTTAGTTTTCTACTGTGTTCAGCCTACGATTTTTTGTAAGGCTGAACCCTGGGTAGTGACATCCTACCGGCGGACCCATTAGCCGTTACGGTACCCGGCAAGTTGGCTCTCAAGGTATTGCGCGGAGTATAGGTAGCCGCCTTTTATCCCACTGGAAATGGGTCTGGAGGAAGGAGGCGGATTTATTTCCTCCCTTATTTGCTGGACTTCAGTCACAAAAAAAAGACGTCCATAGACGTCTTTGCCGGGGTAAGTTGAAAGGGCTCTGTAGCCTGCTGTTTTTATTGGCTAATAATTGATCTGATAAATTCCTTGGAATACCAGCTGGAATGCTGCGTGGTTTGGTTTTCGATGGACGGTCATTTTTGAGTTACGCTCCGCCAGAGCTTCGGGGTTAAAGCTCCAAGCGAATGGGCGTGACGGCGTTAGCTGTATGGACCGGACATACTGAGACACACCGAGCTTGCACATATCTCAGCCCAGCATGCCCCTGATGCTCTGCTGCAACGAAGACTTGAGCGCTTCATCACTGGCTACCAGCCGGTAAAGCTCTAGGTCCTGGCGGCGGCGTATCAGCATTACTTCCTCAAAAATCTTCTCGAACGCCAGTGCACGATGGTCTTCGTCCTGGCTCTTTTGGTACTTTGGCTCAAAGTCCGGATGTTCCTGAATGCCCTTTAGAATACTCAGGAACTTCACGCGCTTTTCTTCCGTGGTCACGCCCCAGCCCTGGAACCAACGCTCATTAAAGCTCTGGATGATTTGGTCAAGCAGGTCTTTTTCCTGCTCAACACCATGTACCCCACGCGGATTTGGGTTGGCTGGGTCCAGCTCGGTTTCCGTGTCATCCAGCGCAATGCTGTGGTTCAACTTGACCCGTTCCAGCCCATAGGACGCGAGGTCAACCGAGTTAAGCAGAGCGTCGATTTCGTCGGCGTCTTTGTCCTGCACTTTGAGTTTCGGGATCAGGAACTTGAGGAACCAGAACAGCTTTTCCCAGGCCACAATCTCGTACGGCATGATCGAGGCCATCTGGCCGTAGATCTTCACGAACTGCTTGGCCTTGATCTTGAAATCGACCTTGGCCTCATCCTCTAGCTCTAGTTCCACGTCGAAACGCTCAGCGGCGATATCGATCAGCACAGCCAGCTTTTCAGCATCGACATTGTCGAAATACTGCGTGGCAAATGCCTCTACTTCCGGCCACTCGTAGACGCCGACCTCGTCCAGCTGGTCCTTGAGTTCGTGCAGCACATTGATATCCGTTGCTCCGGACAGGCTGGTAGCCGTGTAGAACGGGTCGAAGGAGGCTTTGATGTCCTCCACCTGGTTGAAGAAATCCAGAACGAACAGGTCTTCGGTCTTCTTGCCCCACTTCGGCGCGGCACGATTAAGGCGCGACAGGGCTTGCACAGCGAGTACGTACTGCAGCTTCTTGTCCACGTACATGGCACACAGCTTAGGCTGATCGAAGCCTGTCAGGTACTTGTTGGCCACCACCAGCAATCGGTATTCGTCGGTGTCGTATTTGTCTCGCGTATCCGCTTCGGCGAAGCCGTTGATGCCGGCTTCGGTGTACTCGATACCATCAACCAATTTTTCGCCGGAGAAGGCAATTAGCGCCTTGAACGGGTTGCCGCGCGCTGCCAGCAAGCGGCTGATGGCCTTGTGATAACGGATGGCGGCTTCGATGTTTTGGGTTATGACCATGCCCTTGGCCTGGCCCTTAAGCTTTTTCGGCGTGACCACCTGCTCAATAAAATGCTCCAGCATCACCTCAGCCTTAACGTCGATGGTCTGCTGGTCGCGTTCGACATAGGCGCGTAGCTTCTTCTGTGCTTTCAGCGTGTCAAACAGCGGATTGTCCTCGATGGACTTCTGAATTTCGTAGTAGCTGCGGTACGTGGTGTAGTTGGCCAGCACATCGAGGATAAAGCCCTCTTCAATGGCCTGCTTCATCGAGTACAGGTGGAAGGGCGCGAAGCGGCCATCGGCCTGCTGCTCGCCGAACTTCTCCAGCGTGCTGTTCTTCGGCGTGGCGGTGAAGGCAAAGTACGAGGCATTGCCGCGCATCTTGCTGTTCTTGATGGCGCTGAGGATCTTCTCCTGAGTGTCGTCTTGCTCGTCGCCGCCCATCACCTTGTTCATCGTGCCGTGGCTGCTACCGTCCTGCGAGCTGTGTGCCTCGTCGATGATCACGGCAAAGCGTTTGCCGGCCATGTCGTCGATGCCATCCACGATCACCGGGAATTTCTGGATGGTGGTAATGATGATTTTTTTTCCCTGCTCCAGCGCCCGCTGGAGGTCAGAGGACTTCAGCGCCGGAGCGATGATGTTTTTCACCTCGGAGAACTCGCGTAGGTTCTCGCGCAATTGCTTGTCCAGCAGGCGGCGGTCAGTCACCACAATCACCGAGTCGAACAGCGGCACATCTAGAGCGCGCGCGCCGACAACCTCCAGCGAAGCCGGATAGGTTTCTATCAACTGATAGGCCGCCCAGGTGATGGAGTTCGATTTGCCCGAGCCGGCTGAGTGCTGGATCAGGTAGCGCTGACCCACACCATGCTGGCTGGCATGCGTCACTAGGCGGCGCACCACATCCAGTTGGTGGTAGCGCGGGAAGAACAGCGTACGCTTGGCCAGTGGCATCTTGCTGTTGCCGTCCAGGCGCACAAAGTGCTGGATGATATTGGCCACACTTTCGCGGCTGAAAATCTCCTGCCACAGGTAGGCGCTTTTGTGCCCGGCGGGGTTGGTTGGGTTGCCAGCCCCGTGGTTATGGCCCTTGTTGAATGGCAGGAAGAAGGTCGCGATACCCGCCAACTTGGTGGTCATGTAGACCTCGTCGGTGTCTACCGTCATGTGCACTAGGCAGCGGCCGAATTGCAGCAGCGGCTGGCCCGTGTCGCGGTCCTGCTTGTACTGCTTTTGCCCGTGATAACGGGCGTTTTGGCCCGTCCAGGGGTTCTTCAGCTCCAGCGTGGCGAAGGGCAAGCCATTGATGAACAGTACCAGGTCGATCTCTTCCAGCGGATTACTCAGGGAGTAACGCACCTGGCGGGTGCTGCTAAAGATATTCGCCGTAAACTGCTGTTTGACCCGCTCCGAACTGCTGGCAAGCGGCGCGGAGTACATCAGGTTGAAGTGCATATCGTCGATGGCCAGGCCGCGCTTGAGCAGGTGCAGCGCACCGTATTTCTTCGCCAGCCGGTCGAAGCGTTCGAGGATGCGCAAATCCCAATCATCGTAGCGCTGCTTGAGGCGTTCCAAATCATCGCCCTGGCTGGCCTCAAGAAATTGCCACAAGCAACGGCTATCCACGGCATAGCGGGCATTGAAATCCTGAGCGCGGCCCAGTTGATACCCGTGGTTGAGGCCCGCCGGCACGAGCACCGCGCTGTCACGGACCACCGTCTGCTCTTCTAGGCAAGTGCCGGTCAGGTATTTCTCGATGCTAGCTTCCAGCGCCTGTTCGTTGGTCTTGCTTACCATGCCGGCTTCCTTGTGCCTGTCCCTTCTTGTCGCTGCCAGGCGAGCCCGGCGCGCAGTGTGAATGTTTAAAAATATCCAGCCAATTGAGGTTAGAAATTCGTCGTCATACAGCTGAATTTTCACTAACTCATTATTTTTACTAGCATCATAGCCATGAATAGGGCGGTTGATAATCTGCTGAATGTCTAACGGCTCGGTTTATTCGCCCAGATCTATCTGTTTAGTCAAATGAGTTCACAGCCTGTCACTGGGCACGATTCATCTGCGATAACCAGCTCGCTTTTACCGCTGCCCTCAAAAAACGCTGCAGGTGCTGTTGGGCATTCATCAAGCCAACTCCATATTCTGCATTGGCGATTCCACTATTTCCGGCACTTTAATCTTACCTGTGACAGCGCTATTGATTAGGGTGGCTTTGTATTCTTTGAGAGTCCCAATTTGCTGAATTTGAATCTCAATCGCCATCTTAAACTTGGCAGTCTCGCGCTCTAAGAAATCATAAATTTCTCTTTGTTCTTCAGCTGGAGGAAATAGTACTGGCATGTTTTTTAAGAGCTGTTGACTTAGGGATGCCCTTGTTACAATACTCATTTCTTTGACGAAGTAGGCGCGCAGCATTGGTGCGTTGAAATAATATTTAGAATAGCCTTCAAATAAAATGTTTATCTTGGGGCGAAATCTAATCAAAAAGCCCGCAAAGGTTGCGTTAGTTATTGTTTTAAAGCAAGTAGAAGCAAAGCCGATTTCTTCGGCGGTTTCAGATGTTCTTGTAAATAGTACATCACCACGCTCAATCGAGTATTGGCTTCTATCGGCAGCTGAAGCGTTCGCTAGGCCGGAGACAAATTCTGGCAGCTCTTCGTTGTTATATACATCGCCGTAGCTAACAAATGGGTGTCCATGACCGAAGAACTCCGCTCCGGCGCTTATCCCATTTTGGGTGGTTCCAAGATAACGAATTTTTTTAATCACCCAATGCGCCGGGACATCGCCAATCCAGTCGACGCCGGAATAGCGCATGGGGGCACGCGGATCAAGACCTTGGGTTACGGCTTGTTGGATCAGTAACTGTTTGCGCTCTTTAAGAAGTTCGATCTGGCGCTCTTTGATCTGGATTGCTTGGTCAATTTGCGCGCATTTAATACCAAGGAATCGAGAAATAGCAGATTGCTCTTTAAGCGGCGGACACAGAAGAAGACTACTGGAAATGTGCCCGAAACTTATGGTTTGCCTAACTCCAGATCCAAGCAGTTTCATATAAGCTACATCGTAACAGTGCAGCAAATACTTAAAGTACTTCCTGTCAATAAGCGCTGAGGCCTGCAGAATAATATAGCCAGCGCTCACTACTACATCAATTTCAGAAAGGGCTATCCTAAGGCTAGCCAAGTCATAATTAAGATTAAGGGGGTTTACTAGGAACTCTCCTGACAGGACCTCCTGATAAGACTTCTTTGTTAGTTCGGGAATCATCTCATCGTTTTTATGAACAACCTCGCCAAAGCTTATTGCACCACAAGGAAGCGCCATATTGCTTCTATGCTTTTTCTCACGAAATAGAGATTTCAACCTTACAACATGCCAATGACTGGGAACTTCACCGAGCCAACCTTCACCGGAATTTTTATAAGCTCCGTAGCGAATCGAAAATAATGGGCTCATCAGGTTAGCGCTCCTGCATAACAGCTACGTCTACAGCCAACACTGCTGCAATCAATCCCTCAGCCTGCTGCTCCAGCGTCACAATTTCCCGCGCCACCTCGTCCATGCTGCGCAGTGGCTGGTACTTGTAGAAATATTTGTTGAAGCTGATCTCGTAGCCGATCTTTACCGACTCCAGATTGATCCAGGCTTCCGCCACATGGGGCTGCACTTCAGCCTTGAAGAAGCGGTGGATGGCGTCGGCCAGTGGGATGCTTTCGCTGTCGCGCATATCGCTGTTAGATTCGTAGGTAATCCATTCGCCGGTCTTGTCGCTGGGGTAGTAACCGAAGTCGGGCAGCTCGGCCTCGTTGCAGCCCAGGCGCTGCAGCAGGGTGGCCAACTCGGCGCGGTCGAGCTTCTCCACCTTGCGGATGACCTTGGCGGCGTTTTCGTCGTACCAACTCACTGCATTGAGCATCTGATTGCGCTCGCTGGCACCGAGCTTGATGCCGGCCTCGTTGCTCAGTTGTTTAAGCGCTTTGTCCACCTGTTTGGCGAATAGGTTGAAGTCGTCATACTCCTCGCTACCAATGGCTTGCATCAGGTAGTTGGCTACTGTGACCAGCAGGGACTGCTTGGCCCAGTTTTCCAGGCTTAGCAGCTTTTTGCGCTGCTTGGCGTTGAGCTCCAGGCCTTGTTCTTCACACCAGGTGAGGATTGCTTTTTCATGTGTGACCAAGGTGGCGTCCTGGTACACCGACTCGCCCCACATTTGGTAAATCCATTGCATGGGTTCGCGCAGAGCCTTGTCGAAACGCAGGGTTTCGATGCGCTCCGCGCTGAACTGCGCCTTGCGCCGGTCTGGCCGCTCGATGTTTACCTTGTGATAGCCGAAGTCGCGGTTATCAAACACCTGTGCGGCAATGCCGTCGCCACCGGCCGGGCGGTCGATGCTGGCCAGGTCGAGGTAGGTTTGGGAGATCCGCTCGATATGCTCGGGAGCGAATTCACAGTTTTTGTTGCCGAGGTTTTTGCGCAGTTTGCGATACAGCTGGCTGGCGTCGATCAGTTGCACCTTGCCTCGGCGCTGCGCCGGCTTGTTGCTGGAGAGCAGCCAAATATAGGTGGTGATGCCGGTGTTGTAGAACAGGTTGTTGGGCAACTGAATGATGGCATCGAGCCGGTCGTTTTCGATCAGGTAGCGGCGGATATTGCTCTCGCCACCGCCGGCGTCGCCGGTAAACAGGCTGGAACCGTTATGCACCGAGGCGATGCGCGAGCCGAGGCCGCTTTCGCCGGGGGCCTTCATTTTGTTGACCATTTCCATCAAAAACAGCAACTGGCCGTCGCTGGAGCGTGGGGTGGCGTCCTGCATCTCGACGTTGCCCCAGTAGTCCGCGAGGCTGACCTTGAAGCGCGGGTCGATCACGTCGCCGCCGTCTTTGATGAACTTCTGCTCGCTGGCCCAGCTTTTACCGTACGGTGGGTTGGACAGCATGAAGTCGAAGCGGTTGCCGGCGAATTCGTCCACTGAGAGGGTGGAGCCGGGGCGGATGTGGGCAGGGTTGTTGCCCTTGATCATCATGTCCGACTTGCAAATGGCATAGGTCTCGTCGTTGATCTCTTTGCCGTAGAGGTGAATGTCACGCTGGATGGTCGAGTCAGGGTATTTTTCTTCGATAAAATTCTGCGACTCGGTAAGCATGCCGCCACTGCCGCAGGCCGGGTCGTAGATGGTCATCACGGTGGGCAGGCGGTCCTTGATCGGGTCGAAGACCAGATGGGTCATCAGCTCGATCACTTCGCGCGGGGTGAAGTGCTCGCCGGCTTCCTCGTTGTTCTCCTCGTTGAACTTGCGGATCAGCTCTTCAAACACATAGCCCATGCCCAGGTTACTCAGGGCTGGCAGGCGGTTGCCTTGTGGGTCTTCGCTGTCGTGCGGGGTGAGGTTGATGGTGGGCGAGGTGAATTTTTCCAGTACGTCAAGCAGCACGTCTTTGCTGGCCATATGACGCATCTGCGACTTGAGATTGAAGCGCCGGATGATGTCTTTGACGTTGTCGCTAAAGCCGTCGAGGTATTCCTCAACGTTGCTCAGGAGGATTTGCTGATTGTTGGTGGCGGTCTTCTGCAGTTGGCTTAGCGTCCACTTGCTGGTGTTGTAGAACACATAACCAGAAGCGGCACGCAGGGCGCTGTCGTCCAGTTCGGTCTGGCTCATTTCTTTTTGCTGAAAGGCCAGCTCTTCCATTACCTTGACCTTGCTCGCCTCCAGCAGGGCATCGAGCCGGCGCAGCACCACCATAGGCAGGATGACGTCACGGTATTTTCCGCGCACATACACGTCGCGCAGGCAGTCGTCGGCAATCGACCAGATAAATGAAACCAGTTTGTTGTGGACCGCGTGGTTCAACTGCAAATACTCCAAATCAAAGCGCTGAATAGCAGCGCTGGTAGGGCGGCTGTACCGCACCCCTGTGCAAGCTAAGGAGCGCATCTTAACCAATGCAGCCGCGCTTTTGGCAGCGGAGATGCAAGCGGACTGGGCCCAGTCCGACAGGCTACAGTGACGACGTGACCAGATATTGGAGAGCGTACAGAGCGATATCGCGATCAACTACCCTGCACTTTCGTGCAGCTGCTGAGTGTAAGCGTCCGCTCAACTCGCCTTGCGTAAGTCAGACCGGCACCCATAGATGCGGTAGCAATTGCCCGATCACACTCCCCCGCTGCGTTGGCAGCCGTGTTAGCACATCCTTCAGATAGTTATACGGATCGCGCGCATTCATGTGCGCCGACTGGATCAATTTGGCCGTTTTCTTGCGTTGACTAACGGTGAAATATCCATGACTTCTCTAATCGACGAGCGAGCAGCTGCACTGTCAGCAAGTAGTAGTACCGCGTCGCCTCGCTGTGCTGGACAAGGCGATGCTTTAAAAACCAGGCCACATGCTTTCTCTGCCAAGCCCATGGCGTCTCTCGCTGCCAGCGCTCCGCGATCTCAGCCTGAATGATTTTCGCCTGCCGCAAATGGCGCTGTCGCGTCGCATGCGATCCTGTAAGCACGCCAGCCAAGAACAGCTCCATGTCGAATGGCTTACTCATGTCCGCCCTCCAATGTAGGCAGCGACCACATCGATCCGACCGTGCCCCAGCTCATAGCTGATTTGCCTGCGAGCCTCACGATCAAGGTTCCTATCTACTTGGCAACATTGGCCGCCATTGATAGGCGCGCGGTGTTGGGTGATTTGCTCATATCGCTCACATGCGTACGCCGCTCGTAGTTCATGGAAGCCTTTGAGGTTGTGGCCATGGAGGATGTCGCGCGCTGGGCGGATAATGTCCTGCAGAACATGCAGGTAGCTTTCGTGTGGTGCAATCAGGTTGCGGCTACCCTCTGGCGACACCTTCTCTGCATATCCAAGCGCTACTCGAATCACGTCGTTCACCGTAATCCAACGGGGTGCCGAGGCACCGCTGCGACCACCCTTGGTGCCGTCCTGGATGTTGATCTTGCCGATGTCTCTAGCCTCAAGATTTAGTCTTTGCAGGTCAGCCAAGATGGCCTCACGCACGCGCATGCCGGTGGCTCGCGCCAACAGAACGATCGCGGCGGCCCGCAGCTGATGTTGGCTGCAAAGCACATCGACGATCTGCTTCACCTGCTCGCGATCTTGGCCTTGCGGCACTGACTGTCGAACCCCGCTGCGCTGCATACCCAACGCCTTGCTAGGACTTGGCAACTTCACGTACTGATCACCGCGAAGCGCCGCCATGGTCCTGTTAACGCTGGATAGCCGGTTTTGTGCGGTACTGACGGCGAGGTCACCGCGCCCAACCGCATCGCGCAGGTAGGCCGCATAGTCGGCCAACACCTTCCGATCAATCTGTCGCGCATCATTGATACCGGGGCCTTGTTCGGAATGGCACCATCTCACGAATGCCAACCACCGATCACAGTGCGCCTTGACCGTGCCGTAATGACCGCCGCCGAACATTTCTTTTAGCGCTAAAGGCCCTGCGTAGCTCAATTGCCTGCCGTAGCCGAAATTGCGGCCATCGCGTCTACCAACCAATGCCATCTCAATCACCTCATCTCCCGTTCTCCGATCCTCGCCCCACGTCATCCCGCCAAGAATGCTGAGTGTTATCAGGGATCAAGGCCCCTGCGACCTGTGGGGATGTCCTCTAACGCGGGACTGGCGGCTCCTTACGACCAAGAGCAAGGGCATCTCATGATCTGGCCTCCTGAGCACCGTTACCGGTGGGCGGATGGAGGCTGCATTGGCTGACGAGACCAGTGCCGCGAGATCCTGAGCCAGGTTCAAGCAGCAATGCGATGACCGGGGCATGCCTGACTGTCAGTCAGGTGCAGTCCATTCCCTGGTCTGCGGCACCATCATCTGCAGCGCTGTTGCTGGTGACATCGGCGTTTGTCACGCCGATTGTCACGAGGGGAGTTGCCGCTAAGCCAAGTGCGATGAGGGCTGCAGCAGTGTTAGAAGCGCCCGTCTCTTTCCAGTAGAAAGAGACGGGCGCAGGTTGGCGCAAGATTTGGCCAAGCGGATAGGTTGCTGCAGGGCAGCGAAGTAGGAAGTGTTGTCTGGCGCACGAGGGCCATGATCTGAAGTAGGCATCCATCACCGGGGAGGTGACCGGGCGAGCTGCCGGACGCGAATCGCCATTTGGGGGGAGAACCACCGCGAGAGCGGCGTGACCTTCAAGGTTCGGGCCACCTGGGTTGCTGTCATCGACAGCGTTTGCACGGCCAGTTCTACGCCTGTGGATAAACCCGGTCAAGGTTTGAAATTCAGCGCTATTGTGGGCTTGAAGAACGGTTATCCACCGGTGGAATTCCGTGGTAAATCCTGGACGACGTGGTCGCTTTTAGTTCTTCAAAGTAAGGTCCATCCAAACAGGGCGGCTTTGCAGCCCTGTTTGGATGGACCCGCGCTTAGAAGCGGATAAGCGAGGCTGCTTGCCCCGAATCTTGAACGTTCAGTTGTTGTTGCTGCAGTTCTTGCGCCTGCAAAGCGCTAGCGAATCGGCACCACGTTCTTGTCTCTGACTTGGCCGTACGCTGAGGCGAGCAGGCTGCCGGTGGCGGCTTTCTGGATGTACTCACTCCACCAGGCCATCATCGGGCGCCGGCGCTCGATGTAGTCGGCTCGGTTGTAGGCGCTACGTACCTCATCCTTATCGACGTGCGCCAGTGCGACCTCAATGAGTTCCGGGTCCCACCCATGTTCATTCAAGATGGTGCTGGCCATCGAGCGCATGCCGTGGCTGACCAACCGATCCTGGAACCCCATGCGTTTCAACGCCATGTTGGCGGTCTGGCTATTGGCGTGGGTGCGCGGATTTCTGTCTGCCGGGAAGACGTATTCGCGATGGCCGCTGTGAGTCTTCAGTGACTCCAGCAGTGCGACAGCGTGATCACTCAACGGAATGCTGTGTGGGCGGCGCTTCTTCATCCGCTCCGTTGGGATAGTCCAGACACGCCTTTCAAAGTCGATGTCTGCCCAGCGAGTGGTCGCCGCTTCTGCCGGGCGAGTCATGGTATGCAACTGCCATTCGATCAGGCAGCGGGTGGTGCGTTTGATACTGGCGTTCGCGATCTCCAGCATAAGCTCGGGGAGTTCTTCGGGCGGAAGCGCAGCCATGTTCTCTTTCTTGGGCTTCTTGAATACTGCCTTGATGCCGGTGAGCGGGTTGGCAAAGATCAGGCCGGAGTTTACGCCGTAGGTCATGATCTCGTTTAGCCGCTGGCTAAGACGTTTGACCGTCTCCAGGCTGCCTTTCGCTTCGATTGGGCGAAGCAATCCGATCACCATCGGCGCAGTGATTTTCGCGAGTGGGGTCGTCTTCAAATCTGGGAACACGTGCAGCGTGAGCGACCGCCAGATGTCCTCGGCGTAGGCCGGAGTGACCGAGTCTTTCTTGAGCTCGAACCAGGCGGTGGCCACATTCTCAAAGGTGTGTTCCGTTTCTGCGCGCTTAGCTTCATTCAACGTATTGCGTTGCACCTTCGGATCGATGCCCTGGGCGAGCAGCTCGCGCGCATCGACTGCCATCTTTCGTGCATTCGCCAGTGACAGTTCGGGGTAGGTCCCGAAGCCGATGTTGATGCGCTTCTTGGTCACCGGTTCGCGGTAGTTGAAATTCCACAGCAACGAGCCGTTGCTGCGTACTCGGAGCTGCAAACCGTCACCGTCCGTGAGGACGTAATCCTTGGACGCGGGTTTGACTCCTTTGAGCTGTCGATCGGAGAGGCGGAGGTTTTGAGCAGGCATGAGATTGTCCTCAGGCTCTGATTTGGTATTCCAAAGATTAGCACCGGATGGCCTGGAATACCGTTTGGAATACCCGAATGGCTGGAACTCAAAAAATCTCAGAAGACCGCAAAAGCGCTGGAAACCGCGTGTTTAATGGATTTCAGGCACAAAAAAAGACGTCCGTGGACGTCTTTAGTTGATCAAATGGTGGAGCCGGGGGGATTTGAACCCCCGTCCGCTGTCCGTATTGTAAGGCTTACAGCGATGAGGTCGCCATAATGCTGTCATTCAATGGCAGTCACTAGATCCACAAGGTTCGGAACCTGCTTGTCGAGTTGGCTTTGATTTACCGTGACATTCTTGCCTAAAACATTGGCCTGACCTGCGCGTAATGTTGAGATAGGAGTTCCTATCGCGCCCGATACCACGGAAGCTGAATTAGCGTCATTGACCTCGTACTGAAACATCGCTTTGAAAAGCTTTTTATTGTTCGGAATTGCTGTTCCATTTGGATGAATGCAGAAAAGATTTGGGTTAGCTCTCCAGACGTCGTAAATTTCATCCCCAATTTCATTGACCACGGTCTTGAAGGCAGCGGCTGATGACTGGTTCATCTGAGTAAGTCTGTTTCCGATATACATATATATATCAGGGAAGCTCATCCTGTATCTACCGGTGTTGAGGAAGAACTCGGATTGTTGCTGTCCAGGTTGGCGAGCTATACCATAGACGAGAGAGAGAACTGCACGAACAGCCCTTTTGCTTGAGCCGTCAGCTGAAAACGGAATTAAAAGTCTATCGGCTGCTGACATCGCGAGTTCTGTATAAACCGAAAAGCTTGGATTGCAATCAATGAATACGGTGTAATCAATCTGATTCCAGCTATTAGCGATATCGTTGATTAGGTCGCTTAGCCAAGTATGGACAATTCTCCAAGCATCCTGTGGCCCCGGGAATGTGGCAGACATAACTCTCGAAGCTTGAATTTCTAGTTGTTCGTCACCAACAACTAGATAAAGATTGTTCGGGACTTCATTATTTATGGTGCACGCTTGTGTTACGAAATTTGCGCCCGTATTCGGATTGACATAAGGGCTTAAAATTCGATCCTCGATGTAACCTGAGATCGTTCTGCGTGGGGCGGTCGAGTGAATTGCATTGAGCGCATTCTCCCCATCCTCAATCCCGCCAAGGATCATCGAAGATGAGTTCGCTTGCGGGCATACGTCGATGACAAGCACGCGTTTATCGGGATTCTGAATCGCGTACTCGGAGGCGATTTGGAACGTGAGATAGCTCTTCCCCACTCCTCCTTTGTTGTTCCAAAGTGCGTAAATTGCCATTGCTGCCTCCTACCTTGTCTGATGCGGTGCATGCTAAACCATGCGCGGCTATTACTGGTAAATGATTGGAAAATTTGTTATCCCGGGGTCAAAGGGTCTTGGTCAGCGACCGGGGCTTTGAAATCGTGGGGTGTAACGAACCAGAGCTGTTCAGCCTTGCACCCAGCTTGGCTATCGGCCGCAGGCATCCATCGTCCGTAGACTCGCGCGATCATGGTCCAGTCTGTGTGGCCCATCTGCTTGGCCACCCACATTGGATGCTCGCCGGCTGACAGCATCATGGAGGCATAGGTATGCCGCGTTTGGTATGGCCGCCGATACCGAACACCTGCCTTCTTCATCGCCGGCACCCACATGGTTTTTCGGATCGGCCCGTCACCGGCCCAGCGGTCAAGAGTGCGCGGATTTTGGATAACCTCGGCGTCCGCCAAGAATGTGTGTGCCTTTTGCGCCGTCAATGCCTCCAACGCCGGTTTTAGGAGTTTTACGCTTCGGCGTCCGGCGGCAGTCTTAGTGGTTTCAGCCTTCCCTTTGCCTGCTTGAGTTATGGCTCTGCTCACCATCACCTCCTCACGCAGCCAGTCGATATCGCCCCAGTCCAACGCCACCAGTTCACTTGTGCGAAGGCCTGTCCATAGCGCGAACTGCATCATGTTTCGTGCCTGGCCGGAGAGCGCACCCAGCACGGCCTGTTGCTCTTCCGGACTGAAGGGGTCGACGTCATCCTCTTTTGATGGTGCCGCTTTGCGGGAGTAAGTCCAGCCCGCGAGCGGGTTCAGCTCAATCAGCTCTTCCTCGGCGGCATCATTGAGCGCAGATCGCAGACAACTTTGGATATTGCTGAGCGTCTTGTTGCTTACGTCAAGGGTGTCTAACCAGTCGCGCACGATCTTGCGCTTTAAGTCGACCACTAGAACGGTACCTAGTGCTGGCAACAGACGCAGTTCGACAATCTTCCGATAACCATCGTAGGTGCTGCTGGAAACGTGCTTCTTCTTTCCGGTGAGCCAGCGAGTGAGGAAACCAGTCACGTTTTCCCGGCAGACCTCTGGAGCGAACCGCGCCGCACGCGGGGAGTTCGGGAAAGTAGCTAAGTAATCAAAGACGCCTGTAGCAATGTCGTGCTCAATAACATTTTTGTACCGCTCTGCGAGCTTTAAATTAGTGGCGGTAGGCTTGAGCGAGAAGCGCTCCCGGCACCTAACCCCGCGGTACATGAACGTGATTTCGATACTCGAGTCCGAGACCGCCCGAACTCCCCGCCCATCTCTACCCATGTCTCATATCCTTCCACATCAATTAAAACCCGGCCATCTGGGGCCTTGATCCATATTTCTCCGAGTAGCCAAATCCCGTCGCGAAGCTTCGAGCGGATAGCGTCTTCGGAGTAGCCAGACTCGCTGGCGAATTTCCTGACGGTCACGTAGCGCATATGTCGTTAGTCCTGACTCGTCAGGGTTTGCGACTGCGCGCAGGATGACGTATCTGTTAGTTGACTCCGGCTTGTTGGAAAAGCGTTGTCTTCCGACTTGCCGTTGACTTCGAGCATGTAAACGCAGCGGTTAACCTTGTATTGATTCATTTTCCGAGTTCCTTTGAGCTACCCGGATAGGCTACGGGCGGCTGCCCGGCGTGTGTTTCGCTTTCAGGCAACAAAAGCGACGGAATTTGAAATCAGGATTTCCCAGCCAGGGAAAGTGGGTGAGCCTGTGCGGAGTGACGTGACGCGAGTCAGGTTGCAGGTTGTCCTGTAAAACCCTCAGGTCTGCTGCAGCCTTTTCTGCTCGTATGCAATGCGGTTCATTACGCAAACTGGAATTGCGAACCCTTGGATATTTGTTTTGAGGGTTTCGCAACCGTCTTCGACGATTCCGCAGGGCACACCCCGACGGAAACGCATTCCCCTCCCGATGTAATTCCGCAGGATGATTTCCCAGGATTCGTCGTCGTAATAGAAGCCCGAGATCTCGACCCAGTTCGCCGTAACGCCGCTTCCAACAATGCCTGCAGCTGTCAGACAGAAAATTTCTACTTGGTTTTCCTGTGTCACAGGTACGGCGTAAATGCGGCCGTTCGGTGCTACTGGAGGGAAAGTCTGTCCATTGCCTAAGTGGCGAAATTCCATGGTGATGCTCCGCATGCATGAGGTTGCATGACACGCTATGCCAAGGTCTGGAAATCCCAAGCCTGCGGAGCTCATAGGCTTATGCCATTGGGTTTCCTGGAAGCCTTCGTAAGCTGTGGCAATCAAAACAGGGAGTGACGCCATGGGTAACAAATCAACAACGATCCGAATCGGCGTGCTGGCCGCGACAGTAGCTCTTCTGGTTGGGTGCTCTGGCACCCAGGGGGCTAAGACTGTGCAGCTTCCTGAGCCGAAGGATGTACCGAGGGAAAAATGGTCGGATGCTATGCATGTTCTGAACGCCATGGGGATTTCCGGGCAGCGTGACGTTCCAATCGAGCTTGTAGGGGCAGTTGATGGGGTGAGCCCAGCCGGCGGCTCTGGAACAGTACTCGGGGATGCTGGATTAAGTGCGGTTAGCTTCGCGTCGCCACCTACAGGGCTGAGTGGTGGCGCAGCAGCGGGAATTGGCTTGGGTCTAATGCTATTGGGCGGATCAAGCGATCCGGCGCGCGCAACTCAGATTGTTGCGTGGGTGCCTTACGATCAGGTCAGTTCCCCAGAAGAGGCATCTGCTCTGGCCCTACAGAAGGTTGAGGAGGCTCGCAGAAAGAGTTTTTCAGGTGCGCTGTCAAAGTTGGGCATGCAGACAGGTCGATACCCTGATGGCCATTCGCGCGCTTATGCGTCTCCAGCAGATATTTATGCGGAGCGCCCGATCCCGTTCGGCGATGCGGCCGCTGTATCACCAAGTTTTTTGCAGTCGCCGGTTAGCTACGGGCCGATCTTTATCCGGCACAACCAGTTCACGCTAGATGCCTACAAGAACGACATGACAACGTCGGAAGCCATGCTGCTTGCATCGCAACATCTGCCTGAGTGGATCTACATCTACCACCCTGGCCAGCGGCTGAGGAAAAACTCGATCCCTGCGGCAATCTTCAATCAGGGCAGAGCGTTCTACTTCGTAGGGAAATAATTCTGCTGGGCTGTATCGCCGTGGGTTTTCGCAAATCTGTGGCGATCCTTTTGGGTATGCCTATCCAGATACAGGCTTATTTTGCCTTTTCCTGGCTTTCCGCTTGATAAGTAACACCCAAAGTGCAACAGTATTAGTAGAACGCCCTAACTGATACAGGCACCCATCATGTTCATCCGCGCATACCTCCGAGCCTCCACCGAAGAGCAAGACGCCGGCCGCGCCCGCGCCTCGCTCGAGCAGTTCGCCAGCGACCAAAACAAGGTCATCGCCAGCGTGTACTTGGAGAACGCCAGCGGCGCCACCGCCGACCGGCCGGAGCTGCTGCGCCTGCTGAAAGATGCGCGCAAGGGTGACGTGTTGTTGGTGGAGTCGATAGACCGTCTCTCCCGCCTGCCGGTGGAAGACTGGCAAAAGCTCAAGGCTGCGATCGACTCCAAGGGCCTGCGCATCGTCGCGCTCGACCTTCCGACCAGCCACCAGGGAATGCAGGACACCAAGGGCGACGAGTTCACCGGGCGGATGCTGGGGGCTATCAACTCAATGCTGGTGGAAATGATGGCCGCGATCGCGCGCAAGGATTACGAGCAGCGCCGCGACCGCCAGGCCCAGGGCATCGAGAAGGCCAAGGCCGCCGGCAAGTACCAGGGGCGCCCGGTGGATGCCGATCTGCACAAGCGCGTGACCGAGTTGCTCGGTGCCGGCCTGGGCATTCGCGCGACGGCCAGGCACGCCAATTGCTCCACCACCACGGTGCTGAGGATTAGAGGACTAGCCACGGCTTGACACGGAACCTTATAGGTCCTGGAAGGTGTAGGCCCCTCCTGGCTCGACTTCTCTTGCAATTGCTCGCACTCCATTGAAGGTCATGATCCCAACGTCAAAAACCCGCGAAACGCTAGGGATTACCTGTGCGACTTGGTCGACTAGCCAGCCGAAATGAGAGATCGCTTGATCAAGGACGCTCTTAGTCCCGGCGGAATGATCAAGAGAGGCCATTCGGGCCCGAATTGCTTCGTTCCACTCAATTGCCTGAGATTCGGACGTTCCCCCAGGATAGATCGGAAAAGTCTGCTCAATAATCGAGAAAAGTGATTCGTTGAGATAGGGGTGATATAGGGCAAGCCTTACGATCGGCTCATCATTTTCATCCACCGTGCCGTAGCTGAGTAACCACGACGTGGTTGACAGCGCATAACTGGCCCAAGGGGTACCCGCCTCTGCGGTTTTAAACCGCTGCCGCTCCGAGGTAATGACCTCAAGAATCTCATCGCTGTTTGAAACGTCCATTCCAGCCAGCCTGGACTTCACCGGCGACAATAGGTCCACAGCTCCGCTGGCAGTGATGATTCCAGCTTTGGTCGATACGATCTTGTCGGCATCGTCTGACGAGTAGACGATCTCGCCGTCGACGCAGGCGATTTCCCTCTTGTCAGAAGCAATCAGAGCAAAAGCGCCCAAATTAACGCCAATTAACAACGTCATGTTTCACCACCGAGATTCAATCCGTGAAGTTCGAATTTAGCAGTTATCGGCGTTCCGGAGGTTTTTTCGCAAGGCTGTACGAGGTCGCTTGCTGTCACCCTGCTGTCACGGGTTATAGCGTTGCGAGAGGGATAAGGCTGAAAGCCGCATAGAATATGGTGTCCCAGGGCCGGTTCGAACGGCCAACCTTCCCCTTAGGAGGGACAAAACTTCGGTGCTTACAAAAGGGCGGCCTGAGAAGGGGGCTGCATTAGCGCGTTGTTGAGCTACTCGGCGCTGGCCTGTGGATTCGGGCTGCCGCTCGCCACAGGGAGCATTAACACCACAGTACTTAGAATCCGCGATCAAATGATCAAGTAGCGACGCAGTTTTACGTGCTGTAGAGCAGTAGTGACATCCGTGCGAAATCTACCCCCAGCTTTATTCTCCGCTTGTGTAGCATTCCGGTGCCATGGGGGAACTGGCTCGTTTAAGGGCTCAGGCGACGGCGCAGGGCTCGAATCGTCCTGGCGCGCATGAACACGGTTGCGACTGACACCGCAAGCGCTATACCGCCCGCCAATTCGCCGAAACGCGCGAACGCAACGATGTTCAACATGACGAGAACCATAAGGCCGTAGAACTCGGCATTGGCCTTGCCGGCAGCCAGAGCCTGATGTTCGGTGAGCATCCACTTCGGCGACAGACAGAAGGGGCATACGGACGACTCCGGGTCACGGCCGCCCACGGGTACTCCGCTGATGTAGAACGGTGCGCTTGTGATCACTTTTGGAACCATCATCTTCTTGCAGCACTGGCACTCAACTTTGCTCATGACGTGAACCTGCTGGACTTGGCACATGCCTGAACATTACCCGAGCACTGGCGAATCCCAAGTCAGGGGCTTGCGGGCATGCCGGTGTGCTGACATATCAGTCGGTGTGATGTTTCTTGTCGAGATGATCAGCAACCTTATAGCCAATCACCGCAGCCACTCCCAGCGTGCCAACTACGGCAAGGACCGCGTAAACCAATAGCTCAATCGAGTCCATGTCTTGCTCCTTCTGGGTTGAAAATTTGCACCGAATTCAGCTTCTCATCTTCTGTGCCAATCCCAAGGATTTCATCCTCCTGAAATCCCTTTCCGCCGGTACCTGGCTGATTGAATTCCAGGGCGACCAGCGCAGCGCTCATATCCGCTGTGCGACACCGGTTTCAAAAAAAACATGTTCACACCACCTCTCTTGCCTATGGGAGTCTGACGGTTCACCTCACATAGAGGGAGTCTGCCGGCTTAGGCCGAAGGGGTGTCGTGAAGGAGTGTTGCCCCTGTAACCCGCATGGTTGCTGGTTTTCAGGATTTTCAGGGCGGCTTGTACAGGTTAAGGGGCGTTGTAAAGGGGTGTTGTCGCCCAGGTAAGGGGTGTCGTGAAGGGGTGTCGTCGCTGCAGCCAGCGTGGTTGCTGGGTTTCTGGTTGTTTATGGTGTGTTGTACAGGTTAAGGGGTGTTGTAAAGGGGTGTTGCTGTCCAGGTAAGGGGTGTCGTGAAGAGGTGTCGTTGCCGCGACATGGCTACAGGTATTGGTTCTTCACTGTGTGCCATAACTGCAGCGGCAGATCGATGACAGATGACGACTGAGCATCAGAAGGCATTCGTCAGGCGCGCGCTGTGACAACAAATGGTCGATAAATGACGACGCTGCGGGCCCAGCGAAATGGCGCGTGCAATGAATATGCACCAGATGACGACGGTGAGCTGCGTGACGGATTCCGCTACTCAAATGGTAGATCTGGCTGATCCATTACCTGCCGGATAATCACTGCATAGGTTGCTATAGCCTGATTTCAAGAGCACGTGCAGCAGACATGTCGTTGCTGGCGACACGTTCGGGGGCGGCCTGAGCATCTTTGAGTATTGGGAACGGAGCGCAAATGAGCCGTCGGGTCTGTGACATGCAGCCTGCTCAACAGGTTAAACTCGCATTTTTGCCCGTATTCCAAGGAGTTGCTGCGTGAACACGGAGAATCATTCCCAAACGGCCGCTTTCCTCTGGTCGATTGCCGATCTGCTGCGCGGTGACTTCAAGCAATCCCAGTACGGCCGCATCATCCTGCCGTTCACCCTGCTGCGGCGCATGGAGTGCGTGCTGGAGCCGACCAAAGATGCCGTGATCAGTCAGTCCTGCGCCCAGGAAGGGCGGCCTGACCTGGTGCGCGAGAAGCTGCTGCTGCGCGCTGCCGGTCAGCCGTTCTTCAACGCCTCGCCGCTGTCGCTGGGCACCTTGTCGGATACCCAGACCAGCGAAGACTTGATGAGCTATGTGCAAGCCTTCAGCACCGACGGCCGCGAGATCTTCGAACACTTTCACTTTGAAGACTTCGTCCAGCAGTTGGCCAGCGCCGACTTGCTGTATCAGCTGGTACAGCGCTTCGCGGCGGTCGACCTGAGCCCCAAGCGCATCAGCAACTTCGGCATGGGCATTATCTTCGAAGAGCTGATCCGCAAATTTGCGGAAAGCTCCAACGAAACCGCCGGGGAGCACTTTACTCCGCGTGACATCGTACACCTGACCACCTCGTTGGTGATCACCGGCCAGGACGACAAGCTCAAGCCCAACAGTATCGTCACCATTTACGACCCGACGGCGGGCACGGGCGGCTTCCTGTCCGAGGGCGACGAGTACATCCAGTCGATCAGCGACAAGGTCACCGTGTCCCTGCATGGTCAGGAGCTCAACCCCGAGTCCTACGCCATCTGCAAGGCGGACATGTTGATCAAGGGCCAAAAGGTCGAGAGCATCAAGCTGGGCAACACCCTCTCGGATGACCAACTGGCCGGCGGCAAATTCGACTTCATGCTCAGCAATCCGCCGTTCGGCGTCGAGTGGAAGAAGGTGCAGAAGCGGATCACCGACGAGCACAAGGAAAAGGGTTTCGCTGGCCGCTTTGGCCCCGGCCTGCCGCGTGTGTCCGACGGCTCGCTGCTGTTCCTGCTGCACCTGACCAGCAAGATGCGTGACCCGCGTGAAGGCGGTTCACGGATCGGCATCATTCTCAACGGCTCGCCGCTGTTCACCGGCGGTGCCGGCAGTGGCGAGTCGGAGATTCGCCGCTACCTGCTGCAGAACGACCTGGTCGAGGCGATCATCGCCCTGCCCACCGACATGTTCTACAACACCGGCATCGCCACCTATGTGTGGGTGCTGTGCAACCACAAGACCGCCGCGCGCAAGGGCAAGGTGCAACTGGTCGACGGCACCCAGCACTACAGCAAGATGCGCAAATCCCTGGGCAGCAAGCGTCAGTTCATCACTGACGAGCAGATCGACGACCTGGTACGCCTCTACGGCTGCTTTGAGCAAACTGAGCAGAGCAAGATCTTCCCCATCGAAGCCTTCGGCTACCGTCGCATCACCGTCGAGCGCCCGTTGCGCCTGAGCTTCCGGACCACCCCGCAACGCATCGAGCGCGTCCTCGAAGAAAAAGCCATGCAGAAGCTGGACGACGACGCCCGCCAGCGTCTGCTGGCTGCGTTGCAGTCAATGGATGCCGGAATCGTCTATCGCAACCGCGAGCAGTTCACCAAGGTGCTAAAAAGGGCCCTGGCCGGACATGGCATCAGCCTCAGTACCGGCGAGCAGAAAGCCGTGATGAACGCATTGGGCGAACGCGACCCCGAGGCCGGTATCTGCATGACCAAGGGCCAGCCCGAAGCCGATAGCGGCCTGCGCGACAACGAAAACGTACCGCTGGGCGAGTCGATCTATGATTACTTCGAGCGCGAAGTTAAGCCCCATGTGCCGGACGCCTGGGTCGACGAGAGCAAACGTGACGCCCAGGACGGCGAAGTCGGTATCGTCGGTTTCGAAATTCCGTTCAACCGGCACTTCTACGTATTCCAGCCGCCGCGCCCGCTTGAAGCCATCGACCGCGACCTCAAGGCCTGCACCGATCGCATCAAGCAGATGATCGAGGCGCTGTCGGCATGAGCGAGCCAAACACACCGCGCAGCGCAACGGACAACCGCTTCGGCGAAGTGCTCACGCTGACCCGTCTACCGGACAAGCAGTTGCTGCAGGCCAAATTGCATGAGTTCTATGCGCTGAATGCGGCGCAAGGAGAGGCGCAATGAGCCAGTTCAAGCCGTATCCGGTGTACAAGGATTCCGGGGTGCAGTGGTTGGGGAAGGTGCCGGAGAGTTGGACCGCCGGAATGCTACGTTGGTACTCAACCATCCAAGGCGGGATCGCCAAGGGTAAGGATTATGAGGGCCGCGATACTATTTCCTTGCCGTATTTGCGCGTTGCTAATGTGCAGGATGGTTTTGTTGATTTAACCGAGATTAAACAAATTTCGGTTCTTGAATCTGAACTAGAACGCTACAGCCTCCGGGCTGGCGATGTGTTAATGAATGAGGGGGGTGATAACGACAAATTGGGCCGCGGGGCTGTATGGCAAGGTCAAATAGAGCCCTGTCTACATCAGAACCATGTTTTTGCAATTCGGCCGAATGATTTGCTTCGGTCAGAATGGCTGGCAGCTTTCACAGGGAGTCAGCCGGCGCGTACATACTTTTTCCTGAGTTCAAAACAAAGCACAAACTTGGCATCAATATCCGCAAGCAACATTATGAGTCTTGTGGTGCCAATACCGCCTGTTGCAGAGCAAACACAAGTCCTTCGCTTTCTCGACCACGAAACCGCCCGCATCGACGCCCTGATCGAAGAGCAACTGCGCCTGATCAAACTGCTCAAGGAAAAGCGTAAGGCCGTAATCTCCCACGCCGTCACCAAAGGCCTCGACCCGGCGGTGCCGATGAAAGACTCCGGGGTGGAGTGGCTGGGAGCGGTGCCGGTACATTGGGATGTGGCCAGAGTAAAAAATGTAGCCAAGCTTGAAAGCGGGCACACACCAAGTAAGGAATTTTCAGAGTACTGGGAGGGCGGCGATATACCTTGGGTCTCGCTCAATGACAGTAAACAGTTGAAAGTTGTCGATTACATCGATGAAACGCAATTTATGATTACTGCGCTGGGCATAAGCAACTCGTCCACGAGGCTTTTGCCGGCGCGAGCTGTAGTGTTTACCCGGGATGCAACAATTGGCTTGGCAGCTATTACCACGCGAAAAATGTGCGTATCGCAGCATCTCATTGCTTGGATATGCAACGAAAGCATTGTGCTACCCGAATACCTATTGTTTGTGTTCTACGCAATGGAAGAGGAGCTTAACCGATTTACATTTGGCGCCACCTTAAAAACGATAGGGATGCCTGATGTCAGGAAGCTTGTAACAACAGTTCCTCCGTTGGCCGAGCAGGTGGAAATTGTTGCTGAAGTAAATGCCAAGCGCGAACTCATTGAACGCCTGATTCGAGAGGCGAACACCGCGCTGGAGCTTCACTCAGAACGCCGCTCCGCCCTGGTCTCTGCCGCCGTCACCGGCAAAATAGATGTGCGCGGCTGGCGGCCCCCGGCCAACGTGTCATCCTCCGCTTTATTAGAAGAAGAGTCCGTGTAATGGCTGACAGCAAGGAAGCGGTATTCCAGCAGGACATTATCGCCGCCATGGTCGCCCAGGGCTGGTTGACCGGCCCGGCCAGCGGCTATGACCGGCGTTCGGCGTTGTATACCGAAGACCTGCTGGCGTACTTCAAGGATGCCTGGCCGGAGCGCTGGGACAAGTTCAGCAAGGCCAACCCGAACGACCCGCAAGGCGTGCTGGTACAGAAGGTGGTGCGCGAGCTGGAGCAGAGCAGCACCCTGGATGTGCTGCGCCACGGCTTCAAGCTGCCGGGGGTGAAGGTCGATCTGTGCAGCTTCCGTCCCGACCATGGGATGAACCCGGATACCCTCAAGCGCTACCAGTGCAATCGCCTGCGCGTAGTACCAGAAGTGTCTTACTCGCCCCATGCGCGTGAAGCCGCGAACGGCGGACAAAGCTACAACCCGCGCCTGGACCTGGTGCTGTTCGTCAACGGCATCCCCACCGCCACCCTGGAACTGAAAAGCGAGTTCAAGCAGTCGGTGGAAAACGCCAAGCGTCAGTACTGCAAGGATCGCCCGGTCAAAGACCCAATGACGCGCAAGCCCGAGCCGCTGCTGACCTTCAAACGCGGTGCCCTGGTGCATTTCGCCGTCGGACAGAATGAGGTGGCGATGACCACCAAGCTGGCCGGCAAGGACACCTTCTTCCTGCCGTTCAACCTCGGCAGCGAAGACGGCGGTGCCGGTAACCCGCAGCCGCAAGACGACAGCCAGTACGCCACCGGCTACCTGTGGCAGCGCCTGTTCCAGCCGGATGCCTGGCTCAAGGTGCTGGGCCGCTTCCTGCACCTGGACAAGAAAACCTCGGAAGACTTCGAGGGCAAGCTGGCCACCAAGGAGACGATGATCTTCCCGCGCTATCACCAGTGGGAAGTGGTTAACACGCTGATTGACACCACCCGCGCCGAGGGGCCGGGGCGGCGCTACCTGATCCAGCACAGCGCCGGCTCGGGCAAATCCAACTCGATTGCCTGGACCGCCCACCAACTCGCCTCGCTGTACGACGAGGCCGGGCAGCGGCTGTTCAACTCGGTGATCGTGGTCACCGACCGCACTGTGCTCGACAGCCAGCTGCAGAACACCATCTACCAGTTCGAACATGCCCAGGGCGTGGTCAAGCCGATCACCCGCGACGTCGGCACTACGAGCAAGTCCGAGCAGTTGGCCGAAGCATTGGCCGAGCAGACACGCATCATCATCGTCACCATCCAAACCTTCCCGGCGTTGTTCGATGCCCTGGACAAGTACCCCAAGCTGGCGTCCGGGCGCTATGCGGTGATCGCCGACGAGGCCCACTCCTCGCAGACCGGCTCATCGGCCAGCAAGCTGAAACAGATTCTCGGCAGCGATGCGCCGGATAAAGGAGACGAGGACGAATCGTTCAGCGCCGAAGAGCTGCTGGACGCCGCCGTGGCCGCACGCAGCCCCAACGAGCGCATCAGCTACTACGCCTTCACCGCCACGCCCAAGGCCAAGACCCTGGAGCTGTTTGGCCGCCCGGCCAATTCTGAGCTGCCGCCGAGTGCCGGCAACAAGCCCGAGGCGTTTCACCTGTATTCGATGCGCCAGGCCATCGAGGAGGGTTTTATCCTCGACGTGCTGCAGAACTACACCACCTACAGCACCGCCTGGAAGATCGCCCACCCGGATGCCGAGGACGAGGAAGTCGACTCGAAGAAGGCACGCAGCAAACTGGCGCGCTGGGTACGCCTGCATCCATACAACATCGGCCAGAAGGTCGAGGTGATCGTCGAGCACTTCCGGCAGAACATTCGCTACCTGCTGGGTGGCCAGGCCAAGGCCATGGTGGTGACCAGCAGCCGCCAGGAGGCGGTGCGTTACCAGTTGGCCATGCACGAGTACATCAAGCAGCAGGGCTACAGCGATGTGCATCCGCTGGTGGCCTTCTCCGGCAGCGTGTTGCCCGATGGGGTGATTCCCGAGGAAGTCACCGAGAACAGCAGCGTGCTCAACCCAGGCCTGAATGGCCGCGACCTGGCCAAGGCGTTCGACACCCAGGACTTCAACGTGATGATCGCCGCCAACAAGTACCAGACCGGCTTCGATCAGCCCAAGCTGTGCGCCATGTACGTGGACAAGAAGCTGCAAGGCGTGGACTGCGTGCAGACGTTGTCGCGGTTGAACCGCACCTTCCCGGACAAGCGCACCTTCATCCTCGATTTTTTCAATGATCCCAAGGACATCCTGGAGTCGTTCCTGCCTTACTACACCAAGGCCGAACTGACCGACGTGACCGATCCACAACTCATCTACGACCTGCAGAAGAAGCTGGATGCCGAGGGCATCTACCACTGGCAGGAGGTCGAGGCGTTCGCCAGCGCCTTCTTCGACCCCAAGGCCGCCGCCAGCAAGCTCAGTTACTACTGCCAGCCGGCCAAGGAGCGTTTCGCCAAGCGCTACAAGCTCGCCGCCGAGGCGCGCGCCCAGGCGCTGGACTTCAAGCGCACCGCCGCAGCCAATGGCGACAGTGCCGGCCTGAAAAAGGCCGAGCACGCGGTCAAGGAGGCCGGCGAGCAAGTCGATCAGATGGACCTGTTCCGCAAGAACCTGCAGAGCTTCGTGCGCCTGTACGAATTCCTCTCGCAGATCGTGCCCTACGAGGATCGCGAGTTGGAGCAGCTCTGTGTGTTCGCCAAGCACCTGTACCCGCTGCTACGCATCGACCGCCTGGACGAAGACGATGTGGATGTGGGCGAGCTGCAACTGACCCATTACCGCCTGACCAAGCGTGCCGAACACCAGTTGCGTCTGAGCGAGGAGGAGGACGAATACGGCTTGGAGCCCGCCACCGACATCGGCAGCGGCAAGGCCCACGATCCCGAGAAAAAACACCTGTCGGAAATCATCGCGGCGCTCAACGACATCTTCGGTGCCGAAGTCAGCGACGACGACCAGCTGCATTTCCTCACCGGCATCGCCCAGCGCATCAGCCGCCAGGAAGACGTGATGGCTCAGGTCAACAGTCAACCGGCCAACCAGGTGATGCATGGCCTGTTCCCCAAGCGGGTGGAAGACATCGTTTTAGATGCCATGACCGACCACGAAAAGCTGTCGCTGGAAGTGCTGGATAACGTGGCCAAGAGCCGGGCGTTTGCGCTGGTGATCTACAAAATGCTGAAGGCGATGAACAGCGTTGATGAGCACGCAATGCGCGGGCTCTGATGGTTTTCAGCGGGCTGAGTTGCGATTATGGAGAAGGAACCAGGATGTCGATTCCGGATTTTCAAAGTGTCATGCGCCCGGTGCTGGAGGCGGTTCGAGACGGTGTAGCGATACCGCTCAGCGTGTTGCGCGAAAGCATCGCCGATATATTCCAGTTAACCGAGGAAGAGCGCAAAGAGCGGCTGCCGTCGGGGCATCAAACGGTGATCAACAACCGGGTGGGCTGGGCCAGGACCTACCTGAACAAGGCCGGTCTGCTGACTATTCCGAGCAAGGGCATGGTGCAGATCACTGCTCGTGGTCGGGAAGCGCTGGCCAACGGCCCAGAGCGCATTACCGTGGCTTGGCTGAAGCAGTTTCCGGAGTTCGCCGACTTCCATACCGCTAAACCGCAGAGCGTTGATGTGCTTGGAGTGGTTGAAGTCGAAGTTGCCGAGACCACACCGGACGAGCAATTGGCCGAGGCCCATCAGGCACTGGTGCAGTCACTAGCCGATGAGCTGTTGGCGCAGGTCAGGGCGGCCACGCCAGGGTTTTTCGAGCAACTGGTGGTCGATCTGATGTTGGCCATGGGCTATGGCGGTTCGCGCAAGGAGGCCGGCAAAGCGACCCAGGCCACCAACGATGACGGCATCGACGGCATCATCAAGGAGGACAAGCTCGGCCTGGACGTGATCTACCTGCAAGCCAAGCGCTGGACCAATACGGTGCATCGTCCCGAGATCGACAAGTTCATCGGCGCGTTGACCCGGCAGCGGGCACGCAAGGGCGTATTCATCACCACCTCGGAGTTTTCCGCAGGCGCACGCGAGGCGGCACTTGGCCTGGATATCAAAGTGGTACTGATCGACGGCGTCGAGCTCGCGCGGCTGATGGTCGAGAACAACCTGGGCGTGAGCGTTAAACAGGTGTACGAGGTGAAGCAGCTCGACAGCGATTACTTTGCTGAAGAGTGACTCACAACCCTGGTGGCTGGTTCAGTCCAGCAGGTATGAGGTCGGATATCACTGTTTGACTGGCAGTTAGTATCCCAACCAGGGGATAGAGCTACCTACAAAACCTACAGAACTAGGTTTCGTAGGTTTTGTAGGTAGCCCTGCCGGCCTTTTGAGTAAACAGGCTTGGTCGAGGCTACATTTTTCGCCAGACATAGCGTGTCGATGGGCGGCCACCTTTCTCACCGGCAACCTCGTAGCCAACGATGAAGTCGTATTCAACCAGAATTGCGAGCGCATTATTCACGGCGTCCTGCGAGCCCAATCCCGTCCAGTCCTTCTGGCGCACCTCTCGCGCGGTAAACGGCTCGGGTAATTTCTGCTGACGTTCCAGGAGCAACCGGGCCCCCAGTAGTGGGGCGTTAATTGCTGCGCCGTACAACCGCTGGGCATGGCTCATCAGGTAGGCCGACCAGCCAATTGCTCGGGTAGCAGCCTCTGCACTGACCACTTGCTGTCCTCCGCCGATAAGCTCGAATAGAAGTGCTAATCCGGCAATGGTCTGCGGCATTTTTAGGAAGTGGGATTGCAATGCTGGATGTAATTCTTCCCTCCGGCTTTCCTGCATGTGGCGGGTATACCAAGCGTTAAATATCTCCTGTGCCTCCGGGCTGAACCTGAGTGCAGAACGAGGCTCATCGGGTATTTGGTCGAGTTGCTCGATAACCCAATCCACGCGCTCAGTGGCGGCTTTGTTCGGCCAGCGATCCACCAGACGCCATTCACGGACATCGTCGGGATAAACGGCGAGTTGCAGGCGCTGAATCAGGCCGTCATCCAATTCACCGCTGATCGCGGCGCGCACCAGCGATGCAATTCGTGACGGTTGAATGCCGCCGATCAAGGATAAACAGCATGACTCGATGAAAATGGTGCCGCGCCCAATGCGGTCGTAGGTGAATGAGCCGTTGCCATCGAAACATTCCAGGTAGAACGCTCGCGCAACAGAACCGTCCTCGCTCTGTATCGTCGCCAGCCAGCCTCCCAGCTCATCACGCACAAGCAGTAGGCCGTTGGGGTTTTCGTTGAGCAGCTCGGCGAGTTTCTCGACAGTTGAGTCGTTGACGATGTACCGGCGCAGGACTGGAGCCTGCATGTCGCTGGAAAGTCTGTTGAGTTCCGCCAAAGCTGCGTTCTTGTCGCCGCTACCGAGTAGTTTTTTGGCCTTGACCTTGGCGGCGTTGCGCTCCATTTCGAGCAGCTCGCTGCTGGCCTTGTGCTCGGCCTCAGCCAGGCCGTACTGTTTTCGCTCCCTGGACTCCAGGGCATGCAGTGGGCGCAGTGCCTGTTTGAGTGCTGGCGATTTCATCGCTGATGGCCGACCGATGATGACGCCCCATTGATTGGGGACGACCAACCAGTCGTCGTGCTGTTTCGGGTGGATGGTAAATTTGCGACCCACCACGGAGCTGGCAGCAACCACGAGTGCGACCCCAATAAAATCTGGTGGGCATTGGGTGCGTTCAGCGACATCACGTACATATTCCCGCAGATCGGATGGCAACAGCTCGTCACGCCAGGGCATGACCCTAGACAGCCCGCTCGGGAGCGGCTTTGGCGCAATTTCCGGACTCAGATATGAGGCAAGTGCCGGTTCGGGCATCTCTGCCAAGAACGGCGGGATCTGCTCGTGTGTGGTCATTGCTCATCTCTCTTGGAGAGATCCGGGGTGACTCCATCACGCTCGCTGATTTTGCTCTCCAGCCAGGCCTCCACCTCCGCGACGACGAAGTAAACTCCAGCCTGTTTGCTCGGGCCAAATTTGATGGGGCGAGGGAAGCAGGGATCGGTTTCGCGCAGCTTTTCGAGGCCGGAGCGGCTCTTGTCAAAGCAGTGCTGCAGAGAGGTGTGACTGATCAGGTATTTCTTGGGGGCATGTGTCGGCATGTGTGGGTCTCTGTGTGTAAGCCGACACAGATTTAATACCCCCGACAGCGCTTTGGGGCGCGATTTCAAACCAAAAAAGCGACGGAAAACGTTTTGTCGATTGTTGAGGTAAAGGCGACAGCCGCGGATGGGCTTCGCGGGCAGGGAGGCTGTCATAAAGCTGGCATAACCCAGCCAAAACAGCCCTAAAAGACACAAAAAAGGCACTGTAGCTATGCGCTAAGTGCCTGATTTATAAAGCTAAATTGGTGGAGCCGGGGGGATTTGAACCCCCGTCCGCCAGTACTCCGCTGTCGGTACTACATGCGTAGCCGTTTCTATTAAGTTAACCCTCAGCGACCCGAAGGGCAGGGTGCTTTGGGCGAGTTGTGTAAGTTTTAGCCGCTTCGTCCACAACGTACTGCACGGCGATTCTGTTCTATATGACAATCACTTTGGGTTTACAGACATCCCCTGGTGATTGCTGGACCCGAAGGTACCAGAAGCTCAGGGCTAAGGCTGCTTACGCAGCGAGAGCGAATTCCTGGCCGTAGTTTTCGTCATTGGCAACTATAAGAAGTTGCAACAGTGGATTTACGAGTTCTGTTACCAACTCGGCATGCACCTAAAGTTTCGCGACCGGCGTCGAATCCTAAACGGCCCCGTGCTTGTAACTCGTTGTTTCTTAGTGAGTGACAAGCCTGTGCAGTGTACGCCAAAAGCTCAGCGAAGGCCAACCCGAAGGTTGGCCCTATCGCTTACTGACCGCCTTTCTCGCTGTTCTGCAGGTCTTGCAGGGCCTTGGAGGTGATTTCGATGCACTTCTTGTCATCACCTGCGGCGTGGGCGGCCTTGGCTTGGGAGACGGCGGTGTCTATTTCGCCACTTTTGCCGCTGGTGTCGGTGGCCAGCAGGGCTTTGCCGTTGTTGATTTTGTCCAGGTTGATCTGGCACAGGTCTTTGTCACCGGCAGCGAAGGCGGGGGAGGCGAGCATCGCAGCGGTCATGAACAAGCCAGCAAGAGCGGAACGCTTCATAGGGTGTCTCCTTGCGCAAAAGGGCTCGACGCTGCTGGCGTGCAACCGCTGCCAGCGACATCACTGATGGGCCTCGTTTGTCGAGGCCTATGCAGATGACTGCGCTGGTGCGCCAGGGTTCGGTTTTTTTGCGGGGTCAGTGGGCGCGGGCGCGGGTGACGCGGTCTACCAGGTAGACCAGGCCGTGATAGTCGATGCCGCCATGCTGGCTCAGGCCGATCTCGCAGGTGCGGCTGGTGGAGATGCCTTCGCTGCAATGTTGCACGGCGTCCTTGAGCGAGCGCAGGGCGTGGGCGTTGAGTTGCGGGGTGGTGAAGCCTTTGTCGCCGGCAAAGCCACAGCAGTGAATGCCTTCGGGGATGACGACGGTTTTTGCACAGCGCCGGGCCAGTTCGATCAGGGCCTGGCTTTCGCCCAGGTGCTGGGTGCTGCACGTGACGTGTACGGCGATGGGGGCTTCCTGCGGCGTGAAGTCGAGGCGGTCCATTAGGTGGGTGCGGATAAAACGTACCGGGTCGTAGAGGTCCAGGCGGGTTTCGCCGAGGTCTTGTACCAGGCGCAGGGTGCAGGGGCTGGTGTCGCAATAGATCGGGTCGAGGCCGCCTCGGCTGGCGTGGAGCAGGGCGCCGATCAGTTCCTGGCGCTTGTGTTCGGCCTGCTCGGCATAGCCTTTGGAGGCGAAGGGCTGGCCGCAGCACAGGTTGTCTTGATTGTCGGGGAATACGACCTGGTAACCGGCTTTTTCCAGGAGGTTGCGGGTTTTGTCATACAGCGACATCTGTTCTTTATCACCGGCTGCCGGGCCCATGGCGCGTGAGACGCAGGCGGCCAGGTAGACCACCCGCGGGCGCTCATCTGTAACTGGCGGGCTGAAGCGAATGGCTTTTTCCGGTTGTGGCATGGCATTGGTCCACTGCGGGATTTGCCCTTTGGACAGTCTGTTCACGGTGGCCGACCACTTTGCCAGGCGCGGGGCACCCAATAACATGCGTGCACCATTGGCGACGTGCAGGGTGAAGCGCGCACCTTGCAGTGCGGTGGCGAAATGGCTGGCGAGCCATTCGGCGGTTTTCGTACGGTCTGCTTCGCGGCTGCGCAGCTTTTTCACCAGGTCGCCGGTATTGATGCCTACAGGGCAGCGTTGGGCGCATAGCCCGGTGGCGGCGCAGGTGTCGATGCCTTGATAGTGGTAGGCCGCTTCCAGTTCGGTGGTGTCTACGCCTGCGCGGTGTTTGGCCTGGATGTCGCGCCAGATCACAATGCGCTGGCGTGGGCTCAGGGTCAGGCCTTTCGAGGGACACACGGGTTCGCAGAAGCCACACTCGATGCACTTGTCCACAAGCTCATCGGCGGCGGGCAGGGGCTTGAGGTGTTTGACGTGGATTTGTGGGTCTTCGCTGAGCACCACATCCGGGTTGAGGATGCCGTTGGGGTCGAGCAGGCGCTTGAGTTGCCACATCAATTGATAGGCGTCGCTGCCCCATTCCAGTTCAACGAACGGCGCCATATTGCGACCGGTGCCGTGTTCGGCCTTCAGCGAGCCACCGAACTCCACCGCCACCAGTTGTGCGACGTCGTCCATGAACGCTTGATAGCGTGTGACTTCTTCGCTGCTGTTGAAGCCTTGGGTGAATACAAAGTGCAGATTGCCTTCCAGGGCGTGTCCGAAAAGGATGGCTTCGTCGTAGTGATGTTTGTCGAACAGTTCGATCAGGCGGTTTACGCCGATCGCCAGTTGTTCGACGGGGAAGGTGACGTCTTCGATGATCACGGTGGTGCCGGTTTTGCGCACGGCGCCTACGGCGGGGAAGGTGTCTTTGCGGATCGCCCACAGGCGGGCGTTTTCCACGGGGTCTTCGGTAAAGTCGACCTGTTTTTCTACGGGGAACGCCGCCAGAGAGGCCATGATCAGCGTCAGTTGTTCGTGCAGCAATGACGGCGAGGCCGCGCGGGATTCGATCAGCAGTGCGCAGGCATTTTCCGATAAGTGTTGTACGAATGCGGGCATACCCGGTTTGTCTTGCACCGAGCGCATGCTGCGTCGGTCCAGCAGTTCAACGGCTGAAACCGGTTGGGTTTTCAGCACTGTTACTGCGTTGCAGCATGTTTCGACATCCGGGAACACGATCAGCGCCGAGGCTTTGTTCGGGTGATCGATTACCGTGTCGTAGGTGACCGCACTGATAAACCCGAGGGTGCCCTCGGAGCCGACAAGCAGGTGGCTGAGGATATCCAGCGGGTCGTCGAAATCCACCAAGGCGTTGAGTGACAGGCCGGTGGTGTTTTTCAGACGGTATTTGTGGCGAATCTTCGCAGCCAGTTCAGCGTTTGCGCGTGTCTCGCGGCCCAACGTGGCCAGGCGCTCAAGCAGTGCACTGTGTGTTTGGCGGAAGGCTTGCACGCTGGCGGCATCTTCGGTGTCCAGGCGGCTGCCATCGGCCAGTACCAGACGAATGCCCGCCAGGGTGTGATAGGTGTTTTGTGCCGTACCGCAGCACATGCCGCTGGCATTGTTGGCAACGATGCCGCCAATTTTGCAGGCGTTGATCGACGCCGGGTCCGGGCCGATCTTGCGCCCGAACGGCGCGAGCCAGGCGTTGGCCTGGGCGCCGATGACGCCGGGTTGCAGGCGGATCTGTGTGCCTTGCCCGCGAATTTCGCGGTGGTTCCAATTGTCGCCGAGCACGATCAGCACCGAGTCGCTGATCGCCTGGCCGGACAGGCTGGTGCCCGCGGCCCGGAAGGTCACCGGCACGTGATCGCGCTGGGCCAGTTGCAGCAGTGCGACGACTTCGTCTTCTGACTCCACGCGGATCACCAGTTGTGGGATCAATCGGTAGAAGCTGGCGTCGGTGCCGAAGGCGAGGGTGGAAAGTGGATCGTCGAAGCGGCGATCTTGCGGGATCAGTTGTGCGACGTCGCTGAGAAAAGCAGCAGGCAGGCTCATCGGTCCTCCAGAAATAGCAGACGCCGGCATCGTTGTCCGGCGTCGATTCTTACCCTATTACGTGCAGGTCTCAGTGCACCAGCATACCGGTGAACCAGTACGCCTGCGCCAGGGTGATCAGCCCGACGATGGTGGCAAAGAACAGGCTGTGCTTGAGGGTAAAGCGGAACAGATCGGACTCCTTGCCCACCAGGCCCGTGGCTGCGCAGGCCACGGCGATCGATTGCGGCGAGATCATTTTGCCGGTCACGCCGCCGCTGGTGTTCGCCGCTACCAGCAGGGTGTCGTTAACACCAATCTGGTGGGCGGTGGTGGCTTGCAGCGAGCTGAACAGGGCGTTGGATGAGGTGTCCGAGCCGGTCAGGAAAACCCCCAGCCAGCCGAGGAAGGGCGAGAAGAACGGGAAGGCGGCGCCGGTGCCAGCCAGTACCAGGGCCATTGTCGAGGACATGCCGGAGTAGTTGGTGACGAAGGCGAACGCCAGCACCATGCCGATGGACAGGATCGGCCAGCGCAGCTCAAAGAAAGTCTCTTTTAAAGTGGTAAGACCAGTCTTGATATCAATTTTCAGCACTAGCATCGAGACCAGCGCGGAGAAGAAGATCGCGGTGCCGGTGGCCGAAATCGGGTCCAGCTTGAAGACGGCGGGGATGGCGGTGGGGTTGGTGACGATGGGTGCGACTTTGATCACCAGTTGGTCCAGGTGGGGGATCGCGAAGTTGAACACCCAGCTGTACATCGAACCACCGGCCGCGAACATGGCCTTGAAGGGTTTGAGGGTCCAGATGGTGACCAGCACGGTCAGGATCAGAAACGGCGACCAGGCCTTGAAAATTTGCCCCAGGCTGTAGGGTGAAACCACTGTGCTGCGTGGCAAACCAAAGCCGCCGGCGCTGGAGGTGACCGCTACGCTGGAGGTTGCACCGGCAATCTGCGCGCCTGCGGTGCGCTTGGGCTGCCAGATTTTCAGGAACAGTGTCAGGGAGATCAGGCTGGCGAGTGCCGAGGTAATGTCCGGCAGTTCCGGGCCAATGAAGTTGGAGGTGAAGTACTGGGTAACGGCAAAGCTCAAGCCGGCCACCAAGGCTGCCGGCCAGGTTTCACGCACGCCGCGCAGGCCGTCCATCATGAACACCAGCCAGAAGGGCACAAACAGTGACAGCAGCGGCAGTTGGCGACCGGTCATGGCGCCGATCTTGAACGCATCGATGCCGGTGACCTGGCCTGCGACGATGATCGGAATGCCCAGTGCGCCGAACGCCACCGGCGCGGTATTGGCAATCAGGCACAGGCCCGCGGCGTACAGGGGGTTGAAGCCCAAGCCCACCAGCAACGCGGCGGTGATTGCCACGGGTGCGCCGAACCCGGCCGCGCCTTCCAGGAAGGCGCCAAAGCAGAAGCCGATCAGCAGCACCTGCAGGCGTTGGTCATCGGTGATCGACAAGACGGAGCTGCGGATGATCTCGAACTGCCCGCTCTTGACCGTCAGCTTGTAGAGGAACACCGCCGCCACGATGATCCAGGCGATCGGCCACAAGCCATAGGCAAATCCGTAACCGGCCGCTGCCAGGGCCATGTCGACCGGCATCTGGAAGGCGAAGATGGCGACCAGGATCGACAATGCCAGGGTGATGCTGCCGGCCACATGGCCTTTGAGGCGGAATACGGCCAGGGCCAGGAAGAAGAACACGATTGGAATAACGGCGGCCAGTGCGGACAGGCCGAGGCTGCCGAGAGGGCTGTAGAGCTGTTGCCAGGTTTGCATATGGGGTGGCCCCTGATTGTTGTTGTTTGGTCAGCTTGGATAATTGGTAATACCAATTTACAGTCGCTGTGGGCTAGATTAAGAGCCTTGGCGGGGGTGTGTCAATTTGCCGCTCGTCAAACTTTGGTCTGAGAGTGAGTGTCGAGTGTTCTGATCGGGTAAATCGAAGGTGTTCTGATAGGTGCTGCAAGCGCGGCGATAGGCCAGAATAGGGGCCCCGGCGAGTGGTCGGGATGGTGGAGAGTGAGTTATGGGGTTTGATCAGGTGCGTCAGCGCCGTTTGTCTGACGATATTGTCGAGCAGCTTGAGGGCATGATCCTTGAGGGCACGTTGAAGTCGGGCGAGCGCTTGCCGGCCGAACGCGCTTTGGCTGAACAATTTGGTGTGTCGCGCCCTTCATTGCGTGAGGCGATCCAGAAATTGGCGGCCAAGGGGTTGCTGGTCAGTCGACAGGGCGGCGGCAACTATGTGGTGGATTCCCTGGGTTCGACCTTCAGTGATCCGCTGCTGCATCTGCTGGAAAACAATCCCGAGGCGCAGCGCGACCTTCTGGAGTTTCGCCAGACTCTGGAGGCTTCGTGTGCTTATTACGCGGCATTGCGTGCTACCGAGGTCGACCGTGAGCGACTGACGGCGGCGTTCGAAGCGCTGCAGGACTGCTATGCGCGAGCCGACGAGGTGAGCCGAGTGGAGGAGGGCGCTGCGGATGCGAGGTTTCACTTGGCGATCGCCGAGGCCAGTCATAACGCGGTGCTGCTGCACACCATTCGCGGGTTGTTCGACCTGCTCAAGCGCAACGTGGTGACCAATATTGGCGGTATGTATCAGCAGCGCACCGAGACTCGCGACATGCTGATCAGTCAGCACCGGGACTTGTACCTGGCGATTATCGAGGGGCGGGCCGAGCAGGCGCGCGACGTTTCAACACGTCACCTGTTGTACGTGCAGGAAGTGTTGGAGGAAGTGCGGCAGGAGGTTCAGCGGGTAGCGCGGGCGGAGCGACGTAAGGGCATGTAGCCACGGGGGTTGCCCGCGGCTACATCATTACAAGGGTTAGTCTTCCTTGCCCTTGTTGCGCACGGCGCGATGCAGTTCGCGATTGGAGTCGCGCTCGCGTTCGGTGTCGCGCTTGTCGTATTCCTTCTTGCCCTTGCCCAGTGCGATTTCGCACTTGACCAGGTGCTTGCTCCAGTACCACGACAGGCAGACGCACGCGTAGCCTTTTTGCTGCACGGCCGCGGCGAGCTTTTCGAGTTCGCGGGCATTGAGCAACAGCTTGCGCGTGCGCACCGGGTCGGCAATCACGTGGGTGCTCGCGGTGGTCAGCGGGGTAATGTGACTGCCGAGCAGCCACGCCTCGCCATCCTTGAGCAGCACATAGCTGTCGACCAGCTGCAGTTTGCTGGCACGCAGACTTTTTACTTCCCAGCCGGCCAGGACCAGACCAGCCTCGAACCGATGTTCGATGAAGTAATCGTGTCGCGCCTTTTTATTTTGCGCGATGGTCCCTGTGGGGTGTTTCTTTTGTTTAGCCATAGGGGCGGCATTATAGGGAGTTGCGAGCGTGTCGGCTACGGTCAACCTGCGTGCTTGAGCGTGTTGGACGAATCCCGGACAATACGGGCAGTTCTTTGGTTTTTTTCTCTCGCGGATCGGGCTGTACTTTCGCGACGTTTGCCTTAAGCAGTGGAAGTAACGCTCACATGACGACGCATATTCAACGTTCGGCCCTGCTGCCCTATCCGGCACAGGCGCTCTATGACCTGGTCAACGACGTGGCGCGTTACCCGGAATTCCTGCCTTGGTGTTCGACTGCCGAGGTGTTGGAGAGCAGTGATGAGCACATGGTCGCCAGTGTTGGTGTGGCCAAGGGTGGCCTCAGCCAGCATTTTGTTACGCGCAATGTGCTGGTGCCGGGCAAATCCATTGAAATGAATTTGCAGGAAGGGCCGTTCACCCAGCTGCACGGCGTGTGGGTGTTCAAGGCGCTGACGGATAAGGCCTGCAAGATCAGCCTGGATCTTTCATTTGATTACGCTGGCCCCATTGTGCGGGCGACTTTGGGGCCACTGTTCAATCAGGCCGCAAATACCTTGGTGGACGCTTTCTGTCAGCGAGCCAAGCAATTGCATGGTTGATATTGAAGTGGTGTATGCCGACGTGGATCGCCAGGTTCTGCTGGCGGTGGCGATACCGGTGGGCACAAGCCTGAGGGCGGCAGTGCTGGCGTCGGGCATTGCAGAGCATTTTCCGCAGTTGGCGTTGGCGGACTGCCCGTTGGGTATCTTCGGTAAGGTGGTGGCAGACGCTGATGTGCGTGCCGTGCAGGCGGGAGATCGGATCGAGATCTACCGGCCATTGCTGGCAGGCCCCAAGGAAATACGCAGGCTGCGTGCGGCCAAGGCGGCGATGCTAAAGCGACAGAACACCTGAGCTTGCCAACCTGCAGGCAACAAAAAGCCCGGCATGCCGGGCTTTTTATCGAGCGTCGCAAAATTATTGCGGGCTGGTGTCCAGAGGCTGTGGCGTCGGGACGGGTACAGTTTCGACGCCGTCGACGTCTTTCTGGATCTGGTCCAGCAAGGAGCCTGGCTTGGCCGGCACCTCGGATTTCGGCTTTTCGGCTTCCTGCGCAGGCGCGGTCACGTTGGTGCCGCTGTCCTTGCCCAGCAAGGCTTCATCGCGGCTTACGCCGGGCATGAAGTCACCGGACAGGCTCACGAGCTGGTCATTGCCATTGAAGATGACACTGACGCGCTCCTGTTGGCGTTCACCGCCACCTGGCTGCAGGCTGTAGAGATAATCCCAGCGATCGGCATGGAATGTGTCGGTCAGCAGGGGGTTGCCCATGATAAACCGTACTTGCCGTCGGGTCATTCCCGGGCGTAACTGGTCTATCATGTCCTGCGTGACGACATTGCCCTGCTGGATGTCGATTTTGTAAACCCCGGGGAATGAACAACCGGCGAGTGCGAGCAGTCCCACAAAGGTGAAACTGGTTAGCAAGAGCTTGGTGTTTTGCATCGGTGGGCGACTTCCACTATCTTGGCTGGGACAACGTAAACGCCGATCATACCCGTATTAAGAGAAGCTGCGAAGCAGCATCCGCGAGAAAGCTAACCATGGTTGAAAATAGCGAACTACGCAAAGCCGGTCTCAAAGTGACTCTGCCACGAGTCAAGATTCTACAAATGCTCGATTCTGCTGAGCAACGCCACATGAGTGCCGAGGATGTTTACAAGGCGCTGATGGAGTCTAACGAGGACGTCGGCCTGGCCACGGTTTACCGTGTACTGACCCAGTTTGAAGCCGCAGGGCTGGTGGTTCGCCATAATTTCGACGGCGGTCATGCAGTATTCGAACTGGCTGACGGTGGTCACCATGACCACATGGTTGATCTGGATACCAATGAGGTTATCGAGTTCACCAGCCCTGAAATCGAAGCGCTGCAGCATAAGATTGCTGAGGAGCATGGTTTCGATTTGGTCGACCATAATCTGGTGCTGTACATCCGTAAGAAAAAGTAAAAATCGACGCAGTTTTGCTCTGCGAAACGATTGAAGGCGACCCTAGGGTCGCCTTCGTGCTTTCTATAAAGAGGAAAAGTACCCGTTCAAGCCTTCGCGGCCACGACCATTTTTTTCGCGTGAGCCAACGACTCCTTGGTCAGGTCGATACCGCCGAGCATCCGCGCAACTTCTTCTACCCGTTCCGACTTGTTCAGCTTGGAGACGGCCGTGTGTGTCGCATCGCTGCCGCGCACCTTGTGCACAAATAGATGTTGATGCCCTTGAGCCGCCACTTGCGGCAAGTGAGTCACCGTAAGTACCTGGCCGCGATCCCCCAGGCGACGCAACAATTGGCCAACAATTTCTGCGGTTGGCCCGCCGATGCCAACGTCTACTTCATCGAATACCAGCGTTGGTACCCGTGAGGTCTGCGCGGTGATCACCTGGATCGCCAGGCTGATCCGCGACAACTCGCCGCCTGAGGCCACTTTGGCCAGGGCCTTGAGTGGCTGACCGGGGTTGGCGCTGACCAGCAGTTCTACCTGCTCCAGCCCATGGGGCTGCAGTTCGTGGCTGGCGTTGGCGCGCAGTTCGATGGTGAAGCGCCCGCCCGGCATACCCAGGCGCTGTATTTCCTGCTCGACGGCGCTGGCCAGGCTGGTGGCGGCCTGTTGGCGCAGGTCGCTCAGCTCCTGGGCCTTCTCCTGATAATGGCGGGCAAACGAAGCGAGTTCCTCGCCCAGTCGCTCGATGGACTCGTCGTTGGCGTTCAGTGTGTCGATTTCATCCAGCAGCTTCTGTTGCATGGCAGCCAGTTCAGTGGGCTGGATTCGATGCTTGCGCGCCAGGGTATAGATGGTGTCCAGGCGCTCTTCTATTTCCTGCAGGCGTGCCGGATCGGCATCGAAGTGGTCCAGGAAGCGGTTGAGTTCACCGACGGCTTCTTCAACCTGGATCTGTGCGCTGGTGAGCAGGGTAGTGGCCTCATTCAACGAGCCGGAAGCATTGTTCACGCTGGACAGGCGATTGAGGCTGGCTGTCAGTGCGTTGAGCACATTGCCCGAGTCGCTCTCGCTGCATTGCTCGACGACCTGGCGGCAGATACCCAGCAAGGTCTCTGCATTGGTCAGGTTCTTGTGTTCCTGCTCAAGCTGCTCCAGTTCGGTCTCGCCCAGGCCCAGGCTTTCAAGCTCTTCGAGTTGATAGCTGAGCAGTTGGTGGCGGGCGCGTTGTTCATCGCCGGAGTTGGAGAGGCGTTCCAGTTCCTGGCGTGTCTGGCGCCAGCGTTGGGCGGCCAGTTGAACCTGGCGGGCAAGGTCGGTGGCGCCGGCGTATTCGTCGAGCAGTCGGCGGTGAGTATCGGTTTTGAGCAGGGACTGGTGTTCATGCTGGCTGTGGATATCGATCAGCAGCTCACCCAGGGCTTTCAAGTCGCCAAGTGGGCACGGCGTGCCGTTGATATAGCCGCGGGAGCGACCTTCGGCAGTGATCACCCGGCGCAGAATGCACGGGCTTTCATTGTTCAGGTCGCGCTCGACCAGCCATGCTTCGGCCTCGGGAATGTCGGCCAGGTCAAAGGTGGCCAGGATATCGGCTTTGTCGGAGCCTGGGCGTACCACGCCACTGTCGGCGCGGTCGCCGAGGGTCAGGCCGAGGGCGTCGAGCATGATCGACTTGCCGGCGCCGGTTTCGCCTGTGATTACGCTCATCCCGCGATCCAGTTCGAGATCCAGATGTTCAACGATTGCGTAGTTATGTACAGACAGGTGCACGAGCATGACGGCCGCTCCCAGGCTTGAGGTCTGGTTATTTATACAGTGTTTTGTTTGTGGCTGACAATCCTGGCGCTTAGCTCGATTTGCTTGATCAACAGCTTTTTTTAGCGCGATGAGGAATGTAGGAGCAGGAAATGATCCGAGTCATGCGAAAGACTTTTGGTAACGCCCGCGCCCTTGAACCTGGAAATTGTGGCCCCATATACCGGAACAGAAGCGCGAGTCGAGATCGCGCATGATTTTGAAAGGAGAAATCTATGGCTGACGAACAGACGCAGGATACGCAAACTCCAGACGCCAATGCGGCTGCCGGTGATGAGCTGGTCACCCGCGTGCAAGTGCTCGAAGAGCAATTGTCCGCTGCGCAGGATCAATCGTTGCGTGTTGCCGCCGATCTGCAGAACGTCCGCCGCCGTGCCGAGCAGGACGTAGAAAAGGCTCACAAATTCGCGCTGGAAAAATTCGCTGGCGATCTGCTGCCGATCATCGACAGTCTTGAACGTGGTCTTGAGTTGTCTGACCCGGCCGACGAAAACATCCGCCCAATGCGTGAAGGCATCGAGCTGACGCTGAAAATGTTCCAGGACACCCTGAAGCGTTATCAGCTGGAAGCGATCGATCCGCAAGGCGGCGAGCCGTTCAATGCTGAGCATCACCAGGCCATGGCCATGCAGGAAAGCCACGATCTGGAGCCTAACAGCGTGATGAAGGTGTTCCAGAAGGGTTACCAGCTCAATGGTCGCTTGATGCGCCCGGCAATGGTGGTGGTGAGCAAGGCTCCTGCACCCGCTGCACCTTCTATTGATGAGCAGGCTTGAAATCCGCCGCAAGGCCCCCATCTATAAGTCAAGCGTTTAAGTGCTACCGCAGTTAGCCACAACTGCTGCGGCAACCAAATTCAAAGTTCGGGAGAGTAAATCATGGGCAAAATTATCGGTATTGACCTGGGGACCACCAACTCCTGCGTCTCCGTGCTGGAAAACGGCGTTGCAAAAGTTATCGAAAACGCCGAAGGCGCACGTACCACTCCGTCGATCATCGCTTACGCCAACGACGGTGAAATCCTCGTCGGTCAGTCGGCCAAGCGTCAGGCTGTGACCAACCCGCATAACACCCTGTATGCGGTAAAGCGTTTGATCGGTCGTAAGTTCGACGAAGAAGTCGTACAGAAAGACATCAAGATGGTCCCTTACAAAATCGCCAAGGCCGACAACGGTGACGCCTGGGTTGAAGTAAACGGCCAGAAAATGTCGCCGCCGCAAATTTCGGCTGAAATCTTGAAAAAGATGAAGAAAACCGCCGAAGACTACCTCGGTGAAGCAGTGACTGAAGCGGTGATCACCGTTCCGGCCTACTTCAACGACAGCCAGCGCCAGGCAACCAAAGACGCCGGCCGCATCGCGGGTCTGGACGTAAAACGTATCATCAACGAGCCAACCGCAGCCGCTCTGGCTTACGGCATGGACAAGGCCAAGGGCGACCACACTGTGATCGTCTACGACCTGGGTGGCGGTACTTTTGACGTCTCCGTGATCGAGATCGCAGAAGTTGACGGCGAGCACCAGTTCGAAGTGTTGGCCACCAACGGCGACACCTTCCTGGGTGGTGAAGACTTTGACATCCGTCTGATCGACTACCTGGTAGACGAATTCAAGAAAGAAAGCGGCATGAACCTCAAGGGTGACCCGCTGGCCATGCAGCGCCTGAAAGAAGCCGCTGAAAAGGCCAAGATCGAGCTGTCTTCCGCTCAGTCGACCGACGTCAACCTGCCGTACATCACTGCAGACGCTACCGGTCCTAAGCACTTGAACGTGAAGATCTCGCGCTCCAAGCTCGAAGCTCTGGTTGAAGACCTGGTTCAGCGCACCATCGAGCCTTGCCGTATCGCACTGAAAGACTCCGGTATCGACGTTGGCTCGATCAACGACGTGATCCTGGTCGGCGGTCAGACCCGTATGCCGCTGGTGCAGAAGCTGGTAACCGAGTTCTTCGGCAAAGAAGCACGTAAAGACGTGAACCCGGACGAAGCTGTTGCCATGGGTGCTGCCATCCAGGGTGCGGTATTGGCCGGTGACGTAAAAGACGTATTGCTGCTGGACGTGAGCCCGCTGACCCTGGGTATCGAAACCATGGGTGGCGTGATGACTGCGCTGATCGAGAAAAACACCACGATTCCTACCAAGAAATCCCAGGTGTTCTCGACTGCCGATGACAACCAGGGCGCCGTGACCATTCACGTGCTGCAAGGTGAGCGCAAGCAAGCTTCGCAGAACAAGTCCCTGGGCAAGTTCGACCTGGCTGAGATTCCACCAGCACCACGTGGCGTGCCACAAATCGAAGTGACCTTCGACATCGACGCCAACGGCATCCTGCACGTCGGCGCGAAAGACAAGGCAACCGGCAAAGAGCAGAAGATCACCATCAAGGCCAACTCGGGTCTGTCTGATGAAGAAATTCAACAGATGATTCGTGATGCTGAGGCCAACGCTGATGCGGATGCCAAGTTTGCTGAGCTGGCTGGCGCCCGTAACCAGGGTGATGCGCTGGTTCACTCGACTCGCAAGATGATCGCTGATGCTGGCGACAAAGTGACCGAAGAAGAGAAAACCGCAATCGAAGCGGCCTTGGTTGCACTGGAAGCCGCCATCAAAGGCGACGACAAGGCTGCCATCGAAGCCAAGATCGAGGAGCTGTCGAAAGTCTCCGCACCGATCGCTCAGAAAATGTACGCCGAACAAGGCCAGCCGGCTGACGGTGCTGCGCAGCAGGCAGAGCCAGAAGCCAAGCACGACGATGTTGTCGATGCCGAGTTCGAAGAAGTCAAAGAAGACCAGAAGAAGTAACTTGGTCGCCCGGTTGACCGCTCACAAGCGGTGACTGGTAGGATGTCGCCGCGCGGGAGCTTGCTCCCGCGTTGGCGTGTCTGGGGTATGCGAATTTTTACAGCATGCGACAACGCTCGGATGCTGGCGGTGTGATCGGGAATGCTCCTGCTTTCCGAATGGCATTCACCGCGTTTTTGGCCGGGTCCCTGGCTAAAAGCAGTAATGACCAGGATCGTTGAATTGACGTGAGTTGGGTCCGGGCCTGTATTGGGGCTCAACGAGTTTGGCAGGGTTCAGGAGGGCCAGGCCGAACGTCCTTAAGAGTGCAAAGACTTATGGCAAAGCGTGACTATTACGAAGTATTGGGTGTGGAGCGCGGGGCCAGCGAGGCGGACCTGAAGAAGGCCTACCGTCGCTTGGCGATGAAGCACCACCCCGACCGTAATCCGGATAACAAAGAATCCGAAGAGATGTTCAAAGAGGCCAATGAGGCCTACGAATGCCTGTGTGATCCCAATAAGCGTGCGGCCTATGACCAGTACGGTCATGCCGGCGTCGACCCGAGCATGGGTGGCGGCGGCGCCGGTTTCGGCGGTCAGAACTTCTCCGATATTTTCGGCGACGTGTTCAGCGATTTCTTCGGCGGTGGCCGTGGCGGTCAACGTGGCGGCGCGCAGCGTGGCAGTGACTTGCGCTACACGCTGGAGTTGAATCTGGAAGAAGCCGTGCGCGGTACCAGCGTCAATATTCGCGTGCCGACGCTGGTTAACTGCAAGCCGTGCGACGGTTCGGGTGCCAAGAAAGGCTCCTCGCCGATCACGTGCCCGACCTGTGGTGGTATTGGTCAGGTGCGCATGCAGCAGGGCTTCTTCTCGGTGCAGCAAACCTGCCCGCGTTGCCATGGCCAGGGCAAGATCATTTCCGATCCGTGCGATTCCTGCCACGGTGAAGGTCGTGTTGAAGAGTACAAGACCCTCTCGGTGAAAGTGCCGGCGGGTGTGGATACCGGCGATCGTATTCGCCTGTCGGGCGAAGGCGAGGCGGGTACCCAGGGCGGTCCGACTGGCGACCTGTACGTGGTGATCAATGTGCGTGAGCACTCGATCTTCCAGCGCGATGGCAAACACCTGTTCTGCGAAGTGCCGATCAGCTTTGTCGATGCGGCCTTGGGCGGTGAGTTGGAGATTCCGACCCTTGATGGTCGAGTCAAGCTCAAGATTCCCGAGGGGACACAGACTGGCAAGCAGTTCCGCATCCGTGGCAAAGGCGTTGCGCCAGTGCGCGGTGGCGGTGCGGGCGACCTGATGTGTCGTGTGGCGGTGGAAACCCCGGTCAACCTGGGCCGTCGTCAGCGCGAACTGCTCGAAGAGTTCCGCAGCTCGCTGGAAGGCGATGACTCCCATTCGCCGAAAACCACTGGCTTCTTCGATGGCGTGAAACGCTTCTTCGGCGACCTGTAAGGACGTGAATATGCGACGTATAGCCGTAATGGGCGCTGCCGGGCGCATGGGCAAGACGCTGGTCGAGGCGGTGCAGCAACGCTCGCCGGCCTCCGGGCTGACGGCGGCGATTGTTCGCCCGGGCAGCACGTTGATCGGTGCGGATGCCGGTGAGTTGGCGTCGTTGGGCCGCATCGGTGTCTCGTTGACGGGCAGCCTTGAGCAGGTGGCTGACGAGTTTGACGTGCTCATCGATTTCACCTTGCCTGACGTGATGCTGAAAAACCTGGCCTTCTGCCGCAAGGCAGGCAAGGCCATGGTGATCGGCACGACTGGCTTGAGTGTTGAGCAGAAGCAGTTGCTGGTGGAGGCGGGCAAGGATATTCCGATCGTCTTTGCTGCCAACTTCAGCGTTGGCGTGAACCTGTCGCTGAAATTGTTGGACCTGGCAGCGCGTGTGCTGGGTGACGAAGCCGATATCGAGATTATCGAGACTCATCACCGCCACAAGATCGATGCGCCGTCGGGCACTGCGTTGCGCATGGGTGAAGCTATCGCTGATGCGCTGGGCCGTGATCTATCGAAAGTGGCGGTATACGGGCGTGAAGGCCATACCGGTGAGCGCGCGCGCGACACCATCGGCTTTGCAACCGTGCGCGGTGGTGATGTGGTTGGCGATCACACGGTGCTGTTCGCCACCGAAGGCGAGCGCCTGGAGATCACGCACAAGGCTTCAAGCCGCATGACGTTCGCCAAGGGTGCAGTGCGAGCTGCGCTCTGGTTGGAAGGCCGCGAGCCGGGCCTGTATGACATGCGCGACGTGTTGGATCTGCACTAATCAGTAGCTTAAATGGGGCCTCGGGATTATCCTGAGGCCCCGTTTTTACCCGCTAAGCGACGTCCTGTCGCATTCTCCTGCCTTTAAGGCTCATTAGCGGTGGACCCAAAAAGCCTTTTTCTGTAAGCTACAGCTTTAGTGTGTCCACTAAAAGCGCGCAGAATAATTCGATGAAGAAGCGGGGTGACGTGTCCATACGTCACTCCGCTTTTTTACAACCTGCGATCGCCCTTTCAGGCTTTATTTACGGGAGGTCTTCTTGACTAAGCCAGCCATACTCGCCCTTGCTGATGGCAGCATTTTTCGCGGCGAAGCCATTGGAGCCGACGGTCAAACCGTTGGAGAGGTGGTGTTCAACACCGCCATGACCGGCTATCAGGAAATCCTTACCGATCCTTCCTACGCCCAACAGATCGTCACCCTGACCTATCCGCACATCGGCAACACCGGTACTACACCGGAAGATGTCGAGTCTGATCGTGTCTGGTCGGCCGGTCTGGTGATTCGTGACCTGCCACTGGTTGCGAGCAACTGGCGTAACACGATGTCGCTGTCCGATTACCTGAAAGCCAACAATGTTGTGGCGATCGCCGGTATCGATACGCGCCGCCTCACGCGCATCCTGCGTGAAAAAGGCTCGCAGAATGGCTGCATCATGGTCGGTGACAATATTTCCGACGAGGCGGCGATTGCCGCAGCACAAGGCTTCCCTGGCCTGAAAGGCATGGACCTGGCGAAAGTCGTCAGCGTCAAAGAGAAGTACGAGTGGCGTTCCACTGTGTGGGATCTGAAGACCGACAGCCACGCGACTATCGGGGCTGCCGATCTGCCTTACCACGTGGTCGCCTATGACTACGGCGTCAAGTACAACATCCTGCGCATGTTGGTCGAGCGTGGCTGCCGCGTGACCGTGGTGCCCGCGCAAACGCCTGCCAGCGATGTGCTCGCGATGCAGCCGGACGGCGTGTTCCTGTCCAACGGCCCGGGTGACCCCGAGCCATGCGACTACGCTATCCAGGCCATCAAGGACGTGCTGGAAACCGACATTCCGGTGTTCGGTATCTGCCTTGGCCACCAGCTGCTGGCTTTGGCCTCCGGCGCCAAGACCCTGAAAATGGGCCACGGCCACCACGGTGCCAACCACCCGGTACAAGACCTGGACACCGGCGTTGTGATGATCACCAGCCAGAACCACGGTTTTGCGGTGGATGAAGCCAGCTTGCCGAGTAATGTGCGCGCCATTCACAAGTCGCTGTTCGACGGTTCCCTGCAGGGCATCGAACGCACCGACAAGAGCGCGTTCAGCTTCCAGGGCCACCCTGAAGCCAGCCCGGGCCCGAACGACGTAGCGCCGCTGTTCGACCGTTTCATCAATGAGATGGCCAAGCGACGCTGACTGAATGCTCTGCGGGCGGCCCCGAACCACGGTGGCCCCCGCAGGCTCTTCAAGGATTGTTCTAGACGGCTTGCCGACTGACCTGCGGATTTGAGTGACAAACCCATGCCAAAACGTACAGACATAAAAAGCATCCTGATTCTCGGCGCTGGCCCGATCGTGATCGGCCAGGCCTGCGAATTCGACTACTCCGGCGCCCAGGCCTGTAAGGCCCTGCGTGAGGAGGGCTACCGCGTCATCCTGGTGAACTCCAACCCGGCCACCATCATGACCGACCCGGCCATGGCCGACGCGACGTACATCGAGCCGATCAAATGGCAGACCGTTGCCAAGATCATCGAGAAAGAGCGTCCGGACGCGCTGCTGCCAACCATGGGCGGCCAGACTGCATTGAACTGCGCCCTGGACCTGGAGCGCGAAGGCGTCCTGGAAAAGTTCGGCGTAGAGATGATCGGCGCCAATGCCGACACCATCGACAAGGCTGAAGACCGTTCGCGTTTCGACAAGGCCATGAAGTCCATCGGCCTGGCGTGCCCGCGTTCCGGTATCGCCCACAGCATGGAAGAAGCCAATGCGGTCCTTGAGACCCTGGGCTTCCCGTGCATTATCCGTCCGTCCTTCACCATGGGCGGCACCGGTGGCGGCATTGCCTACAACCGTGAAGAGTTCGAAGAAATCTGCGCGCGTGGCCTGGACCTGTCGCCGACCAAAGAGCTGCTGATCGACGAATCGCTGATCGGTTGGAAAGAATACGAGATGGAGGTGGTCCGCGATAAAACGGACAACTGCATCATCGTCTGCTCCATCGAAAACTTCGATCCGATGGGCGTGCACACCGGTGACTCGATCACCGTAGCTCCGGCGCAGACCCTGACCGACAAGGAATACCAGATCCTGCGTAACGCCTCCCTGGCGGTACTGCGCGAGATCGGCGTTGAAACCGGCGGTTCCAACGTTCAGTTCGGTATCTGCCCGGACACCGGCCGCATGGTCGTGATCGAGATGAACCCACGTGTATCGCGTTCTTCGGCGCTGGCCTCGAAAGCTACCGGCTTCCCGATTGCGCGTATCGCTGCCAAGCTGGCTATCGGCTACACCTTGGACGAACTGCAAAACGAAATCACCGGCGGCGCTATGCCGGCGTCTTTCGAGCCGTCTATCGACTACGTTGTGACCAAGCTGCCACGCTTTGCCTTCGAGAAGTTCGCCAAGGCTGATGCGCGCCTGACCACCCAGATGAAGTCGGTCGGCGAAGTCATGGCGATCGGCCGCACGTTCCAGGAATCCCTGCAGAAAGCCCTGCGCGGCCTGGAAGTCGGTGTTTGCGGCCTGGACGAGAAGCTCGACCTGAGCAATCCGGAAAGCATGAGCATCCTCAAGCGCGAGCTGACCGTGCCGGGTGCCGAGCGTATCTGGTACGTGGCTGACGCCTTCCGTGCCGGCCTGAGCGTCGAAGATATCTTCGGCATGAACATGATCGATCCGTGGTTCCTGGTGCAGATCGAAGATCTGATCAAGGAAGAAGAGAAGGTCAAGACTCTGGGCCTGTCGTCTATCGACCGCGACCTGATGTTCCGCCTCAAGCGCAAAGGCTTCTCCGACCAGCGCCTGGCCAAGCTGCTGGGTGTGACCGAGAAGAACCTGCGTACTCATCGCCACAAGTTGGATATCTTTCCGGTCTACAAGCGCGTTGACACCTGCGCCGCAGAGTTCGCCACCGACACTGCCTACATGTACTCCACCTATGAGGAAGAGTGCGAAGCCGCGCCGTCGGATCGCGACAAGATCATCATCCTGGGCGGCGGTCCGAACCGTATCGGCCAGGGCATCGAGTTCGACTACTGCTGCGTACACGCCGCCCTCGCCCTGCGCGAAGACGGGTACGAGACCATCATGGTCAACTGCAACCCGGAAACCGTGTCCACCGACTACGACACTTCCGACCGTCTGTACTTCGAGCCGGTAACGCTGGAAGACGTATTGGAAATCTGCCGCGTCGAGAAGCCTAAGGGCGTGATCGTCCAATACGGCGGCCAGACCCCGCTGAAGCTGGCGCGTGCCCTGGAAGCTGCCGGCGTGCCGATCATCGGTACCAGCCCGGACGCTATCGACCGTGCCGAAGACCGTGAGCGCTTCCAGCAGATGGTTGAGCGCCTGAACCTGCGTCAGCCGCCAAACGCTACCGTGCGCAGCGAAGACGAAGCCATCCGTGCAGCCAGCAAGATCGGCTACCCGCTGGTGGTGCGCCCGTCCTACGTACTGGGCGGTCGCGCGATGGAAATCGTCTACGAAGAAGACGAACTCAAGCGCTACCTGCGTGATGCGGTGAAAGTGTCCAACGACAGCCCGGTGCTGCTGGACCACTTCCTCAACTGCGCCATCGAAATGGACGTGGATGCGGTATGCGACGGTACTGACGTAGTGATCGGCGCGATCATGCAGCACATCGAGCAGGCCGGCGTTCACTCCGGTGACTCCGCGTGCTCGCTGCCGCCGTACTCGCTGCCGGCGCACATCCAGGACGAGATGCGCGAACAGGTCAAGAAAATGGCCCTGGAACTGGGTGTGGTCGGCCTGATGAACGTTCAGTTGGCGCTGCAAGGCGAAGACATCTACGTCATTGAAGTCAACCCGCGTGCCTCGCGTACCGTGCCGTTTGTATCCAAGTGCATCGGTGTGTCCCTGGCCATGATCGCTGCCCGTGTGATGGCCGGTAAGACCTTGAAGGAAATCGGCTTTACCAAGGAAATCATTCCCAACTTCTACAGCGTGAAAGAGGCGGTGTTCCCATTCGCCAAATTCCCTGGTGTGGACCCGATCCTGGGCCCAGAGATGAAGTCCACCGGTGAAGTGATGGGCGTGGGCGATACCTTCGGTGAAGCGTTCGCCAAGGCCCAGATGGGTGCCAGCGAAGTGTTGCCGACCGGCGGTACTGCGTTTATCAGTGTGCGTGATGACGACAAGCCACTGGTTGCGGGCGTGGCCCGTGATCTGATCAACTTGGGCTTTGAAGTTGTCGCGACTGCCGGGACCGCCAAGCTGATCGAGGCTGCGGGCTTGAAAGTACGTCGCGTGAACAAGGTGACGGAAGGCCGTCCGCATGTGGTCGACATGATCAAGAATGACGAAGTCACGCTGATCATCAACACCACCGAAGGTCGTCAGTCGATCGCGGATTCCTACTCCATTCGTCGTAATGCCTTGCAGCACAAGATCTACTGCACCACCACCATTGCTGCTGGCGAAGCTATCTGCGAAGCGCTCAAGTTCGGTCCGGAAAAGACCGTGCGTCGCTTGCAGGATCTACACGCAGGATTGAAGGCATGATCAAATACCCAATGACCGTCCAGGGCGCCAAGGCCCTGGAAGAGGAACACGCCCATCTGACCAAGGTCGTACGTCCGAAGCTGAGCCAGGACATCGGTACGGCCCGCGAGCTGGGTGACTTGAAGGAAAACGCCGAATACCACGCTGCTCGCGAGCAGCAGGGTATGGTCGAGGCGAGGATTCGTGATATCGAGGGCCGTATGCAGAATGCGGTGATTATTGATGTCACGACCATCCCGCATACCGGCAAGGTGATTTTCGGTACGACCGTGGAAATCGCCAACGTCGAGACTGACGAAAGCGTGACTTACCAGATCGTGGGTGAGGATGAGGCTGATTTCAAGCAAGGCAAGATCTCTGTCGGCTCGCCGATCGCTCGCGCCTTGATTGCCAAGGAAGAGGGTGACGTCGTTGCCGTGAAAACGCCGAGCGGCGTCATTGAGTACGAGATTGTCGAAGTCCGCCACATCTGAAAGACGGCGCCCGCTACGTGCGGGCGCCATGCTTTGGCAGCTCTCTCAGATGCTTTGGGTGGGCGGCCTGTGGCTGTTGCATATGGGTGTATTACCGGTGCTGGGCCTTATTGGTCTGGCACCGTTGCTGATCGATGAGATCGACAAATTGCTGAGCGCGCTGCTGGTGGGTTTTGCGGCGGCGTGTGTGTTGCTCCAGGCGTTAGTGCTGGTCAAGGCTGAGGGCTTTGAGAGTTTATGGCGGGACATTCGCGGGCAACTGCTGTTGATGTCGCTGTATGCGTGCGCGATGTTTTGCGTGGTGTATATTTGGCTGCCGCAAGCGTTGCGCTGGCAGTTATTCAGCTATCTTGTGCTAGGGTTTTCCGGTTTGGTGCTGGTCATGCAGCCGGCGCCGGGGTGGAGTGGCAGGGCGCGCGAAGCACGCCCGTGACCCTTTTCATCATTTGAAGCGATGAACGTTCGACAGTTGCTTGTTGACGCTGAAGTTCTTGCGATACAGCAGCGCCATCTTGCCGATGACCTGAACCAGGTCCGCTTTGCCCACCTTGCACAGTTCTGCAACGGCGGCCAAACGCGCTTCGCGATCAAGGATATTGACCTTGATCTTGATCAGTTCGTGATCGTTCAGTGCGCGTTCAAATTCGGCTAAAACACCTTCAGTCAACCCGTTGTCTGCCACAATCAGAACTGGTTTCAGATGGTGGCCAATGGATTTGTACTGTTTCTTCTGCTCTTGAGTGAGCGGCATAATCTGACCCCTGCGTCTGATCTTGTAAAAAGCGGCGGCCAGTTTACCCGAGCGAGTCCGGGACCGCCCAGTTAATCACGACCCGTTTTATTTTTCGAGGTGGCCCGTGGCCCGTTCCAAAACCAGCCTTAAGTGGCTACAAGAACATTTCAATGATCCTTACGTCAAAAAGGCGCAAAAGGACGGCTACCGTTCCCGGGCCAGCTACAAGCTGCTGGAGATCCAGGACAAGGATAAACTGATCCGTCCGGGCATGAGCGTTATCGATCTCGGCGCGGCCCCCGGTGGCTGGTCCCAGGTGACCAGTCGTCTGATTGGTGGGCAAGGCCGATTGATCGCTTCCGACATCCTCGAGATGGACAGCATCCCGGACGTGACCTTTGTTCACGGCGACTTTACCGAAGACAAGGTATTGGCCGAGATCCTGGAGGCTGTGGGAAATTCGCAGGTAGACCTTGTGATTTCCGACATGGCCCCCAATATGAGTGGATTACCGGCTGTTGATATGCCGCGTGCCATGTTCCTGTGTGAGCTGGCGCTGGATTTGGCAGGTCGGGTGTTGCGTCCGGGTGGCGATTTCCTGGTGAAGGTCTTCCAGGGCGAAGGTTTCGACGAGTACCACAAGAACATTCGCAAGTTGTTCGACAAGGTGCAGACCCGTAAACCGGACTCTTCCCGTGACCGGTCCAGGGAGCAGTATCTGCTGTGCCGTGGCTACCGCGGTGTTGAAGGCGCAGCGAGCGAAGAGCGTTTTTGAGAAATTCGAGGAGGGCGATAGGTTTTTTTATATCGCTTTCGTCACGAAGCTTTACGAATATTGTGTAGTCAAAGTTTCACAAAGGGTTACAGACGGCGCCTGCCAGAGTTGTAGGTAATGTAGTAAGTTAGGCCGGTGAATATCATGCGAAGCGCGCGCCAGTAGCGGAGCTTGCTTCAGAGGGTAGTTAATTGAACGATATGGCAAAGAATCTGATCCTGTGGTTGATCATCGCGGCTGTCCTGGTGACGGTGATGAACAACTTCTCCAGCCCTAACGAGCCGCAGACCCTCAACTATTCCGACTTCATCCAGCAAGTTAAGGATGGCAAGGTCGAGCGCGTAGCGGTTGATGGCTACGTGATTACCGGTAAGCGCAACGACGGCGACAGCTTCAAGACCATTCGTCCGGCAATCCAGGACAACGGTCTGATCGGTGACCTGGTGGATAACCACGTGGTTGTCGAAGGCAAGCAGCCTGAACAGCAAAGCATCTGGACTCAGCTCCTGGTGGCAAGCTTCCCGATCCTGGTGATTATCGCCGTGTTCATGTTCTTCATGCGCCAGATGCAAGGTGGTGCGGGAGGCAAGGGCGGGCCGATGAGCTTTGGCAAGAGCAAGGCACGTCTGCTCTCCGAGGACCAGGTCAAGACTACCTTGGCTGACGTTGCAGGTTGCGACGAAGCCAAGGAAGAAGTGGGTGAGTTGGTCGAGTTCCTGCGTGATCCGGGCAAGTTCCAGCGCCTGGGTGGTCGTATTCCTCGCGGCGTGTTGATGGTAGGTCCGCCAGGTACCGGTAAAACCTTGCTGGCCAAGGCGATTGCCGGCGAAGCCAAGGTGCCTTTCTTCACTATTTCCGGTTCTGACTTCGTCGAGATGTTCGTCGGTGTGGGCGCCAGCCGTGTTCGCGATATGTTCGAACAGGCCAAGAAGCATGCGCCGTGCATCATCTTCATCGATGAGATCGATGCCGTTGGTCGCCATCGTGGCGCTGGCATGGGTGGTGGTCATGATGAACGTGAGCAGACCCTCAACCAGTTGCTGGTAGAGATGGATGGTTTCGAGATGAATGACGGCATTATCGTCATCGCCGCGACCAACCGTCCGGACGTACTGGACCCGGCGTTGCTGCGCCCGGGCCGTTTCGACCGTCAGGTCGTGGTTGGCCTGCCGGATATCCGCGGTCGTGAACAGATTTTGAAAGTACACATGCGCAAGGTGCCAATGGGTGACGACGTGGCTCCGGCTGTGATTGCTCGTGGTACGCCTGGCTTCTCCGGTGCCGACCTGGCCAACCTGGTCAACGAGGCTTCGTTGTTTGCTGCCCGTACCGGCAAGCGCATTGTTGAAATGAAAGAGTTCGAATTGGCAAAAGACAAGATCATGATGGGCGCTGAACGCAAATCCATGGTCATGTCCGAGAAAGAGAAGCAGAACACGGCTTATCACGAAGCCGGTCACGCCATTGTTGGTCGCGTTGTGCCTGAGCATGACCCGGTCTACAAGGTGTCGATCATTCCTCGTGGCCGTGCGCTGGGTGTGACGATGTTCCTGCCGGAAGAGGATCGCTACAGCCTCTCCAAGCGTGCATTGATCAGCCAGATCTGTTCGCTGTATGGCGGGCGGATTGCCGAGGAGATGACCCTGGGCTTCGATGGCGTCACCACAGGTGCTTCCAATGACATCATGCGTGCCAGCCAGATTGCACGAAACATGGTGACCAAGTGGGGCTTGTCGGAAAAACTCGGTCCTTTGATGTATGCAGAGGAAGAGGGTGAGGTGTTCCTCGGTCGTGGTGGTGGCGGTCAAAGTGCCAGCTTCTCCGGTGAGACTGCCAAGCTGATCGACTCCGAAGTTCGCAGCATCATTGACCAGTGTTATGGCACGGCCAAGCAGATCCTCACCGATAACCGCGACAAGCTTGATGCCATGGCTGATGCGCTGATGAAGTACGAGACCATTGATGCCGATCAGATCGACGACATCATGGCTGGTCGTACACCGCGTGAGCCTCGCGATTGGGAAGGTGGTTCAGGTACTTCGGGTACCCCACCCGTCGTTCAGAACGAACGCCCTGAGACCCCGATCGGCGGCCCGGCAGCTGACCACTAAGGTTTGAAATGACTTCTGCTTTGTCCTCTACCCGGTTGCCTTGCGGCAACCGGGTTCTTGATTTGGCCCATACGCATGTCATGGGTATTCTCAATGTAACTCCTGATTCCTTTTCCGATGGTGGCCGTTTCAGCCAGCTGGATGCCGCGTTGCGTCATGCCGAGGCGATGGTGGCTGCCGGCGCGACCTTGATTGATGTGGGCGGCGAGTCCACTCGGCCTGGGGCTCGTGTGGTAACCCCGTTGGAAGAGCTTGAGCGGGTAGCGCCCATTGTCGAGCGTATCGCCCGTGAGCTGGATGTGATCATTTCTGTGGACACTTCAACTCCCGCGGTAATGCGTGAAACCGCGCGTCTGGGGGCGGGGCTCATCAATGATGTGCGTTCGTTGCGGCGTGACGGTGCTCTCGATGCAGCTGCAGCGACCGGCCTGCCGGTGTGCCTGATGCACATGCTGGGTGAGCCCGGTAACATGCAGGACAGTCCTCACTACGACAACCTGGTCGGTGAGGTCACTGGGTTCCTGGCAGACAGGATCGCTCAGTGTGTCGAGGTGGGCATCGCGTGCGAGAAGATCATCCTTGACCCGGGGTTTGGCTTCGCCAAGACCCTGCAACATAATTTAAGCCTGTTCAAGCATATGGAGGCGCTGCATGCCCTTGGTCGGCCGCTGCTGGTCGGTGTGTCGCGCAAGAGCATGATAGGGCTGGCCTTGAATCGCCCGGTGGGTGAGCGCTTGTACGGCGGCCTCGCCCTTGCAGCGCTTGCCGTGACCAAGGGCGCTCGTATTTTGCGTGTGCATGATGTCGCCGAGACGGTGGATGTGGTGCGCATGATTGCCGCTGTAGAATCAGCCGAATAAGAATGATGGAGCACTTATGACTAAAAAATACTTTGGCACCGACGGCATCCGTGGTCGGGTTGGCGAGTTTCCGATTACCCCTGATTTCATGCTCAAGTTGGGTTGGGCGGCAGGCATGGCGTTCCGCAGCATGGGGGCGTGCCGGATCCTGGTTGGCAAGGACACCCGTATTTCGGGTTATATGTTTGAATCCGCGCTTGAGGCAGGCTTATCTGCTGCCGGCGCCGACGTAATGCTGTTGGGGCCCATGCCGACGCCAGCGATCGCTTACCTGACGCGTACCTTTCACGCTGAAGCCGGTATTGTGATCAGTGCGTCGCACAACCCGCATGACGACAATGGCATCAAGTTCTTCTCGGGGCAGGGCACCAAGTTGCCTGACGAGATCGAGTTGATGATCGAAGAGCTGCTGGATGCGCCGATGACGGTGGTCGAATCCAGCAAGCTGGGCAAGGTGTCGCGTATCAATGATGCGTCCGGCCGTTATATCGAATTCTGCAAAAGCAGCGTGCCGAGCAGTACCAATTTTGCCGGTCTGAAGATCGTTGTCGATTGCGCCCATGGTGCGACCTACAAGGTAGCGCCGAGTGTTTTCAAGGAGCTGGGAGCGCAGGTCACTGTACTATCGGCTCAGCCTAACGGCTTGAACATCAACGACAACTGCGGCTCCACGCATATGGAGCAACTGCAGGCGGCGGTTCTGGCCGAACATGCGGACCTGGGTATCGCGTTCGATGGCGACGGCGATCGTGTGCTGATGGTGGATCACACCGGCATGATTGTGGATGGTGATGATTTGCTGTTCATCATTGCCCGTGATCTGCATGAGCGTAACAAGCTGCAGGGCGGCGTCGTGGGTACCCTCATGAGCAACCTGGGGCTTGAGTTGGCATTGGCGGAGTTGGGTATTCCGTTTATCCGCGCCAATGTCGGCGACCGTTATGTGATCGCCGAGCTTCTGGAGCGTAACTGGCTGATAGGCGGCGAGAACTCGGGACACGTCGTATGCTTCCAGCATACGACTACGGGCGACGCCATCATCGCTGCGCTGCAGGTGCTTCTGGCCTTGCGTCGTCGTGACGAGAGCCTGGCGCAGGCGCGTCAGGCCCTGCGCAAGTGTCCGCAGGTGCTGCTCAATGTGCGTTTTGCCGGTGGTGAAAATCCGATCGAGCACCCTGCCGTCAAAGAGGCTTGTGAGCGTGTTACCCAGGCAATGGCTGGGCGTGGGCGTGTGTTGTTGCGCAAGTCGGGCACTGAGCCTCTGGTGCGTGTCATGGTCGAAGGCGAGGACGAAACCCAGGTTCGCGGCCATGCCGAAGACCTGGCAAAACTGGTAACTGAAGTTTGCGCCTGAATTCGGCTTGCCAGTGATGGTGTGGTTGGGTAACATCTGCGCCCACTTTGACCGACGGGGTACAGCATGCGTCGCACTATGGTAGCTGGTAACTGGAAGATGCACGGTACCCGCGCCAGTGTCGCTGAGCTGATCAATGGCCTTCGTCACTTGGCCTTGCCTAGCGGTGTTGATGTCGCGGTTTTCCCACCTTGCTTGCATATCAACCAAGTGGTTGATGGCTTGAAGGGCAAGTCGATCCAGGTCGGCGCGCAGAATTCTGCGGTGGAGCCCATGCAAGGCGCATTGACCGGTGAGATTTCGCCGAGTCAGTTGGTTGATGCGGGTTGTGCCTATGTACTCGTTGGGCACTCCGAGCGCCGTCAGATGATGGGCGAGCGGGATGCGACGCTCAATCGCAAGTTCGCCGCGGCACAGGCTTGTGGCTTGGTTCCGGTGTTGTGCATAGGGGAGACCCTTGAGCAGCGCGAATCGGGGAAGACTCTTGAGGTTGTCTCGCGTCAGCTGGGCAGCATCATCGAGGAGCTGGGTGTTGGTGCGTTTGCAAAGGCGGTTATTGCTTACGAGCCGGTCTGGGCCATTGGCACCGGACTGACTGCTACACCGCAACAGGCGCAGGATGTGCACGCAGCCATCCGCGCGCAGTTGGCGGCAGAGAATTCTGAAGTCGCGCAAGGTGTGCGGCTTCTATACGGCGGCAGCGTGAAGGCGGCCAATGCGGTCGAACTGTTCGGCATGCCGGATATCGATGGGGGGCTCATTGGTGGAGCTTCCCTGAATGCAGATGAGTTCGGTGCGATCTGTCGCGCCGCGGGAAACTGAAAAAATGCTGGAAACAGTCGTAGTCGTTTTTCATCTGTTGGCTGCCCTGAGCGTAGTTGCTCTGGTTTTGTTGCAACAGGGTAAAGGTGCGGATGCTGGTGCGTCTTTCGGTGCAGGTGCTTCAAATACTGTGTTCGGAAGCCAAGGTTCCTCTACCTTTCTTAGTAAGTTTACTGCTATACTTGCCGCAGGTTTCTTCATAACCAGCTTAGGGTTAGGTTACTTTGCTAAAGAGAAAGCTCATGTGCTGACTCAGGTAGGTTTGCCAAACCCAGCAGTGTTGGAAGTTCCAAAAGCAAAACCGGCTTCTGATGATGTCCCGGTGCTTCAAGAGCAAAAGTCGGCTACTCCAGCGACTGACGTACCTCCAGCTCAAGAGCAGAAGTAAGAAGGGTTGTAAGCGCTGTATTGCCGAGGTGGTGGAATTGGTAGACACGCAACCTTGAGGTGGTTGTGCCCATAGGGTGTAGGGGTTCGAGTCCCCTTCTCGGTACCAATTATCAGGAGAGCCCGCTGTTGCGGGCTTTCTTGTAGGTGGAAGGTTACATTGACCCTGTAAGGGATCGGTCGTATACTTCCGCCCCAGCTTTGTCGCGGGGTGGAGCAGTCTGGTAGCTCGTCGGGCTCATAACCCGAAGGTCGTCGGTTCAAATCCGGCCCCCGCAACCAGTTTTAGCGGAGCCCCTTTTAAGGGGCTTTTTGTTAGCTGGACACTTTCAACGCCGCTGTTCGACGGCGTTTCAAGGATGGGCGTTTCGCCCATTTTTTTATTTTGCACAGCATGCACATACATGCACGAGGGGGTTCAGGTGTCGAGCAAGCTAGAAGAGTTGCAGGCCTTGCTGGCCCCGGTGGTCGTGGCCCTAGGCTATGAATGCTGGGGTATTGAGTTTTCGGCTCAAGGTCGCCACTCAATGTTGCGCGTTTATATCGATAAAGAGGGCGGCGTGCTGGTGGACGATTGTGCCATTGTCAGCCGTCAGATCAGCGGTGTGCTGGATGTTGAAGATCCGATTTCCGTTGAGTACACCCTTGAAGTTTCCTCGCCAGGCATGGAGCGCCCACTGTTCACTATTGATCAGTTTGCAAAATTTGCCGGTGAACAAGTGAAGATCAAGCTGCGTTCGCCCTTCGAAGGGCGACGCAACTTTCAGGGCCTTCTGCGCGGTGTAGAAGAACAGGATGTCGTGGTGCAGGTAGAAGACCATGAGTTCCTGTTGCCGATCGATATGATCGACAAGGCCAACATTATTCCCAGTTTTGACTGAGACGCGGATCCCGCGGATCCAATGGCTTGCGAAAGGCGAGGCGTACGATGAGCAAAGAAGTACTGCTGGTTGTTGAGTCGGTATCCAATGAAAAGGGCGTACCGGCAAACGTGATTTTTGAAGCGCTGGAGCTGGCCCTGGCCACTGCTACCAAAAAGCGTTTTGAAGACGAAGTTGATCTGCGTGTGGAAATCAACCGCCACACCGGTGCCTATGAGACTTTCCGTCGCTGGACGGTCGTCGAAGAAGCCGATCTTGATGATCCGGCCATCGAAACCTGGCCGAGCAAGGTTGCGCAAACGCACCCGGGCGCCCAGGTCGGTGATGTCGTCGAAGAAAAGATCGAATCGATCGAATTCGGCCGTATTGCTGCACAGACCGCCAAGCAGGTCATCGTGCAGAAGGTTCGTGAAGCCGAGCGCGCTCAAGTCGTTGACGCTTATCGCGAGCGCCTGGGTGAAATCATCTCCGGCACCGTGAAAAAAGTTACCCGCGACAATGTGATCGTCGACCTGGGCAACAACGCCGAAGCGTTGCTGGCCCGCGAAGACATCATCTCTCGCGAAACCTTCCGTGTCGGCGTGCGTCTGCGTGCGCTGCTCAAGGAAATCCGCACCGAGAACCGCGGTCCTCAGCTGATCCTGTCGCGTACCGCGCCGGAAATGCTGATCGAGCTGTTCCGCATCGAAGTGCCGGAAATTGCCGAAGGTCTGATCGAAGTCATGGCTGCGTCCCGCGATCCGGGTTCGCGTGCCAAGATCGCGGTTCGCTCCAAGGACAAACGCATCGACCCGCAAGGCGCTTGCATCGGTATGCGCGGTTCGCGCGTCCAGGCAGTGTCGGGCGAATTGGGCGGTGAGCGTGTGGATATCGTCCTGTGGGACGATAACCCGGCGCAGTTCGTGATCAACGCCATGTCGCCGGCTGAAGTGGCGGCAATTATCGTTGACGAAGATGCCCATGCAATGGACATCGCCGTTGGCGCAGACAATCTGGCTCAGGCCATTGGTCGTGGTGGTCAGAACGTGCGTCTGGCCAGCCAACTGACCGGCTGGACCCTGAACGTGATGACCGAATCGGACATCCAGGCTAAGCAGCAAGCTGAAACCGGTGACATCCTGCGCAACTTCATCGAAGAGTTGGAAGTCGATGAAGACCTGGCACAGGTACTGGTAGATGAAGGCTTCACCAGCCTGGAAGAGATTGCCTACGTACCGTTGGAAGAAATGCTCAACATCGACGGCTTTGACGAAGACACCGTCAACGAGCTTCGCGCTCGGGCCAAGGATCGTTTGTTGACTAAAGCCATCGCTACTGAGGAAAAGCTGGCAGACGCCCATCCGGCCGAAGACCTGCTCTCGCTTGAGGGTATGGACAAGGATTTGGCGATGGAACTGGCGGTGCGCGGCGTAATTACCCGCGAAGACCTGGCCGAGCAGTCTATTGACGATCTGCTCGACATCGACGGCATTGACGAAGATCGTGCCGGCAAGTTGATCATGGCCGCCCGAGCCCATTGGTTCGAGTAATTAGGCGCGGCCTGAGGAGAGAAGTGCATGACGCAAGTCACGGTGAAACAACTGGCCGATGAGGTCAAAACACCGGTAGAGCGCCTGTTGCAGCAGATGCGTGAGGCAGGTCTGCCGCACACCGCCGCCGATGAAGGTGTGAGCGATAGTGAGAAGCAGTCTTTGCTGACTCACTTGAAGAGCAGCCACAAGGCGAAAGTGGAAGAACCGCGCAAGATTACATTGCAGCGCAAAACCACCAGCACCCTGCGTGTTGCGGGTAGCAAGAGCATCAGCGTAGAAGTACGCAAGAAGAAAGTCTTCGTACAGCGCAGCCCGGAAGAAATCGAAGCCGAGCGCAAACGCGAGCTGGATGAACGTCGCGCAGTAGAAAATGCTGCTCGCCAGAAGGCTGAAGAAGAAGCCAAGCGTCGCGCCGAAGAAGAAGCGCGTCGCCAGCCTGCTGCTGCGCAACCTGCCAACACTGAAGCGGTTGCCGCTCCTGTTGAAGCTGTGCGTGAGGCCGCCCCGGTTGCTGCTGCGCCTGCTCCTGCAGCTGACGCCCGCAAGCGCGACGAACCTCGTCGTCCGGACAAACCACGTGCCGACGATAACAATCGTCGCGGTGGTGGTGGCGATGGCGAGCGCAAAAACGCTCCGCATCGTGCCTCGGTCAAAGAGAAAGCGCCTGCTCCACGCGTTGCCCCACGTACTACCGACGAAGAAAGCGATGGCTTCCGTCGCGGTGGTCGCGGCAAGGCCAAGCTGAAAAAACGCAACGCCCACGGTTTCCAGAGCCCAACCGGCCCTGTCGTGCGTGAAGTGAAGATCGGCGAGACCATCACTGTGGGCGATCTGGCCCAGCAGATGTCGGTCAAGGCTGCTGAAATCATCAAGTTCATGTTCAAGCTGGGCACCCCGGCCACCATCAACCAGGTACTGGATCAGGAAACTGCCCAGTTGGTTGCTGAAGAGCTGGGCCACAAAGTGACCCTGGTCAGCGACACCGCCCTGGAAGATTCCCTGGCCGAGTCCCTGAAGTTTGAAGGCGAGGCAGTTTCCCGTGCACCGGTTGTGACCGTAATGGGCCACGTTGACCACGGTAAAACTTCCCTGCTCGACTACATCCGTCGTGCCAAGGTTGCCGCAGGCGAAGCCGGTGGTATTACCCAGCACATCGGTGCATACCACGTTGAAACCGAACGCGGCATGGTCACCTTCCTCGACACTCCAGGTCACGCCGCGTTTACCGCGATGCGTGCCCGTGGTGCCAAGGCGACCGACATCGTGATCCTGGTGGTTGCAGCGGACGACGGCGTAATGCCGCAGACCATTGAAGCTGTCCAGCACGCCAAGGCTGCCGGTGTTCCTCTGGTTGTAGCCGTGAACAAAATCGACAAGCCCGGCGCCGATCTCGATCGCATCCGTAGCGAACTGTCGGTTCACGGCGTGACATCCGAGGAATGGGGTGGCGAGACGCCATTCGTATCGGTCTCGGCGAAAATGGGTACCGGCGTTGACGAACTGCTCGAAGCGGTCCTGTTGCAAGCTGAAGTCCTGGAATTGACCGCTACGCCTTCGGCTCCTGGCCGTGGTGTAGTGGTTGAATCGCGCCTCGACAAGGGCCGTGGCCCGGTCGCGACCGTGCTGGTTCAAGACGGTACCCTGCGCCAAGGCGACATGGTGCTGGTCGGTTCGAACTACGGCCGTGTACGTGCCATGCTCGACGAGAACGGCAAGCCAATCAAGGAAGCAGGTCCTGCTATCCCGGTCGAGATCCTCGGCCTGGACGGTACGCCGGACGCTGGCGACGAGATGAGCGTAGTTGCCGACGAGAAGAAAGCCCGTGAAGTGGCTCTGTTCCGTCAAGGCAAGTTCCGCGAAGTCAAGCTGGCCCGTGCTCACGCCGGCAAGCTGGAAAACATCTTCGAGAACATGGGCCAGGAAGAGAAGAAGACGCTTAACATCGTCCTCAAATCCGACGTCCGTGGTTCCCTCGAAGCGTTGAACGGCGCCTTGAACGGCCTGGGTAACGACGAAGTGCAAGTGCGTGTTGTCGGTGGCGGTGTCGGTGGTATCACCGAGTCCGACGCCAACCTGGCACTGGCTTCCAACGCTGTACTGTTCGGCTTCAACGTGCGTGCCGATGCTGGCGCTCGCAAGATCGTCGAGCAGGAAGGTCTGGACATGCGTTACTACAACGTCATCTACGACATCATCGAAGACGTCAAGAAAGCCCTTACCGGTATGCTTGGCAGCGATGTCCGGGAGAACATCCTGGGTATCGCCGAGGTGCGTGACGTGTTCCGCTCGCCGAAATTCGGCGCGATCGCCGGTTGCATGGTTGTCGAAGGTACCGTGTACCGTAACCGTCCGATCCGTGTACTGCGTGAAGACATCGTTATCTTCGAAGGCGAGCTGGAATCCCTGCGCCGCTTCAAGGATGACGCTGCCGAAGTACGTGCCGGCATGGAATGCGGTATCGGCGTCAAGAGCTACAACGACGTCAAGGTTGGCGACAAGATCGAAGTCTTCGAGAAGGTTCAGGTTGCTCGCAGCCTCTAACTCGCGCACTTCAGGAGCCACACAGCGTGTGGGCATGTACTTGCCCCGCGCCGTGTCCGGACTCTAAACGCAACGCCCGGTCTGGCTTTTGTCAGGCCGGGCGTTTGCCGCTTTCAGACCCCACGGGTTTCACCGTGTGGCAGTAACAGGTAACAAGACATGGCAAAAGAATACAGCCGTACCCAGCGTATCGGCGATCAGATGCAGCGTGAGCTGGCTCAACTGATCCGTCGCGAAGTCAAAGACCCCCGCGTTGGCCTGGTCACCATCACCGCCGTTGAAGTGAGCCGTGACGTGGGTCATGCCAAAATCTTCATCACCGTGATGGGGCAGGACAACAGCGAAGAAATCGCGCAAAGCATCAAGGTGCTCAACTCCGCCGCAGGTTTCCTGCGGATGCAGTTGGCCCGCGAAATGAAGCTGCGCAGCGTTCCGCAGTTGCACTTCCATTACGACGAAAGCGTCGTGCGTGGCGCGCACCTCTCGGCCTTGATCGAGCGCGCCGTGGCTGAAGACAGTCAGCATCCGTCCACACCTGAAGACGCCAAGGAGTAAGCGGTGGCTCAGGTCAAACGTATCCGTCGCAACGTCAGTGGCATCATTCTGCTCGACAAGCCCATTGGTTTTACCTCCAATGCGGCGCTGCAGAAGGTCCGCTGGCTGCTTAACGCCGAGAAGGCGGGACACACCGGCAGCCTGGATCCACTGGCCACCGGCGTTCTGCCGTTGTGCTTTGGTGAGGCCACCAAGTTCTCGCAGTACCTGCTTGATTCGGACAAGGGTTATGAAACCCTCATGCAACTGGGCAAGACAACCACCACGGCAGACGCCGAAGGTGATGTTTTGCAGGTTCGCGACGTGACCGTTGGTCGTGCGGATATCGAAGCTGCATTACCTGCTTTTCGTGGGCAAATCAGTCAGATACCGCCGATGTACTCGGCGCTCAAGCGGGATGGGCAACCTCTTTATAAGCTGGCACGTGCGGGCGAAGTGGTGGAGCGCGAACCGCGTTCTGTTACTATTGCCAGGCTGGAACTGCTCGCCTGTGAAGGTGACACTGCTCGATTGGCGGTGGACTGCAGCAAAGGCACCTATATCCGTACCCTCGTGGAAGATATTGGTGAGAAGCTGGGCTGCGGTGCTTATGTAGCTGAACTGCGACGTACCCAGGCAGGCCCTTTCACCCTGGCCCAGACGGTCACGCTGGAAGAGCTGGAAGCGGTGCACGCCGAAGGCGGCAACGAAGCGGTTGATCGCTTCCTGATGCCCTCGGACAGCGGTTTGCTGGATTGGCCATTGCTGCACTTCTCGGAGCACAGCGCGTTCTACTGGCTCAACGGCCAGCCGGTACGCGCCCCGGATGCCCCGAAGTTCGGCATGGTGCGAGTACAGGATCATAACGGTCGCTTTATCGGTATCGGTGAAGTGAGCGAAGACGGGCGCATCGCGCCGCGTCGACTGATTCGGTCAGAATGACCGAACGAGGGTGGCTGTTAATAGGCATGGTCACTTCTCATTTATAGATACGGGGGTATGCCCTCGGCCTATTGAGATCACCCCTTGGGTGGTTTCCTGAAAAAAGGATTGCCTCATGGCTCTCGACGTTCAAGAAAAAGCACAAATCGTAGCTGACTATCAGCAAGCTGTTGGTGACACTGGTTCGCCAGAAGTGCAAGTTGCACTGCTGACCCACAACATCAACAAACTGCAAGGTCACTTCAAGGCCAACGGTAAAGACCACCACTCCCGTCGTGGTCTGATCCGCATGGTAAACCAGCGCCGTAAGCTGCTGGACTACCTGAAAGGCAAGGATCTGGGTCGTTATCAGACTCTGATCGGTCGCCTGGGTCTGCGTCGCTAATCAGCGATTGCGCTAGAGGTTGGTTGTCTGCCGTGTGCCAGTGGGATTCCCGCTGGCCCATGGTAGGCTCCCAGCCTCAAGTTTTATCTGGATACACGTTTTACCCTGGACGAGGGCCGGGCCGATTCCCGACATTGCCCAAGAATTTCGCAAGAAGACAAGTTCCCCCAAGAGCCACAAAGAAGGTAGGACACCGTGAACCCGGTTATCAAAAAATTCCAGTTCGGTCAGTCGACCGTTACCCTCGAGACAGGCCGTATCGCCCGTCAAGCCTCCGGCGCAGTGCTGGTTACCGTTGACGACGACGTTACCGTACTGGTGACCGTGGTTGGCGCCAAGACCGCTGACCCGAGCAAGGGCTTCTTCCCTCTGTCCGTTCACTACCAGGAAAAGACTTACGCTGCCGGTAAGATCCCTGGCGGTTTCTTCAAGCGCGAAGGCCGTCCTTCCGAGAAAGAAACCCTGACATCCCGACTGATCGACCGTCCGATCCGTCCGCTGTTCCCAGAAGGCTTCATGAACGAAGTGCAGGTTGTCTGCACCGTCGTTTCCACCAGCAAAAAGACCGATCCGGACATCGCTGCGATGATCGGTACTTCGGCTGCGCTGGCGATCTCGGGCATTCCGTTCGATGGTCCTATCGGTGCCGCTCGCGTTGCTTTCCATGAAAGCACCGGTTACCTGCTGAACCCATCTTACGAGCAGCAGAAAGCTTCGAGCCTGGACATGGTCGTTGCCGGTACCTCCGAAGCCGTATTAATGGTTGAGTCGGAAGCCAAAGAGCTGACCGAAGACCAGATGCTGGGCGCCGTACTGTTTGCTCACGACGAGTTCCAGGTGGTAATCAACGCGGTCAAGGAATTGGCTGCCGAAGCTGCCAAGCCAACCTGGACCTGGGCTGCTGCCCCGGAGGCCACCGACCTGCTGGGCGCTATCCGCTCCGAGTTCGGCGCTGCCATCTCCGACGCCTACACCATCACCGTCAAGGCCGACCGTTACGCTCGCCTGGGCGAGTTGAAGGACCAGGTTGTCGCCAAGTTGTCCGGTGAAGAAGGCCAGCCTTCTGCCAGCGACGTCAAGGCTGCATTCGGCGAAATCGAATACCGCACCGTTCGCGAAAACATCGTTAACGGCAAGCCACGTATCGACGGTCGCGACACTCGCACCGTGCGCCCGCTGAACATCGAAGTCGGCGTGCTGCCCAAGACTCACGGTTCGGCGCTGTTCACCCGTGGTGAAACCCAGGCCCTGGTAGTCGCGACTCTGGGTACTGCCCGTGACGCACAGCTGCTGGACACCCTGGAAGGCGAGAAAAAAGACCCGTTCATGCTGCACTACAACTTCCCTCCGTTCTCGGTGGGCGAGTGTGGCCGCATGGGTGGTGCTGGTCGTCGTGAAATCGGTCACGGCCGTCTGGCCCGTCGTTCGATTGCTGCGATGCTGCCGGCTGCCGATGTGTTCCCGTACACCATCCGTGTCGTATCGGAAATCACTGAGTCCAACGGTTCCAGCTCGATGGCTTCCGTTTGCGGTGCTTCCCTGGCGCTGATGGACGCTGGTGTGCCGATGAAGGCGCCGGTTGCCGGTATCGCCATGGGCCTGGTTAAAGAAGGCGAGAAGTTCGCCATCCTGACCGACATCCTGGGCGACGAAGACCACCTGGGCGACATGGACTTCAAAGTAGCCGGTACCGCTAAAGGCGTAACCGCGCTGCAGATGGACATCAAGATCAAGGGCATCACCGAAGAGATCATGGAAATCGCTCTGGGCCAAGCCCTGGAAGCGCGCCTGAACATCCTCGGCCAGATGAACCAGATCATTGGCCAGTCGCGTACCGAACTGTCGGAAAACGCTCCGACCATGATCGCGATGAAAATCGACACCGACAAAATCCGTGATGTTATCGGTAAAGGCGGCGCGACCATCCGTGCGATCTGTGAAGAAACCAAGGCTTCGATCGACATCGAAGACGACGGCTCGATCAAGATCTTCGGCGAAACCAAGGAAGCGGCTGAAGCTGCACGCCAACGCGTCCTGGGCATCACCGCTGAGGCCGAGATCGGCAAGATCTACGTCGGCAAGGTTGAGCGCATCGTCGACTTCGGCGCATTCGTCAACATCCTGCCGGGCAAAGATGGTCTGGTTCACATCTCCATGCTGAGCGACGCTCGTGTTGAGAAAGTGACCGACATTCTCAAAGAAGGCCAGGAAGTGGAAGTGCTGGTACTGGACGTGGACAACCGCGGCCGTATCAAGCTGTCCATCAAGGACGTAGCAGCAGCCAAGGCTTCGGGCGTTTAATCACCCCGCGTTCTAGCTGAAAAAAAGGGACTCTTCGGAGTCCCTTTTTTGTGGGAGAAGGAAATCCCCCTAAAATCAGTTGTTTAGTCGCCTGCAAAAAACCGCAACTTGCACGCAGGCACGACCTGCTTCATGCAACTTGCACGATTTCGAAAAGCACGCTGTTTTTTAACTTGTTGTTTTGTAAGGTTTTTTTCTGTTGTCCCACTTGGCACGCCGCCTGCACTATCCCTGTTAGCGCTGCAGCATCAAGGTTTACGTCTGCAGACTTTTAATAAAACAGGAGTTATTCGTATGAAGAAGTTCGCTCTCGCTACTGCTACCGCTCTGACCCTGGCCATGGGTGCTAACGTAGCCTTTGCTCAGACTTCCCAAGCCCCTATGACTTTGGCGGCCGGTGAAGCGACCAAGGCTAAGGAAAGCGTTTCGGATACTTGGATCACCACTAAAGTCAAAGCCGACTTGCTGACCGAAAAAGGCATTCCGGGTTCGGACATCAAGGTTGAGACCAACAAAGGTGTGGTTTCCCTGTCCTCCGACGTAGCAGTCTCGGATTCGCAGAAAGCCACTGCTGTAGCCATCACCAAGAAAATCAAAGGTGTGAATGCTGTTTCGGCTGACGGCCTGCTGGCTGGCGGCGCTGTCAAAGCTGACGGCATCGACAAAACCAAAGGTGCGGCACACGACGCCAAAGAAACCACCAGCGACACTTGGATCACCACCAAAGTGAAGGCTGACCTGGTTACCGAAAAGGGCATTCCTGGCACTGACATCAAGGTTGAGACCAACAAAGGCGTAGTGTCCCTGTCGTCTCCGACTGCCGTGACTGCATCGCAGAAAGAAACTGCGGTTGCCATCACCAAGAAAATCAAAGGCGTTAAAGCTGTATCGGCCGACGGCCTGAAAGCAGAGTAACGTTAAAGGTTTCGTTTGAACGATATAGCGGCGGCTTAGGGTGAGCTAGTTATCCACCCGATGCACCTCTGGAGTTCATGCGACCGACCACACGGATGTGGTCATTACAGGCCCCGGCACTTGTGTCGGGGCCTGTTCTATTTTGGGGTTGAAACAAAACTGCCAGCCAACCCCCCAAAAAAAATGTGGGAGCTGGCTTGCCAGCGATGTTGGCACCTCAGTCATTCGGTTGCACCGAGGTGATGCTATCGCAGGCAAGCCAGCTTCCACATTAGGATAGGCGTTGCTCAGAAGTTACTCGGCATCCAGATGCATTGGGGTGATGACCCGACCATCTTTCTCCGCCTGCCCCAGTTGCGCATCAATGAAGTACACCCGCTCATCTTCCAACTGGGCCTTGTCCACCAAGTAATCCTTGATGGTACTGGCGCGCTCCTGGCCCAGTTGGCGCAGCAGCACATCACTGCCGCTCCAGAACTTGATCACACCCTCTTTGAGCTTCGCCGAGCGCTCATCGCTGCCAAGGTTTTTCCATTCGGCGGGAGGTTGCTGTTTAAGACGGGTGCGGTAGATACCTTCCAGCAACGGTGCTTTTTCTTTCTCGGGCACTTCAAGCAACGAAGCTTGGGCCGGGACTTTGTCGCCACGGCGCTGGAGGATCTTGTAGTAGTTGTACTGGTATTCACGTTCCAGTCGCTGCGCCGCCAGGAACGGCCCATCGCTGCTGGCAGCAGCCGTGCCTTCGATTTCCAGGCGCAGGGTAGGGCGCTCTTTCAGTGCCTTGGCCAAGGTGTTCAGCGCGCCCTCGGCATCTTTGTTCAGCTCACTGGAGCCGGCGGCGAACGAAACATTACCCAGGTCTTCAGAGCCGCCACCCGTCACCAGCCCGCCAATAAACTTGAAGGGCGCGGTCGCTGCGCGGACGACGAGGTTACGCAGGGTCTGCCACACAATCGGCATCACGCTGAATTGCGGGTTGTTCAGGTCGCCACTGACCGGCAGTTCGATCGAGATCTTGCCGTCGCTGTCCTTGAGCAGGGCGATGGCCAGGCGAATCGGCAAGTCCACCGCATCGGAGCTGTCGACTTTCTCACCCAGTTGCAACTGTTCGACCACCACTTTGTTTTCGGCCTTCAACTGGCCCTTGGTGATCACGTAGTGCAAGTCGAGATTCAGCCGGCCCTTGCGGATACGGAAGCCTGCGAACTTGCCCGAGTAAGGTGTCAAGTTGGTCAACTCGACACGTTTGAAGCTGGTCGCGATATCCAGGGCTGCCATCGGATCAAACGGGTTCACGCTGCCCTTGATGGTCACCGGGGCGTAACGGTCTACCTTACCCTTGATATCGACGCTGGCCGGTTTGGCCTGGCGACTATCGATGGTGCCAATCTGGCCGTTGAGCTGTTGAATCGCGGTGGCGAAGTTGGGCGTGAGGCTGAAGTCGGCAAAGTTTGCCGAACCATCGTTAATTGCGATCTGCCCGATGTGGATGCCCAAGGGCTTGTCTTTGCTGGCAGCCGGCTTGGCGGCTGATTTGGCACCACTGTCGGCAGGCTGGGGAATCAGCAAGTCATCGATGTTGGTGGTGCGATCGTCGTTGATCATGAAGCGCGCATACGGCTGCAGCAGGTTGACCTTGTCGATCGACAGGCTCTGACCGTGCTGATAGTTCACACCCTCCAGTACCAGGCGCTGCCACTTGAGGAAGTCGCGGGTCTTGAGGGTGTCCAGGGTATGCAACTGATCGACCTGAGCGCGGCCGGTGATTTGCAGGGCCAACGGCTCGGTGCTCTTGAGGTTCACATCCAGGTTGCTGCCCAACATGCCGCTGCGCAGTTCCAGGCGAATAAACGGGCTGATATACGACTGGGCCACCCGCAGGTCGATATCCTGGGTATTCACTTTCAGCTTGGCGCTGACCGGGTTGAGGTTAACCTCGCCGGTTGCCTGAATCTTGCCTTGCTTGCCCACGCCACTATCGACCTTCAAGGTGAAGGGGCTTTGGTTGAGGCTGTCGAAGTTCTGCATGTCGACATTCAACGGGCCCAGTTCCAGCGCCACCGCAGGTTTGGCCTGGCGGTCGGCCAGGTGTACCTGATAGTTACGCAGTTGCACATCCTTGAGCATCACTTGCCAGGGTTTGCTCGGCGCCGCCGGTTGGGCTTCAGGCGCGTCGGTGTTGGCCGGTGCCGGTGTTGGCTTGCTTGGCTGGCTGGCGAACAGTTTTTGCCAGTCGAGTTGGCCATCGGCTTCAAGAGCGGCCCAGGTTTCCAGCTTGTTGCTGCGGATTTTGCCGACGACTACCTGCTGCTTGGCCAGGTCTACCGTAGTTTCGCTGACATCCAGGCGTTCCAGGTGTACCAATGGCCGGCCATCCGGCGCCTTGATCGCGAAGGGCGCAATGCTGGCGGCGGTGTTGGTCAGGTTCAGCTCGGTCTCTTTGGCCAGGCTGAACTTATAGTCGGTGCTGAAGTTAAGCACGCCGTCTTCCAGCACCAGCGGCAAGGCGTCACGTACATACGGCCACCAGGCTTTCATCTTGCCGTCGGTGACCTTCAAGGTACCTTCGGAGGTGATCGGTACCAGGCTGACATTACCTTTCCAGTCAATCTGCCCGCCATCAGGGCCAGCGGCCACCAAGGTCATGTCGGCGTTGTCTTCGGGCAAGGTGCTGAGGTTTTTCAGCTCGAAGTCGAGTTTGTCGTAGAGGAATTCGATAGGTTCGCTGGGGCGCAGATCTCGGAAATGCAGATTGCCGCCCGCTAGTTTGATGCTGTCGATACGCAGCGGGAACGGTTTGGCATCGGGATCTGCGGGAGTCGGCTCGCTCGGCGGCAGTTTGAACAACTGCGCCAGGTTCAACTGGCCGGATTTGTCGAACAGCAGTTCGGTCTTGGGCTGGTCCAGTTGCACATCAGCCAGGTGCAGGGCGCGGGTCCAGAGACTGTCAGCCTGCAGGTTGGCGTAAAAGCGCTGGAAGCCCACTTGTTCTTTGCCCGGCTCACCGATCTTCAGGCCCCACAGCGTGAGTTCCAGGCTGAACGGGTTGAGCTCGATGCGCTCGATTCGCGCCGGCACCGTGGCGTAATTCGCCAACTGTTGGTTGGCAATGCGAAGAGCGATGCCGGGTAAAATCAGAAAGCCCAGCAAGCTGTACAAAGCCAGGGCGGTCAACAAGGCGCCTGCGGCGCGGATCAATCCTTTGGGCATGGGTGACGCCATCTGTGTCGAACGAGAGTGCCTTGGAGTATGGCACGGTAATTCGGTTCCGAAGAACAGTGGCTGCTGGGAAACTTCCTACAAATGCAGGATCAAGGTCTTTAACGGAGGCTGCTGATCTGTGGAAGGAAAGTCTGCCCCGGGTGTCATGACCTGCCAGTCGCGCACTGGGCGGCCGGCTTTTTCTGCGCAACGCAGCACCTGTTCACGCCAGTCATCCATGCTGACTTTCGCCAGGTTGTTACAACATATCAGTACCCCATTGTCAGCGGTGGTCAGCAGCGCGGGCTTGAGCAAGCTCTGATAGTCGCGCAGCAGGTCGACGGTGCCGAACGCGCTCTTGGCCCAGGCGGGCGGATCAAGCAGAACCAGGTCGTACTGGCGCTGCTCCAGGCGCGGATAGCTCGGCAGCTTTTGGCCGCGACGCTGGGTGATCGGCAGGCCCGCCAGTTGGCGAATGGCCGGGAAGTAATCGGACTGTACGAACTCCATGCTCGGCAATTGTGGGTTGAGCAGGCCGTTTTCACGCCCGACCGCCAGGTTGCCCTCGGCAAAATCCAGGTTGCACACTTCGCGTGCGCCGCCGGCGGCCGCGCTCAAGCCCACGCCGCAGGTGTAGGCGAACAGGTTCAGCACGCTTTTGCCGGCGCTGTGATCCTTCACCCAACCACGGGTGTTACGCAGGTCGAGGAACAGCAACGGGTCCTGCCCGGCATGGCGCCCCCGCACACGGTAGCTGAGGCCCCACTCGTGGCCGACCAGGTCTTCGAGCGCCGCAGGCTCTGCGCGGTATACCGTGTCTTCACGATCGATACGCGAGTTGCCTCGGGCACGGTCGTTGTACACCAGCAGCAATTCCAGGCCCATGTATTGGTTGATCAGTTGATGCAGGTCCAGAAGGTCTGCGCTGTCCAGCGACTGATGGAAGCTCTGCACCAGCAATTGCGGGCCGTAGCGGTCGATGGTCAAGCCGCCGGCGCCTTCCTGGCTGCCGTGGAACAGCCGGTAGCAGTCTGTACCCTGGGCGTGCAGTTCGTTGATCAGGTCTTGGCGGTGATCGAGGGCGGCGCGCAGCGCCTGATTCAGGGGGGTCATGAAGCGCGCCTTGCTTGCAGAAAAATAAGAAAATCGGGGCGCGGAGTTTAACAGCTAACCCCGGCCTGCACAGGCCGGGGATTATCCTGAGCGCTATCGGTTCAGGCGTTTGTCGATCAACCCGTCTACGACGCTTGGGTCAGCCAGGGTTGAGGTATCGCCCAGGCTGTCCAGTTCGTTGCAGGCGATCTTGCGCAAGATGCGCCGCATGATCTTTCCGGAGCGGGTTTTCGGCAAGGCAGGCGCCCACTGGATCAGTTCCGGTTTGGCAAAGCTGCCAATTTCCTTGCTGACCAGGTCCAGCAAGTGCTTTTTCAGCGTATCGCTGGGCTCGACGCCGTTCATTGGCGTTACAAAGGCATAGATGCCCTGGCCCTTGACGTCATGGGGATAGCCGACCACAGCGGCTTCAGCGACCTGGTCATGCAGCACCAGGGCGCTTTCGACCTCGGCGGTGCCGATGCGATGGCCGGACACGTTGATCACATCATCGATGCGACCGGTGATCCAGTAGTCGCCGTCTTCATCGCGGCGCGCGCCGTCGCCGGTGAAGTAGTAGCCGGGATAGGGCTTGAAGTAAGTGTCGATCATACGCTGCGGGTCGCCGTAGACGCTGCGAATCTGCCCCGGCCAGCTTGATTTGATAGCGAGGACGCCGCTGCCGGCGCCGCTGATTTCCTTGCCCTGCTCATCGAGCAGCACCGGTTGTACGCCGAACATCGGCTGTGTCGCGCAGCCCGGCTTGATGCGCTGGGCGCTGACCAGCGGGCTGAGCATGATGCCGCCGGTTTCGGTTTGCCACCAGGTATCGACGATGGGGCAGCGCTGTTCGCCCACCGCATTGAAGTACCAGTCCCAGGCCTCCGGGTTGATCGGCTCACCGACACTGCCCAGCAGGCGCAGGCTGGCGCGGGAGGTGCTCTCCAATGGGCCGTGGCCTTCACGCATCAGGGCGCGCAAAGCGGTGGGCGCGGTGTAGAAAATATTCACCTGATGTTTATCGATCACCTGCCAGAAGCGCGAGCTGTCCGGATAACTCGGCACGCCCTCGAACATCAGCGAAGTGGCGCCATTGGCCAGCGGACCGTAGACGATGTAGCTATGCCCGGTGACCCAGCCCACATCGGCGGTGCACCAGAACACTTCGCCCTCTTGGTAGTCGAGTACGTACTTGAAGGTCATCGCCGCTTGCAGCAGGTAGCCGCCAGTGGTGTGCAGTACGCCCTTGGGTTTGCCGGTGCTGCCGGAGGTGTAGAGGATGAACAACGGATCCTCGGCGTCCATCGGCTCGGGTGGGCAGTTGTCGCTGGCGGCGTCCAGGGCCGCTTGATACTTGAGGTCGCGGCCCTCGTTCCAGTTCACGCTGGCTCCGGTGCGCTCGACCACCAGCACCGTGCTGACGTTCGGGCAACTGGCCAGGGCTTTATCGACATTCTGTTTCAGCGCCACGGGCTTGCCGCCGCGCACGCCTTCGTCGGCGGTGATCACGGTGCGGCAATCGGCATCGAGAATACGGTCACGCAGGGCGTCAGGCGAAAACCCGCCAAACACCACTGAGTGCACCGCGCCAATTCGCGTGCAGGCCAGCATGGCGTAGGCCGCTTCCGGGATCATCGGCATGTAGATGCACACGCGGTCGCCTTTTTTCACGCCACGGTTTTTCAGCACATTGGCCAGGCGGCTGACGTTTTGATGCAGTTGGCGGTAAGTGATCGTGGAGGATTTTGACGGATCGTCGCCCTCCCAGATGAAGGCCGGCTGATCGGCGCGTTGCGCCAGGTGACGGTCAATGCAGTTGTAGCTGACGTTCAGTTGGCCGCCGGCAAACCATTGGGCGGCACCGGTATTGATGTCTGACTGCTGGACGGTGTGCCACGGTGTTATCCAGTCCAGAAAGCCCTTGGCCTGTTCGGCCCAGAAGGTCTCTGGCTGCTCGATGGATTGGCGATAGAGGCGCTGATAGTCTTCTTGACTGAGTTGCGCAGCCCGGCGGACGGCATCGGCGGTGGGAAACGTGCTTATATCGAACATGAGCGATCCTTATTCTTGTTTTTGCGACAAGTGATAAAGATGCACCCTGTGGTGGGAGGGTTCAAGGCCAACGTCCAAACAGACGTTGGCCTTGAGTGATCAGCATCAGCCGCGGTGACGACCGCGGAAGTAGTTGATCAGGCCCTGGGTCGAAGCGTCCTCGGCTGAGGTTTCTTCGGCGCCCGTCAGGCGGTTGTAAACGCCTTTGCCCAGTTCCTTGCCCAGTTCAACGCCCCATTGGTCAAAAGCGTTGATGCCCCAGACCACGCTCTGCACGAACACCTTGTGCTCATACATCGCCACCAGCGCACCGAGGCGACGCGGGCTGATGCGTTCGACCACGAGGGTGTTGCTCGGACGGTTGCCCGGGATCACCTTGTGCGGTGCCAGCTTCTGCACTTCCGCTTCCGGCAGGCCCTTTTCACGCAGCTCGGCTTCGGCTTCGCCGCGGGTCTTGCCGAGCATCAGTGCCTGGCTCTGGGACAGGCAGTTGGCGTATAGCCACTGGTGGTGATCGGAGACCGGGTTGAAGCTGACGATCGGCACGATGAAGTCGGCCGGGATCAGTTGCGTCCCTTGGTGCAGCAGCTGGTGGTAAGCGTGCTGCCCGTTGCAGCCTACGCCGCCCCAGATCACCGGGCCTGTATCGGTGGACACTGGCGTGCCGTCCTGGCGCACGCTCTTGCCGTTGGATTCCATGTCCAGCTGTTGCAAATGCTTGGTGATGTTACGCAGGTAATGGTCGTACGGCAGGATCGCATGGCTCTGCGCGCCCCAGAAGTTGCCGTACCACACGCCCAGCAAACCCAGCAGCACAGGCATGTTGGCTTCGAACGGCGCGTCCAGGAAGTGCTGGTCCATGGTGTAGGCACCCGACAGCAGTTCCTTGAAGTTGGACATGCCGATGGCCAGGGCGATTGGCAAGCCAATCGCCGACCACAGCGAGTAACGCCCACCTACCCAATCCCACATCGGGAAGATGTTCTCTTCACGAATACCAAAGGCTACGGCCGCCGCGTTGTTGCTCGAAACGGCGATGAAGTGGCGATACAGCTCAGCTTCCGAACCACCCTGGGCCAGGTACCAGGCGCGGGCGGCCTGGGCGTTCTTCAGGGTTTCAAGGGTGTTGAAGGATTTGGACGAAACAATGAACAGCGTGGTCTCGGCGCGCAGCTTCATGGTCAGCTCGTGGAACTCGCTGCCGTCGATATTCGCCAGGTAGTGGCAACGCACGCCTTTGTGGGCGTAGGACAACAGCGCTTCGGAGACCAGTTCCGGACCGAGGAACGAACCACCGATGCCGATGTTCACCACGTCGGTGATCGGCTTTTCGGTGTAGCCACGCCACAGGCCGTCGTGGATGCGACCGACCAGGTCAGTGATCTGGTTCAGCACCTTGTGCACGTCCGGCATGATGTTCACGCCGTTGACCGACAGCTTGTCACCCACCGGGCGGCGCAGGGCGGTATGCAGCGCCGGGCGGCCTTCGGAAGAGTTGACGGGCTCGCCGGCGTACAGCGCATCAATCGCGCCTTTAAGGTTCACTTCCTTGGCCAGGTCCACCAGCAGGTCGCGGGTTTCGCTGGTGATCAGGTTTTTCGAGTAATCGAGGAAAAGTCCGCAGCTGCTCAAGGTAAATTGGGAAAAGCGCTGAGGGTCGGCATTGAACGCTTCGCGCATGCTGAAATCCTGCATGGCTTGGCGATGTTGAACAAGCGCTTGCCAGGCGGGCAGAGCGGTAACGTCATGAGGGGTGCGGTAGTACGCCATCGCTGCGGGTTTCCTTTTATTACAGGGACTGCCTTTAGGACACTTAAAAGCCCGGAACATCCATTCTTGTCTCAACGACTGGGTTCCAGACAGCGCTAACCATAGCGCAGGGCGATTACATTAAACCTAGCGTGTGGATATGTCTTGGCTTTGTCTGCGCTGTGGCCGGTACTTTTTTATACCGGCACAGCCGTCGGGGCAACAGGTGGAGGGTAAAGTAGGGTCAGGCGAGGTTCAGGTGCAGGTTATCGATCAGGCGTGTGGCGCCCAGATAAGCGGCGACCAGGATCACCACATCCCGATCTTCAGCCGTGGCCGGGCGCAGATGTACGCCCTGGCGCACTTCCAGGTAGTCCATGCGTAGCCCTGCGGCTTCAATCTGCTGGATTTGCTCGGCGCGAAGCTTGGCGAAATCATGATCACCGTCTTGGATGGCCGTGGCGATCTGGCTGAGCGCGCGGTACAGCACTGGCGCGACCGCACGTTGCTCCTCGGTGAGGTAACCGTTGCGTGATGACAGCGCGAGGCCGTCCGCTGCACGCACGGTGGGTTCGCCGATGATCTGGATCGGCATGTTCAGATCGCGGACCATGGCGCGAATGACCGCCAACTGCTGGTAGTCCTTCTGGCCAAATACGGCCATGTCGGGCTGGACCATGTTGAACAACTTGCTGACCACCGTGGCCACGCCTTCGAAATGCCCTGGGCGGCTGGCGCCGCACAAGCCTTCGGACAGTTGTGGCACGCTGACGCGGGTCTGGCCGTTCATGCCATCGGGGTACATTTCCTCGACAGTGGGCGCAAACAGGAGGTTGCAGCCCGCCTGCAGGAGTTTTTCCTGGTCGGCGGCCAAGGTGCGCGGGTATTTATCCAGATCTTCGCCGGCACCGAATTGCAGTGGGTTGACGAAGATGCTCGCCACCACGAAATCCGCCTGCTGCGCGGCCTTGGTCACCAGGGTGGCATGGCCGCTATGCAGGTTGCCCATGGTAGGCACAAAGCCGATGCGTTTGCCGGCGCTGCGGGCGTGGGTCACGGCAGCCCGCAGTTCGCGGACGGTTTTAACGGTGTTCATGCCGAGAATCCGTGTTCAACGCCTGGGAAAGTCACATTCTTGACTTCGCTGACGTAAGCGCTCAGGGCTGCGTGAATGCTGTCCTGGCCGGCCATGAAGTTCTTCACGAACTTGGGCACGTGACCGCTAATCGACAGGCCGAGCATGTCGTGCAGGACCAGCACCTGACCATCGGTGGCGGAGCCGGCGCCAATGCCGATTACCGGCACTTTGACGGCCTGGGTGATTTCTGCGGCCAGTTCGCTGGGGACGCACTCCAGCACAATCATCGCGGCACCGGCTTGTTCCAGGGCGATGGCATCGGCGCGCATCTGACGCGCCTGGGCTTCATTGCGGCCCTGTACCTTGTAGCCGCCGAGGATGTTCACCGACTGCGGGGTCAGGCCCATGTGTGCACATACCGGTACACCGCGTTCAGCCAGCAGCCGGATCGACTCGGCCAGCCACACGGCGCCTTCGACTTTGACCATATGGGCGCCGGCCTGCATCAGTTTGCCGGCGTTCTGGAAGGTCTGCTCAAGCGTGGCATAACCCATGAACGGCAGGTCGGCGATGATCAAGGCGCCGTCGTTGCCACGCTTGACGCTGGCGGTGTGGTAGGCCAGTTCATCCGTGGTCACGGGCAGGGTGCTGTCATTCCCTTGAAGAACCATGCCCAGGGAGTCGCCCACTAACAACACTTCAACCCCGGCCTGGCAACAGGCGTTGGCGAAGGTGGCGTCATAGCAGGTCAGCATGGTGATTTTTTCACCCTTGAGCTTGAGGCTCTGCAAGGTGGTCAGGGTAATGTCTGGCATGAAAAGGGTCCTCGTTCAGGCGCTTGGAAACAGCGAGTAACGCGCGTGAGTCTTCGTTTATACAGGCGCACTGTCTTGAAAGCAGTGCTTATAAGGCCTGGATTGCGCCCTGTAGCGCCGGGTTGGCGGCAGCGGGACGCCTATAGTCGTGAGGAGGACACGGGAAGTCAATTGGATGTGTTACCGCATTGTTACGATGGCGGTGTTACCGCTGTTACTGACGCCATTGCGCAACTTGTGCGCGGTTTACGGCAGCGCAGATCAAATGTGGAAGCTGGCTTGCCTGCGATGGCATCCACGCGGTGTGGCTGATACACCGAGTCGCTTGTATCGCAGGCAAGCCAGCTCCCACATTGACCGAGTCATTCTTGCGGTAAGCGTTCCAGGCCGACGAATGGGCAGGCTGTGAGCAGGGCGCTCAAGCGTTGGCCGTCAGGCAGTTGCAGGTCGGTTGACGCCAATTCAGCCAGCGGATACAGCACAAAGGCACGCAGATGCATCTGGTAGTGCGGCACCTTGAGGCGCGGTTCGTCGATCAGGCGATCACCGAACAGCAAGATATCCAGATCCAGTGTACGTGGGCCCCAGCGCTCAAGACGTTCGCGGCCCTGGTCATTCTCGATGGCTTGCAGTGCGTCGAGCAGGTCCAACGGCGCCAGGCTGCTGTCCAGTGCCGCAACCGCGTTGGTGTAGCGCGGTTGGCCTGGGAGCAGGGAGTCACTTTGATAAAAGGCAGACACCCCGGCGAGGTGGGTGCCAGGCAGTTGCGCCAGCGCCTCGATCGCGCTGCGCAATTGCTGTTGCGGGGCAGCCAGGTTGCTGCCCATGCCGATGTAGATACGTTCCACGTTTATTCGCCCGCGGCGCCCGAGGCATCGGCACTGCTGCGTTTACGCTTGCTGCCGCTGCGGCGACGCTTTTTCGGCCCTTCACCGGCACCATCGCCTTTGCTGCCAAGCTCACGAATCATTTCGCGACGCTGGCTGTCATTGGCGTCCTGATAGTCAGTCCACCATTCGCCCAGGCCATCGGTCTGCTCACCGGCGCTTTCGCGCAGCAGCAGGAAGTCGTAGCCGGCACGGAAGCGCGGGTTGTCCAGCAGCAGGTCAGCACGCTTACCGCTGCGACGCGGCAAACGTTCCTGCATGTCCCAGATTTCGCGGATCGGCATGGTGAAGCGTTTCGGGATGGCGATGCGTTGGCACTGCTCGGCGATCAGTTCGTGAGCGGCTTCCTGCATGGCCGGGATCGGCGGCATGCCACGGTCCTGCAGGCGCAGTACGCGCTTGGGCAGCGCTGGCCACAGCAGGGCGGCAAACAGGAATGCCGGGGTTACCGGTTTGTTCTGCTTGATGCGCAGGTCGGTGTTGACCAACGCTTCGCTGATCAGCGTGTGGGTGTACGTGGGGTTGTATTCCAGCGCCTCGGCACTGGCCGGGAACAGCGGGTCGAACAACTGCAGGTCGACGAGCATTTCGAAGGTGTCGGCGGCATACCCCGAGAGGAACAACTTGAGCACCTCTTCGAACAGGCGTGCCGAGGGGATTTCCCGCAGCATGGGCGCCAGCTCGCGAATCGGCGCGGCAGTGTGCTTCTCGATACCGAAGTTGAGTTTGGCCGCGAACCGCACGGCGCGCAGCATACGCACCGGATCTTCCTGATAGCGCTGGGTCGGGTCACCGATCAGGCGGATCAGGTTATTGCGAATGTCGTGTACGCCATTGGCGTAATCGAGGATGCGCTCGCTGACCGGATCGTAATAAAGGGCATTGATGGTGAAGTCGCGACGTTGCGCGTCCTCCTCCAGGGTGCCGTAGACGTTATCACGCAGGATGCGCCCGCTCTCGTTGCGGGAAGACTGATTGGTGTCTTCCTCTTCATCGTTTTGCGGGTGGCCGGCGCGGAAGGTCGCGACCTCGATGATTTCGCGACCAAAATGGATATGCACCAGCTTGAAGCGCCGGCCGATGATTCGTGCGTTACGAAACTCGGCGCGCACTTGTTCAGGTGTGGCACTGGTGGCTACGTCGAAATCCTTGGGCGTGATATTGAGCAGCATGTCGCGTACGCAACCACCCACCAGGTAAGCCTGGTAGCCGGCGTTCTGCAAACGTTCGACGATGTTCACTGCATAACGGCTGAATTGAGCGCGCTGCAACGAATGCTGGCTGCTGTTGAGCACTTCAGGCGTGCTGCGTTTGTGTTGCGTACGACGCAAGGGAGAACGGAATGACTGGAACAACTTCTTCAGCATGGGATGCACTGTTTGAAGGAATGTTCGGCCATAACGAAGAATGACCGCATGATGGGCGGGGATTCTAGCATTTAGTCAGGGGATGGTGTAGGAACAAGCTACAGGCATTGCGCCATAAGCGTTTTGGAGTCAAATCCCGGAAACTACAAGGGGAGCCGAAGCTCCCCCAGAAGTAGTTGCGTGCTCTATTTTTATTATTGATTTCGGGCTTCTTGTTTTTGTTGATCGCCCTCGCCATGAAGCTTCACCTTCATGACACTCCCAATCGAGAGTCAAGAGCAAACGGATTGCTTTGGTCGCTGTGTTGCTGATCTACGATCCAACCAGTTCAGGCTCTGCCTTAGGGCAGTTTTTGTTGTTCTCGGCCTGGTTGCGGGGCAAGCCCCAAATGCAACGCCTCTCCAAAAGAATCAGTTAGCTGCGCCTCCGCCGTGTTGTTTTTGTTATGCGTGAGTCGATTCGTCTTATTTTTATTGTCTTGTACATAGCTTGTTATTGTTTTTGTACTAAGCATATAGCAGGGTGCGTGCCAACTTTTGTGCCGGCCAGCAAAATCAGGGGGTTGAGGTGGTTTTGCAGTTTTCGAGGGCAAAAAAAAGCCGGGGCTTCGTTACCGTAAGCCCCGGCTTTTGTTACGTGAAAAGTCAGCGGTAACAGTTTTTTCACATTAACAGGTGTTACCCATAGGGGCGCACCCTCAGCTCTCGCTGGCAACCCCGGTCTTGCGCCGCGGAATGCCCAGGCGCTGGCGCCGCTCCCACAGGCACTTGCGACTCACACCCAGCTTGCGGGCCAGTTCGGTCTCGGTCATATGGTCCTGATGTTCCAGGACGAAATGCTGGAAGTAGTCTTCCAGTGACAAATCCTCCGTCGGCTCATGACTGGTATTGCTACCGCCGCCCTGTTGTGGGGCCAGGCCGATGAAGTCATCGTCTTCCAGGTCACTGAGCTCGATATCGATGCCCAAAAGCTCGGCGGAAATCTCCGGGCTTTCCGACAGGATCACCGCGCGCTCCACGGCGTTCTCCAATTCCCGCACGTTACCCGGCCACGAGTAATGCCGGATTGCCTGCTCGGCGTCCGCGGCAAACTTCAGGTCGGTACGGTTGATGCGTGCGCTCTGGCGTAACAGGAACGCACTGGCGATCTCGTTGACGTCGGCGCCGCGCTCGCGCAGGGCTGGCAATTTGAGGGCGATCACGTGCAGGCGGTAATACAAGTCTTCACGGAACTGGCCGATCTTGGCCAGGCTCTTGAGGTCACGGTGCGTCGCTGCAATAAGCCGCACATCAACCTTTTGCGATTGCACCGAACCGACTCGGCGAATCTCGCCTTCCTGCAACACCCGCAACAAGCGCGCCTGGGCTTCCAGTGGCAGCTCGCCGATTTCATCGAGGAACAAGGTGCCGCCGTCCGCCGCTTCAACCAGGCCAGCACGCCCGGCGCTGGCGCCGGTGAACGCGCCTTTCTCGTGACCGAACAGTTCGGACTCGATCAGCGATTCGGGGATTGCCGCGCAGTTCACCGAGATCATCGGTGCCTTGGCGCGCTTGGACAGGTTGTGCAGGGCGCGGGCAACCAGCTCCTTGCCAGTGCCCGACTCGCCCTGGATCAATACATTGGAATCGGTCGGCGCCACTTTGCGGATCTTGCTGTACAGATCCTGCATCGGCGGGCAGGAGCCGATGATGCCGATCTCGCCATTGCTGTTGTCCACACCGGGCTTGTCGGCGCCGTTGGTCGCTTTACCGGTTGGACGCTGTTCGGCAGGCGCGCTGCTGGCCGACTGACGGTCACGCAGGATGCGGGCCACGGCTTGGAGCATCTCATCGTGATCGAAAGGCTTGGCGATATAGTCCACCGCGCCCATCTTCATCGAGTCGACCGCCGAGCGCAGGCTGGCGTAGCTGGTCATGATCAGCACCGGGGTGCCTTGGCCCAGCTTGATCAGCTCGGTGCCCGGAGCTCCAGGCAGGCGCAGGTCGCTGACAATCAGGTCGAACGTGGGGATGCTGAACCGCTCCTGGGCTTCCTGCACCGAGCCGGCTTCGCTGACCTGGTACTGATTTCGTTCAAGCAGGCGACGCAAGGCAGAGCGGATAATGGTTTCGTCTTCGACGATCAAAATGTGCGGCATTGATTCAATTCTCTCGACGGTCTCAGTTCACAGCGGACGTCGCTTCGACATGACGCGGCAAGGTCACCCGGATACGGGTGCCGCGTTGGCTTTCGGTGTCAGCCGGGCTGTCGATGGTGATTTGTCCATAATGCTCTTCAACGATGGAATAGACCAGTGCAAGGCCCAGACCGGTACCTTCACCGGGGTCCTTGGTGGTGAAGAAAGGTTCGAACAATCGGTCCATGATGTTCTGTGGGATGCCGCTGCCTTCGTCCTCCACGATCAGGTCGACCGTGTGCTCGAAAGCCTCGCTCTTGACGCGTACAGCGCTGCCGGCCGGCGACGCATCGCGTGCGTTGGACAGCAGGTTGATCAGCACTTGGGCCAGGCGTTGCGAGTCGCCATCGACCCAATGTTCCGGATCACACAGATTAAAGAACTGTACTTCGAAATTGCGCCGATTCAAGGCCAGAAGCCCAATGGCGTCCTGCGCGACCTCGGCCAGGCACACCGCTTCGTCCTGGTTTTGATGCGCGCCGGAGTGGGCGAAGCTCATCAGCGACTGCACGATGCGCGAAACGCGCTTGGTCTGTTCAAGGATCTGCCCGCTGATTTCAGTGATTTCACCGTCTTCCTCGCGCTCCTCGCGCAGGTTCTGCGCCAGGCAGGCGATACCGGTGATCGGGTTGCCGATTTCGTGGGCCACGCCGGCTGCGAGACGACCAATACTGGCCAGGCGCTCGGAATGCACCAGCTTGTCTTCGAGCATCTGCGTGTCGGTGAGGTCTTCCACCAGCAAAACCAGGCCGCTGTTACCGGGAGCCAGGGGCTCATCAATGGCGGCTTTGTGCAGGTTGAGCCAGCGGGTCTGGCCGTCGAGGGCCAGGTGCTGCTTGTGCAAGTGCTCGTCGGGCAGGTTGATAAACCCCTGAAGCAGTTCTTTCCACGGATCGGCCAGGGTATTGAGGCGCGAACCCACTACCCGCTGCGCGGCGATGCCGGTGAGTTCTTCCATGGCCTTGTTCCACATCAGGATTTCCTGGTCCTTGGCCAGGGAACAGACACCCATCGGCAGTTCCTGCAAGGTCTGGCGGTGGTAACGGCGCAAGGCATCGAGTTCGGCGGCCAGGCCGGTGAGGCGTGAGTGGTAATCCTCCAGCCGGCTTTCGATGAAATGGATGTCTTCGGTCACGTAGTTTTCGCCGCCCGCCTTGTAGGGCAGGAAGGTCTCGACCATGTCCTGGGACACGCTGGGGCCCATCAGGCCGGAGAGGTTGGCCTCGATACGGTCACGCAGACGGCGCAGGGCATAGGGGCGACGCTCGTCGAACGGCAGGTAGAGGTCACGCAGCGCTTGCTCGACCTCCTTTTGCGCCGCCTTGGCGCCCAGAGGCTTGGCCAGTTGCGTGGCAAACTCCTGGGGCGAGGCTGCGTGCAGTTCGCGGCGTTGCGGGCGACGCACGTTGTCCACTGCGCAGGCTTCGGCGGCGCTGGTTTCTTCGGCGCTGGCGTTGGTGAACAGTGAGATCAGGGTGAACATCAGTACGTTGGCGGCCAGCGAGGCAATGGCCGCCATGTGCCAACTGGTGTCGTCGAGCACGTAAATCATGTTCAGCAACGGAATGTAGAAGCCCTGCAAGTTGCCGACCAGTGGTAGCAACATGGTGACGATCCACACCAGGATCCCCGCCAGCAGCCCGGCGATAAAACCACGGCGGTTGGCGGTCGGCCAGTACAGCACCGACAACACCCCCGGCAGGAACTGCAAGGTGGCGACAAACGCGACAATGCCAAGGTTGGCCAGGTCTTGCCCGGCGCCGAGCAGCAGGTAGAACCCGTAGCCGGCGGTAATGATCGCAACGATCAGCGCGCGGCGGGTCCATTTCAACCAGCGGTAGATATTGCCCTCAGCCGGCGGCTGGTACAGCGGCAGCACCAAGTGGTTGAGTGCCATGCCCGATAGCGCCAGCGTGGTGACAATGATCAATCCACTGGCCGCCGACAAACCGCCGACATACGCCAGCAGTGCCAACGCCGGGCTGTTGGCGGCAATGCCGATGCCCAGGGTGAAATACTCAGGGTTGGTGGTGGCCCCCAGTTTCAGGCCGGCCCACAGGATCAACGGCACCGCCAGGCTCATCAGTAACAGGAACAGCGGCAAGCCCCAGCTCGCACTCACCAGTGAGCGTGGGTTGAGGTTTTCGGTGAAGGTCATGTGGTACATGTGCGGCATTACGATCGCCGAGGCGAAGAACACCAACAGCAGCGTGCGCCATGGGCCTTCCTGCAAGGGTGTGTGCAGCGCGGCGAGGGCAGTCTGGTTTTGCAGCAGCCACAGCTCCAGCTGTTGCGGGCCGTCGAACACGCCGTAGAGCGCATACAGGCCGACGCCGCCGATGGCGATCAGCTTGATGACCGACTCAAAGGCAATTGCGAACACCAAACCTTCGTGTTTCTCGCGGGTAGCAATATGGCGCGAGCCGAAGAAAATTGTGAACAGGCTGATCAGTGCACAGAAAGCCAGGGCAACACGGTGTTGCACGGGTTCGCGGGTCAGGATGCTGATGGAGTCTGCCACTGCTTGAATCTGCAGGGCCAGCAACGGCAGTACGCCGATCAGCATGAAAATCGTGGTCAGCGCACCGGCCCAGGTACTGCGAAAGCGGAAGGCAAACAGGTCCGCCAGGGATGATAACTGGTAGGTACGAGTGATTTTCAGGATCGGGTACAGCAACACCGGCGCCAGCAGGAACGCACCGGACACCCCCAGGTAACTGGACAGAAAACCGTAGCCGTACTGATAGGCCAGGCCCACCGTACCGTAGAACGCCCAGGCGCTGGCGTACACGCCCAGGGACAAGGTGTAGGTCAGCGGATGGCGAATGATCGCCCGCGGAATCATTCCGCGCTCACTGATCCAGGCCACGCCGAACAACGCAGCCAGGTAGGCGGCGCTGATCAGCAGCATCTGGGTGAGGCTAAAGCTCATCGGCATCTTTTTGGCTCTGCAGGATGAAGGTCACGACGATCAGGATCAGCCACAGCAGATAAGGGCGATACCAGGCACCCGTGGCGTCGATCCACCAATCCATGATGGCGGGGGAGAACAGGTAGATCCCGACGACCAGCAACAGGACCAATCGATAGATATACATATTGGCCTCTGAAAAAAAGTCTGCGGCGATGGTAACGGATGGCGGGCAACCTGCAAGCGCCTTCAACTCAATTGCGCTTCGGCCAGCGTGAGTGTGCGCGGGATCTGCGTCGCGTCCCAGTGCGTAATGCCCCAATCCAGCAGTTCCCGTGGGCTTGCGTAAAGCAGTTCGTTACCGGCTGGCTGGCCGAGGGCGCGCAGTGCGCGAAGCAGCAAGGGCGTGGCCTGGTCGGCGGTCAAAGGTGGGGAGCGGTAGGATTTTCCCAGTTTGTTGCCGTCCGGCTGCACAATCAGTGGTACATGCAGGTAACGTGGCTGGCGCAGGCCGAGCAGCTCTTGCAAGTAAAGCTGGCGCGGCGTGGAGTCCAGCAGGTCGGCGCCGCGCACGATATCGGTAACCCCTTGCCAGGCATCGTCGAGGACCACGGCCAACTGATAGGCGTAGAGGCCGTCGCGGCGCCGGATGATGAAGTCGCCGGCGTCGCGGCCCAGATGCTGTCGGAACTCGCCCTGCACGCGGTCGGTAAAGTGGTATTCCAGTTCAGGCACACGCAGACGGATGGCAGCATCCTGCTGGTTGTGGCCGGCATTGCGGCACAAGCCTGGGTAAATCCCGTTGTAGGGTTCCAGTTGCTTGCGCGAGCATGTGCAGGCGTAGGCCAGGCCATGGTTGAACAGGTCATTCAGCACTTTGGCGTAGGCGTCATGCCGCTCGCTCTGCCGAACCAGCTCGCCATCCCATTCAAAGCCGTAGCTTTGCAGGGCATGCAGGATCGCTGCCTGGGCGCCGGGCTCTTCACGGGGAGGGTCAAGGTCTTCCATGCGCATCAACCAGCGGCCATGTTGGGCGCGTGCGTCGAGGTAGGAGGCGAGGGCAGCAACCAGGGAGCCGAAGTGCAAATGGCCGCTGGGCGTGGGGGCGAAACGCCCGATATAGGTAGAGGCTGTCATGGGCGGATACTACTGCAAAACCGGTAAACGCCAGAAACAAAAATGGGGCGTTTGCACGCCCCATTCGTTCAGTTCGGCAGGGTTACTTGCCGACCTGTTTTTCCTTGATTTCAGCCAAGGTCTTGCAGTCTACGCACAGGTCCGCAGTCGGGCGGGCTTCGAGGCGGCGAATACCGATCTCGACGCCGCAGGATTCGCACCAGCCATACTCTTCGTCTTCGATCAATTGCAGGGTCTTGTCGATCTTCTTGATCAACTTGCGTTCGCGATCACGAGCGCGCAGTTCAAGGGCGAATTCCTCTTCCTGGCTGGCACGGTCTGCCGGGTCCGGGAAGTTGGCTGCTTCGTCCTTCATATGGTCAACCGTGCGGTCGACTTCCTGCATCAAGTCCTGCTTCCACTGCTTCAGGATTTTGGAGAAGTGCTCGCGCATGGGCTTGCCCATGTATTCCTCGCCCTTGGATTCAACGTAGGGCTGGAAACCGCTGATGCTCTGTTGCTTTGCTTGGGTGGACATGAATAGACCGCCTCTCACTCTTCTAATCCATTGCGCAGGATTGCAACGTCACCGACACCTGCCGGCCCTGCGGCTGCAAGCGGGCGAACTTACCAGATAGATTCAGGGTGCGCTACTCCCGGTTGTCGAGCTCCAGGGCAAAGGGGTTGCAAACTGCAGCAGCCCGCCATGACTGGGTATGTATCGCCTCGAATATTGATTTTAGCTGTTTTACGAGCGTGCGCAGGGTGCACTTGCAGCCCCAATCAGGCAATAGAGCATGTTTTACCGCGAGGGTTCGGTAGAATCCTGATTTTGTCCTCACCGTTAAGGAAGGCTAATGGCTCAGCCCTACAGTGCGCGCAGTCGCGCCATCGAACCTTTTCATGTCATGGCGTTGCTGGCACGCGCCAATGAGCTGCAGGCTGCCGGCCACGACGTGATCCATCTGGAAATCGGCGAACCGGACTTTACCACCGCCGAGCCGATCATCCAGGCCGGCCAGGCTGCGCTGGCCAACGGCAAGACGCGCTACACGGCGGCCCGTGGGGTGCCCGAGTTGCGCGAGGCCATCAGCGGGTTTTACCAGCAGCGCTACGGCTTGAGTGTCGATCCCGAGCGTATCTTGATTACGCCCGGTGGCTCCGGCGCGTTGCTGTTGGCCAGCAGCTTGCTGGTCGACCCTGGCAAGCACTGGCTGCTGGCTGACCCAGGCTACCCCTGCAATCGACACTTTCTGCGGCTGGTAGAGGGCGCGGCGCAGTTGGTGCCGGTGGGGCCTGAGGTCCGCTATCAGTTGACCGCCGATCTGGTCGCCAGGCATTGGGACCAGGACAGCGTGGGCGCGCTGGTTGCGTCCCCGGCCAATCCTACCGGCACAGTCCTCACGAGGGACGAACTGGCAGGCTTGTCGAGTGCAGTCAAAGCGCGTAACGGCCACTTGGTAGTGGACGAGATCTACCACGGCCTCACCTACGGCACCGATGCCGCCAGCGTGCTGGAAGTCGACGATGACGCTTTCGTCTTGAATAGTTTTTCGAAGTATTTCGGCATGACCGGATGGCGCCTCGGTTGGCTGATAGCGCCTCCTGCTGCGATCAGCGAATTGGAAAAACTGGCGCAGAACCTCTACATCAGTGCGCCGAGCATGGCCCAGTACGCTGCCTTGGCCTGTTTTACCCCGCAGACCCTGAGCATTCTTGAAGAGCGCCGCGCCGAATTCGGCCGGCGTCGTGACTTTCTGCTGCCGGCGCTGCGCGAGCTTGGATTCGGTATCGCCGTGGAGCCGGAAGGGGCGTTTTATTTGTATGCCGATATCAGCGCGTTCGGCGGCGATGCCTTCGCGTTCTGCCGTCACTTTCTGGAGACCGAGCACGTGGCTTTTACACCCGGGCTGGATTTCGGTCGTTATCAAGCGGGCCACCATGTGCGTTTTGCCTACACGCAAAATATTGACCGGCTGCAAGAAGCGGTGGAGCGCATCGCTCGTGGCCTGCGGAGCTGGCAAGGCTGATGCACTTTTATCCTCCTCTTGAAGAAGGGCGGCTGATCCGCCGCTACAAGCGTTTTCTCACCGATATCGAAACCGTTACCGGCGAGTTGCTCACCATTCATTGCCCGAACACCGGCTCGATGCTCAATTGCATGGTCGAAGGTGGCCAGGTCTGGTTCAGCCGTTCCTCGGACCCCAAGCGCAAGTTGCCAGGCACCTGGGAAATTGCCGAAACACCTCAGGGCCGGCTGGCGTGCGTCAACACCGCGCGAGCCAATCAGCTGGTTGAAGAGGCGCTGCTGGCTGGCGTGATCACTGAACTCAATGGCTTTACGGCGCTAAAGCGTGAAGTGCCTTACGGTCAGGAGAAGAGCCGCATTGACTTCCGCCTGGATTACCCACAGGGCGCCGCCTTCGTGGAGGTCAAAAGCGTCACCCTGGGTTTTGACGCAACCTCGGTGGCGGCTTTTCCTGATGCAGTGACGCAGCGCGGTGCCAAGCACTTGCGCGAACTGGCTCACCTGGCGCGTGAAGGTGTGCGGGCGGTGCAGTTGTATTGCGTGAATTTGTCGGGCATCGATGCGGTTCGCCCAGCGGTGGAAATTGACGCCGGTTACGCTGCGGCGTTACGCGAGGCCAAGGCCGCGGGTGTGGAGGTGCTGGCTTACGGCGTGCGGGTCACACCGCAAGAGATGTATGTCGAGCGTCGACTGAAGGTGTTGTTGGGCGACTAGAGTTCTACCCACAAGCCTTGTTCATCCTCATGGCCGGGCAGGGCGGTGAGACTCTGGCCTGCGCACGGGCCGGCGATGCACTCGCCGCTCTCGATCAGGAACAGGGCGCCATGGGTGGCGCATTGGATCAGGCTGGCGCTGGCGTCGAGGAAGCGGTCGGGCTGCCATTCCAGCGGGATGCCGCGATGGGGGCAGCGGTTGCGATAAAAGTAGGCAATGCCGTCTCGGCGCACGGCCAGCAGTTTATGGCCATCGATATCAAAACCGCGGCTGCTGTTGGGTGCGAGGTCGCTTGAGGGGCAGAGAAACTTCATTTCAATCCTTAAGTGCCTTGACGTTCAAATGCAAACAATTATCAAATGGCCGCTTCGCCCGTCAGCTGACTGGGTGCTTAATACGATGTCCGGCAGCAATGTTCTGTCACATTGATGAGTGCCTGAATGGCCCTGCCCTAGGAAGGAAACCCTGTTATGCGCCTGAGTACCAGCGCTATTGCGCTTGTTGTCTCATTGCTGGTCAACCACGGGGCACACGCCTCTGAACTGCCACAACGCTGGGTCAGTGCTGGAGGGGCGCTATCGGAATGGGTGACGGCTTTAGGCGGCGAATCGAAATTGGTCGGGGTCGACACCACCAGCCAGCATCCGCAGTCGCTCAAGGCGTTGCCGAGCATTGGCTACCAGCGGCAGCTGTCGGCTGAAGGCATTCTCAGCCTGCGCCCGCAAATCCTTGTGGGCACTGAGGAAATGGGGCCGCCGCCGGTACTGGCGCAGATTCGCAATGCCGGCGTGCAGGTCGAGATGTTTTCGGCCCAGCCGGATTTGCCGACATTGAAGGGCAACCTTGAACACTTGGGAAAACTGCTGGGCAGTGAGACCCGGGCAGACGCACTGTTTGCCAAATACGGGCAGGCGCTGGAGCAGCAAAAAAGCTGGGTGACCAAGGCCCAGGCGGCGCAAAAGGCTCCGGGCGTGCTGTTGTTGCTGGGCCATGCCGGTGGCAAGCCGCTGATCGCGGGCAAGGACACGGCCGCCGATTGGATATTGCAGCAGGCGGGCGGACGTAACCTGGCCACGCACTCGGGCTATAAGCCCTTTTCAGTCGAGTCTTTGGCGGGTTTGAGTCCTGATGTGCTGGTGTTTGCCGATCGCGCGCTGACCGGTGATGCGGCGCGTGCTGCCTTGTTCAAGGAAAACCCGATTCTCGCGTCGACACCGGCAGCCAAGCGTGGGCGAGTGTTTGAGCTGGATCCGACCTTGCTGGTGGGTGGTCTGGGGCCGCGATTGCCAGAAAACCTGGTGAAACTGTCCGCTGGTTTTTATCCGTCCCAGGCTAAATCGGCTCCATGACCACTCTGCTTAAGCCCAAGACACTGTTTATTGGCCTGTCGCTGCTGTGTGTGTTGGCGATCTGGCTTTCATTGGCCCTCGGACCGGTCAGCTTGCCGTTGATTGATACGCTCAGAGCCGCGTTAAGGCTATTGGGCGTGCCGATTGAGGCGGCGGGGTTGGAGCAGGCTGAATTGATTCTGGGGCAGATTCGCCTGCCGCGGACCCTTTTGGGGCTGGCCGTCGGCGGTGTCCTTGCGTTGTCGGGCGTGGCGATGCAGGGGTTGTTTCGCAACCCGCTGGCCGATCCTGGGTTGGTGGGTGTGTCCAGCGGTGCGGCGTTGGGGGCAGCGGTGGCGATTGTCGGCGGTTCGTTCTTCGGTGGGCTGCCGGATGCGTTCGGTCCCTATTTGTTGTCGCTGTGCGCATTTCTGGGGGGGCTGGGCGTTACCGCACTGGTCTACCGATTGGGGCGTCGCAATGGCCAGACCAATGTCGCAACGATGCTGCTTGCCGGTATCGCGCTGACGGCACTGGCCAGCTCAACGGTGGGGCTGTTTACCTATCTGGCCGACGATGCCACCTTGCGCACCCTGACGTTCTGGAACCTGGGCAGCCTCAATGGCGCGAGCTATTCGCGGTTGTGGCCCTTGCTGTTGGTAAGCGCGGGCGTGGCGCTGTGGTTGCCGCGCCGGGCGAAAGCGCTGAACGCATTGCTGCTGGGTGAGTCGGAGGCCAATCATCTGGGCATTGATGTTGAGGGGCTCAAGCGCGAGTTGGTGTTCTGCACGGCCCTGGGCGTTGGTGCAGCCGTGGCGGCTGCGGGCATGATTGGTTTTGTCGGTTTGGTGGTGCCACATCTGGTGCGGCTGCTGGCGGGGCCGGATCATCGGGTGCTGTTACCGGCGTCAGTGCTGGCGGGCGCGAGCCTGCTGTTGTTTGCCGATCTGGTGGCGCGCTTGGCGTTGGCGCCGGCGGAACTGCCGATCGGTATTGTCACTGCATTTATCGGTGCGCCATTTTTCCTCTATTTATTGTTACGAGGGCGCGCCTGATGCTGCGGGTAGAAGCGTTGCAGATTCGGCGCGGTGGTAAAACCGTGTTGTCCGATGTCACCTTGGACCTGCTGCCGGGCGAAGTGCTGGGCGTGCTGGGGCCCAATGGTGCGGGCAAAAGTACCTTGCTCGGAGCGCTGTGCGGGGAGTTGTCGCCTGATCAGGGCAAGATCTGGTTGGACCAGCAAGAATTGAAGAGTCTGGGAGGGGCGCAACGTGCCCAGCGTCTGGCGGTGTTGCCACAGACTTCCACCCTGGACTTCGCCTTTCGTGTCGAAGAGGTGGTGGGCATGGGGCGCTTGCCTCATCAGACCGGGCGAGTGCGCGACGATCAAATCATCCGCGCGGCGCTGCACGCGGCCGACGTGGGCCACCTGAGTGGCCGCAGCTACCTGGCCTTGTCGGGCGGCGAGCGACAAAGGGTGCACTTGGCGCGGGTGTTGGCGCAGTTATGGCCAGGTGAGGCGGGGCAAACGTTGTTGTTGGACGAGCCAACGTCGATGCTTGATCCCCTGCACCAGCACACCACCTTGCAGGCGATTCGCAGCTTTGCCGACAAGGGGGCTGCGGTGCTGGTGATCTTGCATGACTTGAACCTGGCGGCGCGTTACTGCGACCGGATCCTGCTGCTGGAAGGCGGGCGCCCCCATGCTCTGGATAGGCCCGCAACAGTCCTGCAACCTGAGCCACTCAAGGCTGTATTTGGTCTGGATGTGCTGGTACAACCACATCCGGAGCGGGGGCATCCGCTGATCATTGCGCGCTGAAGTCAGTAATTTGCAGGCAAAAAAAGACCCGGCAAGAGCCGGGTCAAATAACCGTGATTAGCCTGATGAGGAGATAATCTGAGAGTCCGAACCAATGGTCTTTCAGTTATCGGCTGATCTCGCGACCAGTTGTGATAATCATAACGATTCTCATTTGAGAGTCAACTATTGTTTTATCTGCTCATCCAGTTTTTCTCAAACGCTCGTTTGTAATGCCTGTAAACATTGGGCTTGAGGGCCGATCTAGTTTTTCTGCCGCGCTGACAGGGCATCCAACTGGCGGTTCAGCGCCTCCTTGCGTTCAGAGGGGAGGTCGTTCCAGTGCACATCCATCAATGCGCCTTCAATGGCGTACAGCAGAACTTTCGAGGCTCGGAAGCCGCGAGTCCGTACGGCTCGGTAAGCATCGACCGCGCCCAGGCGGCGCAAGTCAGACGCGCTGTGGATACCCACCGCATGCAGCCACTGCGCTGATGTCTTGCCGAGGTTTTTCAGGTGTTGCAGCTCATCGTTCATCAAGCCTCCTTGCGACGGCCGAATGGTGCGGTGGGTATCGTGACCAGGCAGCCTGAAAATGAGTGTAGCGCTCAGTAGGAAAAACGCAGTTCTTTGGGCAGGAACGGCTGAAAAGCTTATAAGAATGTGGCGATGCTTTAGCTGACGGGCAGGCGTGAAACGCCCGGCACGCTTGAGGCGAAGCCGGGGTTCAGAAGGTGGATTACTTGGTGCGGTAGCGTAGGCGAGTGCCGAAGTTGACTGACATCAGGATCTCGTCAGCCGTGAGCTCGGGTGGGAAGTAAGTGCCGGAAATCTGCGCGTGGGCCAGGCTCGCGCCTTCCATCGAGCAGTCGCGTAAATCCAGGCCGCGCAAGTCGGCAGAGCGAAAATAGGCGTCGGTGAAGTCAACACCTGCGGCGTTCAGATCTCGCAGGTCCAGCCCTCGGAAGTCGCCACCGCGCATATCGATGGTGCCGTCTTGAGGGCGCTGCTGGTTGAAGCCGCGGATGTCATCCTTATGCAGGAGCGCATAGAGCGGGGTATCAAGAAGCTTGGGCTGACTCACGATAGCGACTCCTGTTAGGTGGTGATGTCATTATAGTGGCTATATTGCCGGGTCGTGCGCCATGTGGGCGACACGACCAGGAAATATTGCTTACAAGCCCGGGAGGCGCTGGCGAATATGCGCGACCAACGCATCCAGCGTTCCGCTTTCATTGGTTTCCACGCGCTTGCTCAGCAACAGCTCTTGCGCCGTCAACGGCTCACGACTGGCTTGCTGCTCTTGGATAACGCTCAGCGTTGCGTCGGACGGATCGTTTTGATCCGCCTGACGTTGTGCCAGCCAACTGCTGATAACCGCTTGAGGTGCGTTGCAATCGAGGATCAGGAATGGCGCGCCGGTGGCTTCGGCGATCTGGGCTGCCGCATCACGTTGAGCGCGTTTCAAGAAGGTCGCATCCAGCACCACCGGGTAACCTGCGCGTAGTACGGTCTCGGCAATTTCGTTCAAGCGTGTATAGGTGGCAATGCTGGCATCCTGATTGTAGATGCCGGCCTGTGGCGCGTTTTCGACCTGCTGCTCGCCAAACAGACGCTTGCGCTCCACATCCGAACGCAGGCGTACAGCGCCCAGAGCCTCGACCAGGCGCATGGCAACATGGCTCTTGCCTACCGCTGAAACACCATGGGTGATTGCCAGAAAGCGCGACGGAATGGTGCTGTAGCTTTCCGCCAGGTTGGCGTAGTTGCGGTACTGGCGCAGGGTAGTGGCGCGCTGCACCGGGCTTGCCTCGCTCGGCATGCTGAACAGCGCAACCTTTGCACGTACCAGCGCACGGTAGGCTTTATAGAAATTCAGCACTTCCAGGCCTTGATAGTCGCCGGTCAGTTCCAGGTACTGGCTGATGAAGCGGCGCGCCAGAGACTTGAGCCCACGGTCTTCAAGGTCCATGGCGAGGAAGGCGGTATCGGCGTACACATCGGTAAAGCGGAAAGGCTCGTTGAACTCGATGCAGTCGAAGATCACGACGTGGCCGTCAATCAGGGTGGCGTTGCCCAGATGGATGTCACCGTGGCATTCGCGAGTGAAACCATTGAGCTTGCGTTGTTCCAGCAGCGGCTTGAGGCGCTCGAAGCTGCTTTCGGCCCAGGCTTGCAGGGCCTCAAGTTGAGTCAGGTCAGCTTTGTCGCTCAGGAACGGGCGAATCTGGTCGAAGTTCTGGCGTACCGGCGCCATGACTTCATCCGGCGTGCCGGCCGGGTGCTCTTGCGGGACCTTGGGGGCAGTGAGGTGAAAGTGCGCAATCTGACTGGCCATCTCGTCGATGTGGGCGTTGGTCAGTTCGCTGTTGGCTTGCAGGGTGCTGAGCATCTGGCTTTGCGGGAACTGGCGCATTTTCAGTGCGTACTCGATGACCGGGCCGTCGCCGCCCAACTGCGGCGCATCGGCAGTGCCGGTAATCGGCAACACTTCGAGATACAAATCTTTGGTCAAGCGCTGGTTGAGACGCAGCTCCTCATTGCAGAAGTGGCCACGTTTTTCCAGATCGGTGAAATCCAGAAATCCGAAGTTCATCGGTTTCTTCAATTTGTAAGCATAGGGACCTGTCAGAACCACCCAGGAAATATGGGTCTCGATGACTTGAAATGCTTCAACCGGATGAGGGTATAAAGCCGGGTTTTGCAGGGCAGCGATCAGGGACTGGCTCACGGGCGATCCTTCAAAGTCTGGGAGAAATCATCGTGGCCATTATGGCTGCTGATGCCAGTCGTGCAAACCGCTGTCCGGCTCATGTTGATCATCAATAAAGTGCGTATAATCCGCCGCCATGACTCGAACCCGATCTCCCCGTTCCCGTAAAAAACCTCCTTCCCGCAGCTTGCGCCCCTGGTTGGGCTGGGCGCTCAAGCTGGGCCTGGTTGGCCTTGTGGTGGTCGCCGGCTTTGCGGTGTACCTCGATGCCGTGGTGCAGGAAAAATTCTCTGGCAAGCGCTGGACGATTCCGGCCAAGGTGTATGCACGCCCGCTGGAACTGTTCTCCGGGCAGAAGCTGAGCAAGGAGGACTTCCTTACCGAGCTCGACGCACTGGGCTATCGCCGCGAACCTGTGAGCAATGGCCCCGGCGCCGCAGCCGTCAGCGGCAACACCGTCGACCTGAACACCCGTGGGTTCCAGTTCTACGAAGGCCTGGAAAAAGCTCAGCCGGTACGCGTGCGTTTCTCCGGCGATTATGTGGCTGAACTGTCCTCGCTCAATGGCTCCAAGCTGCCGGTAGTGCGCCTGGAACCGTTGATGATTGGCGGTATTTATCCGAAAAACCTAGAAGATCGCATCCTGATCAAGCTTGATCAGGTACCGCCTTATTTGCTGGAAACCCTGGTGGCGGTCGAAGACCGCGATTTCTACAGCCATTGGGGCGTCTCGCCGAAGTCGATTGCCCGCGCTGTCTGGGTCAACACCTCCGGTGGCAAGATGACCCAGGGCGGCAGTACGCTCACGCAACAATTGGTCAAGAACTTCTACCTGACCAACGAGCGCAGCCTCACCCGTAAACTCACCGAAGCCATGATGGCGATGTTGCTGGAGCTGCATTACAGCAAGCAGGAAATCCTTGAGGCGTACCTCAACGAGGTATTCGTCGGTCAGGATGGCCAGCGCGCGGTGCACGGTTTCGGTTTGGCCAGCCAGTTCTTCTTTGGGCAACCGTTATCCGAGTTGAAGTTGCATCAGGTCGCGCTGCTGGTGGGCATGGTCAAGGGGCCGTCCTATTACAATCCGCGTCGCAACCCGGAGCGTGCGCTCGAACGTCGCAACCTGGTACTCGATGTATTGGAGCAGCAGGGTGTCGCGACGGCTGAACAAGTGGCCGCCGCGAAGAAAATGCCGTTGGGTGTGACCACTCGCGGCAAGTTGGCCGATAGCTCGTTCCCCGGCTTTATCGATCTGGTCAAGCGCCAGTTGCGTGAAGACTACCGCGACGAAGACTTGACCGAAGAGGGCTTGCGGATTTTCACCAGCTTCGACCCGATCCTGCAGATGAAGGCCGAAGCGTCCGTCAACGACACCTTCAAACGCCTGACCGGCCGTAAAGGCTCGGATGAAGTCGAAGCCGCCATGGTCGTGACCAACCCGGAAACCGGTGAAGTCCAGGCCATGATCGGCAGCCGCCAGGCCAGTTTCGCCGGCTTCAACCGCGCACTGGACGCCGTGCGGCCGATTGGCTCGCTGGTCAAGCCTGCGGTCTACTTGAGTGCGTTGGAAAAACCCAGCAAGTACACGCTGACCAGTTGGCTGTCGGATGACCCGTTGTCGGTCAAAGGAGCGAATGGCCAGGTATGGACGCCGAAGAACTTCGATCGCCGTTCCCACGGCACGGTGTTCCTGTATCAGGGGCTGGCGCATTCCTACAATATTTCCACCTCGCGCCTGGGGCTTGAGGTCGGCGTGCCAAATGTCCTGAAAACCATCGCGCGACTGGGGGTGGAGCGTGAGTTCCCGGCATTCCCGTCCATGCTTCTGGGCGCTGCGGCCATGACCCCGATGGAAGTGGCGACCATGTACCAGACCCTCGCCAACGGTGGCTTCAATACACCGATGCGCGGGATCCGCAGTGTGCTGACCGCCGAAGGCGAACCGCTCAAGCGCTACCCGTTCCAGATCCAGCAGCGTTTTGACGCGGGCTCTATCTACCTGATCCAGAACGCCATGCAGCGTGTGATGCGTGAGGGTACAGGGCGCTCGGTGTACAGCGTGCTGCCGTCGAACCTGACGCTGGCGGGCAAGACCGGTACCAGTAACGACTCGCGTGACAGCTGGTTTGCGGGTTTCGGCCAGGATGTATTGGCCGTGGTGTGGCTGGGGCGTGACGATAACGGCAAGACGCCGTTCACCGGTGCGACCGGCGCGCTGCAGGTATGGACCAGTTTCATGCGCAAGGCTGACCCGTTGCCGCTCAACATGCCCCAGCCGGACAATATCGTGCAGGTCTGGATTGATCCGCACACCGGCCAGGGCTCTGATGCCAACTGTCCGGGGGCGGTGCAGATGCCGTATATTCGCGGCAGCGAACCACCACCCGGCCCTGCGTGCGGTGGCAGTGCCCCTGCTGACGCGGATTCGGTGATGGATTGGGTCAAGGGCTGGATGAATTAAGCAAAGAGGGTTTCAAGTGAACAAGTTGTGGATTCCAGCAATTACGGCTCTGGCTTTGCTCGGCGGTTGCTCCAGCGTGCAGCGCGGCTCCATCCCTGTGGTGGACTCAAGCACGTCCGTCTCCAATAACGACCGCATTTCGGCCAATGGCGGCTTCCGTCAGACGGTAGTCAAGCGGCCTGCCCAGGCTGCAACCCAGGCAATTCCCCAGGACTCCGGCGTCGTGGTGATGGTGCCTGGCAGTGGTGCTGCAACCTCGGCGCCTATCAGCGCCGAGCCATGGACCCCAGGCCCTAGCACTTCCGGGCCGGTTAACGCCACGCCGATTCAAACCGCGCCGGTCAACCAGGGCACCTACAACATGCCTTCGACGCCGAGCGGTATTCCGTCATCGTCCAATGCGGGCGGGTTGTCGGCTGACGAACAACTCGATGGCCCGGTGCTGGCGCTGCTCACCACCGCTCAGCAGCAGCAGGCGGGTGGCGATTTGAATGGCGCCTCGTCGAGCCTTGAACGTGCCCAGCGCGTGGCGCCGCGTGAGCCACAAGTGCTGTATCGCCTGGCCCAGGTGCGCATGGCCCAGGGCGATGCGCCCCAGGCGGAGCAATTCGCTCGCCGTGGCCTGAGCCTGGCCAATGGCCGCCCAGACCTGCAAGCCAGCCTTTGGGCCTTGATCGGTGATGCGCGTGCCGCCCAGGGCGATGCAGCGGGTGCCGCCCAGGCGCGACAGAAAGCCAAGGTCAGCCTCTGATGGATGCACGTTTCCCAGCGATTGCCGAACAGCTATTGCTGATCGAGCGAGAACTGCGCGTGCAGGGCTGGTGGGATGAAGAGTCCCCCGGTGCTGAAGCGCTCAGCAGTGTCGAACCCTTTTCAGTCGATACCCTGGACTTCCACCAGTGGCTGCAATGGATCTTCCTGGTACGCATGAAGCAGATCCTTGAACAGGACCTGCCCTTGCCGAATGCATCGGGGATCCTGGAAATGGCCGAGATGGTCTATGCCGACCGACCGCGGGAGAGCCTCGGCTTGCGTAACGCGCTGAAAAAGTTCGATCAATTGATCGTCGACGCTCGTTAATTGCCTGACTGCCGGGTTTTCCGGCAGTCTTGCGCACATTTCTACCGCTTGACGACATTCAGGCGAGTTTTATCCCTCCTCAAAGCCCTTTCTTCTACGTTCTCATGCGCTTAGTTGGAAAAAAGCGCAATTATTGCTTGACTTGAAGGGCCTGAAACACAAGAATCCAAAGTCCGCTGTATCGGGACTGCCAGAAGCAGGCCCGCTCAGCAGATCATGAGGCGCACACCCGCGCCGACCTGTAACACCCGCAACGCGTTACCTCGCGCTGGGTGGGAAAAGCCCGCAACACTTGGGACGATCCCAATACTTGCTCAGTCAGTGCTGACGTAGTCGGCGACCACCGTCGCTCATGCTCTGTTGAGAAGTAAACCTATTAAGACCCGTCGGTTTTTAACGGACGGTATTCTGGCGTTTTAGAGGTGAACAACGTGGAGCTTTTATCTGGCGGTGAGATGCTCGTCCGCTTTTTGCGTGACGAAGGCGTCGACTATATCTACGGGTACCCAGGTGGTGCTCTGTTGCATGTCTACGACGCACTGTTCAAGGAACCGGCTGTTACCCACATCCTGGTTCGCCACGAACAGGCCGCGACCCATATGGCTGACGGTTACGCCCGTGCCACCGGTAAAGCCGGCGTGGTACTGGTAACGTCTGGCCCAGGCGCAACCAATGCCATTACCGGTATTGCGACTGCGTATATGGACTCCATCCCGATGGTGATCATTTCTGGCCAGGTGCCAAGCACCATGGTCGGCACCGACGCTTTCCAGGAAACCGACATGATCGGTATTTCCCGCCCGATCGTGAAACACAGCTTCATGATCAAGCACGCGTCGGAAATCCCGGAAGTCATGAAAAAGGCGTTCTACCTCGCACAGTCCGGTCGTCCGGGCCCTGTGGTGGTGGATATCCCGAAAGACATGACCAACCCGGCCGAAAAATTCGAATACATCTTCCCCAAGAAAGCCAAGCTGCGTTCCTACAGCCCGGCCGTCCGCGGGCACTCGGGGCAAATCCGCAAGGCGGCAGAAATGCTCCTGGCAGCCAAGCGCCCCGTGTTGTACTCCGGCGGTGGCGTGATTCTGGGCGGCGGTTCCGCTCCGCTGACCGAACTGGCCAAGCTGCTCAACCTGCCGGTGACCAACACCCTGATGGGCCTCGGCGCATTCCCGGGTACGGACCGCCAGTTCGTCGGTATGCTCGGTATGCACGGCAGCTACACCGCCAACCTGACCATGCACCACGCTGACGTGATCCTGGCCGTGGGCGCGCGGTTCGATGACCGTGTGATCAATGGTGCGAGCAAGTTCTGCCCGAATGCCAAGATCATCCATATCGACATCGACCCGGCGTCCATCTCCAAGACCATCAAGGCCGATGTGCCGATCGTGGGGCCGGTGGAGAGCGTGTTGACCGAAATGGTCGCAGCGCTCAAGGACATCGGCGAGGCACCGAACAAGGAGTCCGTTGCCAGCTGGTGGAAGCAGATTGACGAATGGCGTGGTGATCGCGGCCTGTTCCCTTATGACAAGGGCGACGGCAGCATCATCAAGCCACAAACCGTGATCGAAACCCTGTGCGAAGTGACCAAGGGCGACGCCTTTGTAACCTCCGACGTGGGCCAGCACCAGATGTTCGCGGCGCAGTACTACAAGTTCGACAAGCCTAACCGCTGGATCAACTCCGGTGGCCTGGGCACGATGGGCTTTGGTTTCCCTGCGGCCATGGGTGTGAAACTGAGCTTCCCGGATGCCGACGTTGCCTGCGTCACCGGCGAAGGCAGCATCCAGATGAACATCCAGGAGCTGTCGACGTGCCTGCAATATGGTCTTCCAGTGAAGATCGTCTGCTTGAACAACGGCGTGCTCGGCATGGTTCGTCAATGGCAGGACATGAGCTACGGTAGCCGTCACTCCCATTCCTACATGGAATCGTTGCCGGATTTCATCAAGTTGGTTGAAGCCTATGGCCACGTCGGCATTCGCATCACTGATTTGAAAGATCTGAAGCCGAAGATGGAAGAAGCGTTCGCCATGAAAGACCGCCTGGTGTTCATCGATATTCAGGTCGATACCAGCGAGCACGTCTATCCGATGCAAATCAAAGACGGCTCCATGCGCGACATGTGGCTGAACAAGACGGAGCGTACTTAATCATGCGGCATATTATCTCCCTGCTTCTGGAGAACGAGCCCGGCGCCTTGTCCCGTGTTGTCGGCCTGTTTTCGCAACGCAACTACAACATCGAAAGCCTGACCGTGGCGCCGACCGAAGACCCGACCCTGTCGCGCCTGACGTTGACCACTGTTGGCCACGATGAGGTGATCGAGCAGATCACCAAGAACCTCAACAAGCTGATCGAAGTGGTCAAGCTGGTCGACCTGTCGGAAAGCGCCCACATCGAGCGCGAACTGATGCTCGTCAAGGTCAAGGCCACGGGTGCCCAGCGTGCCGAGATCAAGCGCACTACCGATATTTATCGCGGGCAGATCGTCGATGTGAGCGCCAGCGTTTATACCGTTCAACTGACCGGTACAAGCGACAAGCTGGACAGCTTCATCCAGTCGATCGGGACAGCCTCGATTCTGGAAACCGTACGCAGTGGTGTCACCGGGATTGCCCGTGGCGACAAAGTACTCAGCATCTAACCCAAATTAGCGAATGGCCTTACGGCCTGGATATATAGAGGAACCTCATGAAAGTTTATTACGATAAAGATTGTGACCTGTCGATCATCCAGGGCAAGAAAGTCGCCATCATCGGCTACGGTTCCCAGGGCCACGCACAAGCGTGCAACCTGAAAGATTCCGGCGTGGACGTCACCGTTGGCCTGCGCAAAGGTTCGGCTACTGTTGCCAAGGCTGAAGCCCACGGCCTGAAAGTGACCGACGTTGCTTCCGCCGTAGCGGCTGCCGACCTGGTCATGATCCTGACCCCGGACGAGTTCCAGTCCTCGCTGTACAAGAACGAAATCGAGCCGAACATCAAGAAAGGCGCCACCCTGGCCTTCTCCCACGGTTTCGCGATTCACTACAACCAGGTTGTGCCACGCGCTGACCTGGACGTGATCATGATCGCGCCGAAAGCCCCGGGCCACACCGTGCGTTCCGAGTTCGTCAAAGGCGGTGGTATCCCTGACCTGATCGCGATCTACCAGGACGCTTCGGGCAACGCCAAAAACGTTGCACTGTCCTACGCTGCTGGCGTTGGTGGTGGTCGCACCGGCATTATCGAAACCACCTTCAAGGACGAGACTGAAACCGACCTGTTCGGCGAACAAGCCGTTCTGTGCGGCGGTACCGTTGAGCTGGTCAAAGCCGGTTTCGAAACCCTGGTTGAAGCTGGCTACGCGCCGGAAATGGCCTACTTCGAATGCCTGCACGAACTGAAGCTGATCGTTGACCTCATGTACGAAGGCGGTATCGCCAACATGAACTATTCGATCTCCAACAACGCCGAGTACGGTGAGTACGTGACTGGTCCGGAAGTGATCAACGCCGAGTCCCGCCAGGCCATGCGCAACGCCCTGAAACGTATTCAGGACGGCGAATACGCCAAAATGTTCATCAGCGAAGGCGCTACCGGCTACCCTTCGATGACCGCCAAGCGCCGTAACAACGCCGCTCACGGTATCGAAGTCATCGGCGAGCAACTGCGCTCCATGATGCCGTGGATCGGTGCCAACAAGATCGTCGACAAAGCCAAGAACTAAGTCGTACGCATCAAGGGAAAACGCGGCTTAGGCCGCGTTTTTTCGTTTGAGGGGCCGGTTCTGGTATAAAGCTGCATCGTTTGCGGGCGAACACTCGCCGCAAGTATCTGTCGAATTTTTTCACACCGTTGCAAGGTAAAGTCCATGAGCGAACGTCCCGAAGAGCCAAACCAGGCTTCCGACGCCGAAAGCATGCTGCCGATCGATGAACATGTCGAAGAAGGGCATGACGCCGAAGGCCGTAAGGTCCGGCATCGTGGCATCTATCTTCTGCCCAATCTGTTTACGACGGCGAACCTGTTTGCCGGCTTTTATTCCATCATCAACTCCATGAGTGCCCAAAGCGCGCTGGCGGCAGGTGATGCGGCGAGTGCCAGCAAGTACTTTGGTTTTGCTGCCATCGCAATCTTCGTGGCCATGGTGCTCGACGGCCTGGATGGGCGCGTAGCGCGGATGACCAACACCCAAAGTGCTTTTGGCGCCGAGTACGACTCGCTGTCGGACATGGTTGCCTTTGGTGTCGCCCCTGCGCTGCTGGCTTTTGCTTGGGCATTGGGTGACATGGGCAAGGTCGGCTGGATGGTTGCCTTCATCTATGTCGCCGGTGCCGCGTTGCGACTGGCGCGTTTCAATACGCAGGTGGGCACTGCCGACAAGCGTTACTTCATCGGGCTTGCCAGCCCGGCAGCCGCCGGCGTCGTGGCGGGTATCGTCTGGGCGTTCAGTGATTACGGCATCCAGGGGTCAAAGATGTCGTTCCTGGTAGCGTTGATGGTTGCAGCGGCCGGGATGCTGATGGTCAGCAATATCAAGTACAACAGCTTCAAGGAGCTGGACCTCAAAGGGCGCGTGCCTTTCGTGGCGATCCTTGTGGTGGTGCTTGTGTTTGCAGTGGTGTTCAGTGATCCGCCGCGGATTCTGCTGCTGGCGTTCCTGGTTTACGCCGCGTCTGGTCCGATTCAGTATTTGCTGCATCTGCGCCGGGACAAAACATTGCCTTAATGTAATTTCCCCCATACTCCGCAGTCTATTGGTGCATCAGTTCTCCAATGCTGCGGAGTTGCCATGTTAATCAAACTACCCAAAGCGTCCGATTGCCATGAATCGGATGTCACGCCTGAATCCCTCTATTTCTCTCGTCGCAGTTTGCTCGGTGGTGCGCTGGCCGGTATTGCCGCCAGTAGCTTGCCGCGTTGGGCCAGTGCGGGCGATGCGGCGCGTTATGCCGATGTCGAAGCGGGCAGGGCGCCCAACTGGTTTGCCGAGAAGCTTCCTGGTACGAAATGGCAGGCGGTGACGGTCAAGGACGAGGCGATCACGCCGTTCAAGGATGCAACCCACTACAACAACTTTTATGAGTTCGGTACCGACAAGGGCGACCCGGCGGCGAATGCAGGTGCGCTCAAGACCGAGCCGTGGAGTGTTGTGATCGATGGTGAGGTGGCCAAGCCTGGGCGTTATGCCTTGGAAGACTTCATGAAACCCTATGAGCTGGAAGAACGGATCTATCGATTGCGCTGCGTTGAAGCCTGGTCGATGGTGATTCCGTGGATCGGTTTCCCGATCTCGGCCTTGCTCAAGCAGGTTGAACCTACCTCCAAAGCGAAGTACATCCGTTTTGAAACCCTCCAGGACCCGAAGAGCATGCCTGGGCAGCGCTCCAGTTTCGGCTTGATCGACTGGCCTTATGTAGAAGGGCTGCGTCTGGACGAAGCGATGAACCCGCTGGCGATTCTCGCCGTAGGTATGTATGGGCGCGAGCTGCCTAATCAGAATGGTGCGCCGTTGCGCTTGGTGGTGCCGTGGAAGTACGGCTTCAAAAGTGTCAAATCCATCGTGCGGATCAGCCTTGTCAGCGAGCAGCCGAAAACCACCTGGCAGAGCATTGCGGCTGATGAGTATGGGTTCTACGCAAATGTGAACCCTACGGTCGATCATCCGCGGTGGACCCAGGCGCGGGAGCGACGTCTACCCAGTGGCCTGTTCAGCCCGAACGTGCGCGATACGCAGATGTTCAATGGCTACGCGGATGAGGTCGCGTCTTTATATACAGGTCTCGATCTGCGGAAGAACTACTGATGCGCTTTCCAATCTGGCGCATTGGAGTCTTTATAGCTGCGGCGGTTTGGCCATTGCTCTGGTTGTATGAAGCATGGAGTTTTGCCCTGGGGCCTGATCCGGGCAAAGTGCTGGTCGATCGCTTGGGGCTGGGTACGTTGATCCTGCTGCTGATCACGCTCGGGATGACGCCGCTGCAGAAGTTGAGCGGTTGGGCAGGGTGGATCGCGGTACGCCGGCAGTTGGGGCTGTGGTGCTTCGCCTATGTAGTACTGCATTTGGCGGCATACTGCGTGTTCGTCCTTGGGCTCGATTGGTCGCAGCTCGGCGTAGAACTGCGCAAGCGGCCCTACATAATTGTGGGGGCGCTGGGGTTTATGGCTCTATTGGTGCTGGCTGTCACATCCAACCGCTATAGCCAGCGTCGATTGGGTAGCCGCTGGAAGAAGTTGCATCGCTTGACCTATGTGATCCTGGGCCTGGGTTTGCTGCACATGCTCTGGATAGTTCGGGCTGATCTGAAGGAGTGGGCTGTCTACGCTTCCATTGGTGCACTGCTTCTTTTGTTGCGGGTGCCACCGGTGATGCGCCGAATCCCTCGCCTTATTGCTAAAAAGACACCTTCTGCCACAAAAGTGTAATTAACCCTTGACGGCAGATTCTGGAAGCCTATAATTCGCCCCACTTCCGGCGCAGTCGAAACGGAAAACTCCTTGGTAAACAATGAGTTACGTGGTTTTCGGCAGCAGGTTGCTTCAGTTCATCGAAGT
>NZ_VXCZ01000022.1:0-120475 GCF_052850795.1 Pseudomonas sp. 910_23 | reverse complement strand
GATGCCGCTGGGGCCGATGGTCCGATGAAGCGGCGCGCCGACTGGGCTGCCATCCCGAGCCAGGGCTTGCAGTTCCACCTGGGTGTTGCCGATGGGTACGAACCGGGTACTTTCAAACAGATGCACCAGGGTCAACCCACCCTGGGCTTTGCATTGAGCGACGGTACGGCTGGGTTTGTCGGAAGAAGCCGGCGCGACCAGTGCGACGTCTTCCCCAACCTTGAACACCTGCTCCACGGCAAGTGCCGAACCACCCAACAGGCTGTCGGCCCATGCGTCGAACGTGTTCAGGCAGGTACGAAAATCCGCTAGAACGCGAGTGACATCCGGCGCCTTGGGATCCATGGGGGCCAGCACAAAGCCAGCGATCACCGGAATCAAGAGCCAGCCCTGTCAACCAGGGCTCTAACGAAAACAACCATCTGCAATCCCTCGCACTGTTTGATCAGGCGAGGGACTTTGCAGAGGTTCTTGGGTAAAAGAAGTCGGCGTTATTCGCGGAGATGGCGAGGAAGTTTCGCCTAAACTTCAGGTAAACCGAGGCTTGGTGGTAGGAATCGGATTACAGGTGGAACAGTCTTACAGCTTCAACTGCCCAATCGCCTTGCTCAACTCACCCGCCAACGTCGCCAGTTCATTGCTGGTGGTCGCCGACGACACGGTCTGCTGTACAGTGTTTTCGGTGACATCGCGAATACTCACCACGGCGCGGTTCATCTCTTCGGCCACATGGCTTTGCTGTTCGGCGGCGACGGCGATCTGAGTATTGCTTTCGCGCATCTGCGCCACGGCACCGGTGATTTGCGCCAGTGCGGCGCCAGCTTCCTGGGCTTGTTGTACGCAGTCGTCGGCCTTGAATGAGCTTTCCTGCATAAAGTCCACCGCATCGCGAGTACCGGCTTGCAATGCCGAGACCATGCGGGTGATTTCGTCGGTAGAGCTTTGCACGCGCTTGGCCAGGTTGCGAACTTCGTCGGCAACCACCGCGAAACCTCGGCCCATTTCCCCGGCGCGGGCGGCTTCGATGGCGGCGTTGAGGGCGAGCAGGTTGGTCTGTTCGGCGATGCTGTGGATCACCCCGACCACGCCGTTGATCTGTTGGCTGTCCTGGGCCAGTTTCTGGATCATTTCGGCGGTCTGTTGTACGCCGTTGGACAGCCCGGCGATTGAACGCTGTACGCGGATGACCACCTCCTGGCCGCTGCCGGCGAGGGTGTCGGCGGTCTGGGACAGGTCGCGGGTAGCGCCGGCGTGCTGGGCGATATGGTGGACGGTGGCGGTCATCTCATTGATGGCGGTGGCGGCCTGGTCGGTTTCGCTCTGCTGGCCGAGCATACCGTGCTGCACCTCGTTCATGCTGCTGGCCAGGCGTGCGGCGCCGTCATCCAGTTGCCGGGCGGTGCGTGCCACGGTGTTGACCACGCGCTGGTAGCCGGCCTGCATGGCGTTGAATGCACTGGCCATCTGGCCGACTTCGTCCTTGCAGGCCAAGGGCACGCGTGCCGACAGGTCGCCGGTTTTCTCGACGTGCAGCATCACGTCCTTGAGGGTGTTGAGTTGGCTGAGCAGGAAGCGGATCAACAGTTGTGAGGCGCCGAGCATGGCCAGCATCAGGATTGCCACGGCGACGGCATAGTTGGCGAAGCGCTCGCTGAACACTTGGCCAAGGCTGGGTGCGTAGGCGAGGACGGCGACGTGTTGACCGTCAACGCGATCGATCACCTCGGCGCCTATCAGTGGGTTTTTGCCCAACAGCGGCATGTGATTGAGTTCGACCCAGCCGCTGGCAGTACTCAAGGCTGGAAGAGGCTGGTCGCCCAATTGTGGGATTTGCCCCTGGGCATAGGCCAGCCATTGCTCGCCGGTGGGCAGGGCTTTGTCGGCTGGCCAGGCGCTGAGCAACCGCCCCTGAGCCTGGGCCGAAGCCTGGGATGCCTGGCTGCGTGCCTGTTGCTCAAGCTGTACCGCGTACAGCACCAGCAGCAGGGTGGTAATGAAGGCGACCGCATTGACGGCCCAGAATTTGTACTTAAGCGAGATATTGCTAAGCCAGGCACCCATGGAAGGTTTTCTCTGATAGCGGAAACAGTATTGGCAAGGTGCCATTATTGTGCCGCTACTCAGAAAAGCGTTTTTGACATGCGTCAATGCACGGCATCAATCCACATCAGGTAAGCCGAAAAAACGGCGGGCGCAGGCGGTGCTGTGCAATGCCAGGTCTTCGAGGGTTTCATGACGGTGCAAGGCCACTTCGCGCAGGACTTCGGGCAAGTATGCCGGTTCATTGCGACCGTTTTTTGGCTTGGGGCGCAGGGTGCGCGGCAGCAGGTACGGCGCGTCGCTTTCCAGCATCAGGCGGCCCCTGGGAATTTCCCTGACCAGCGGATGCAGGTGCGTCCCACGGCGTTCGTCGCAGATCCAGCCGGTGATGCCGATATGCAAGTCCAGGTCCAGGTAGCTGAACAGCGCCGCTTGTTCACCGGTGAAGCAGTGCACCACGGCGGCGGGCAGGTGGTCGCGGTAGTCTTTGAGGATCTCCAGCAGGCGCTGGTTGGCGTCGCGCTCGTGGAGAAACACCGGCAGTTTCAGCTCGACGGCCAGGGCCAGGTGGTGTTCGAGGACTTTTTCCTGCTGGGGGCGAGGGGAGAAGTCGCGGTTGAAATCCAGCCCGCACTCGCCCACGGCACGCACCCGACTTTCTCCCAACAGGCTACGCAGGCGCTGTGCACTGTCGCCGTTCCAGTCGCTGGCAGAGTGAGGGTGGATGCCAGCGGTACTGAACAAGCGCTGGCCGCTTTCATCAAGTTTTGCACACAGCTCCAGGGCCTGTTCACTGCCCTCGATGCTGGTGCCGGTGAGCACCAATTGCTGCACGCCAGCGGCGTAGGCGCGTTCGAGGACAGCCTGGTGCCTCTCGTCGAAACTGGGGTTGGTCAGGTTGACGCCGATATCAATGAGTTGCATGGTGCTATCTCCGCCTGCGGCCGGAAAGCATATCAGAGCTGTAGATTTATAAGAAAAACCAAGAACTACAACGCGTTATCGCTGTCTTTGAACGTCGCAAGCGACATTGTGGTTGGCCAGTTGCCTGTCACTGTGTCGCCGTTGCGCGCCTTGCCAGCGCATAGAGCGCTCTGTTTCTGACCTCCAGCACTTTGTTATTCGCGAAGGCGCTGGCCAGTATTCTTTCCGGAGAGCGGATGATCCGACCCTCGGCGTTGCTTATGTTGTGCCTGACGTTGCTACTGCCCATGGCGGCGGTCGCACGTCTGGACGGGCCGTTGGAAGTCACCAAGCCTGGCAAGGTGCGTGACCTGGCGCAAATTCGTTCCAGTCGCACCCTGCGCGTACTGGTCAACCAGAGCCGCAACAGCTCCGGTGAAGTGCAGGGCCAGGCCATCGGCGTCGAATACCATCGGTTGCGTGCCTTCGAACAGTACCTCAACGGTCACGCCCGCGATGGCCAGGAAATCAACCTCAAGATCATCCCCAAGGCCAAGGACCAGTTACTCGGCGCGTTGGCCCGTGGCGAAGGCGACCTGGTGGCGCCCGGCGAGTTGCTGGATGTGAAGGCCATACACAAAATCAGCGCCAGCGAGCCGATTGTCAGCGATGTGCCGTTGTGGCTGGTCGGCGTCAAGGGAGAGCGACGATTTACCAAGTTGGAGCAATTATCTGGTCGCACGTTGACGCTGACCACCGGCAGTGCGGCGGCGGATGCCATCAGTCAGGTCAATCAGAAACTGGCGCTGCACAAACGAGCGCCGGTGAAGGTGGAGTGGGTTGACCCTAGCCTGGCGGTAGAGGATGTACTGGAGATGGTGCAGGCCGGGATTTTTCACCTGACGATCGTTGAAAAACCGATTGCCGAGCGCTGGTCGAAAATCCTGCCCAAGCTGCGCTTTGACAAGCAGGTGGTAATCAGCGAACCGGGTGACGAGTTCTGGTTCGTGCGCCAGGACGCTTCGATGCTGCGCGCCAGCATTGACCGATTTCTCAAGACCTATCGAACCCCTGCCGATCAGGATGTGGCGTTCCAGCGTATCTACCGACGCCTCTATCAGGTGCGCAACCCGCTGGCGCGCGCCGACCGTCAGCGTCTGGAAAAACTGCGCCCGGTCCTGCAAAAGCATGCGCGCGAGCAAGGGATGGACTGGCTGAACCTGGCGGCGTTGGCGTTCAAGGAGTCCTCCCTGGACCCAGGCGCACGCAATAGCGGCGGCCCGACCGGCCTGATGCAAATCACGCCTTCGGCGGCGCAACGGGTGGGGGTCAACAACATCGAGAGTCTCGATAGCAATGTGCAAGCTGGCGCACGTTACCTGGCGTTGATCCGGCGTAAATTTTTCTCCAGCCCCAAGCTCAACGAGCGCGAGCGCATGGCTTTTGTGCTGGCGGCCTACAACATGGGCCCGGAGCGGGTCCAGGGGATGCGCACCGAGGCCAAGCGCCGCGGGCTGAACCCCAATCAATGGTTCTTCCAGGTTGAACGCATCGCCATGGAGCAGGTGGGGATGGGCGGCGTCAGCTATGTTAATAGCGTCAACAAGTATTACTTGGCGTTCGACCGGGAGCGAGAGTCCCTGGAGCCGCCTGCAGCAAAAATTGCCTTACGCAAATAATCAAATTTATCGATATTAATTAGGCAATATTTGCGCTTTTGTCATTGTTTAAACTGATTAATATAGCGGCCAACCAACCCCTACCTGGAAAAGGATTTACTTAAATGAGCCCAATGATTACACGCGTCCTGTCCACCCGCGCCGGTTACGGCCTGACTATCCTGCGCATCTTCGTCGGCATCATCTTTGCCGCTCACGGTTCGCAAAAACTGTTCGGCTGGTTTGGCGGCGGCGGCCTGGCGGGTACTGCCCAATTCATGGAAAGCCTCGGCCTGACGCCGGGTACCCTGATGGCAGTGTTGTCGGGCGGTACCGAGTTTTTCGCCGGCCTGGCCCTGATCATTGGTTTGCTCGCTCGCCCGGCAGCATTGGGCCTGACCTTCCTCACGCTGGTTGCGATCTTCTCGGTGCATATCCATAACGGCTTGTTCATGGCCAACAACGGGTATGAATTTGCTTTGGCTTTGCTCGGCGGGGCGCTGGCGGTATTGCTCGAAGGTGCGGGCAAACTGTCGGTTGATCGCGCCATCACTGACTGATCTGTTTGCATGTCCCGGAAAAGGCCCGCATCTGCGGGCCTTTTCGTTGCTCGGGATTCTTGACACTGCCCCACCGGCTTCTCTAGGATGCTGTTCATGCGCCGATTTAAACAGCTAATTGCGGGGCGCCACTGGGACTCAATGCAGCCCGACAGAAGTCCGTATCCTCACCCAGGGCGCTCTTCGAAATACCGCTAAAGCGCTGGTTCGGTGTTGCCTCTCACCTGCCCGCAGACTTTTGAGGCAGAGACACGACACGATGAATGCACCACGCCCTCTCATACGCCTGGCCCCGATTACCGCGGACCTGACTCAACGCAATCCGAAAATCCTCCTGGGTGGTAAACACCAGCCGACGCTCCTGCGTTATCTGGACGGCTGGCCACGCCGTAGCGGTCGGCCCTCGGCGTTCCTGATCCAGTTTGTCGAGGACGGCGAATCCCTGGCTCGTTTTGCCAGCAACAGTTTCGACCTTGCAGTGATCCAGGCGCCCAATGCCGGCGACGCCCATGAAGTGATTCACCAACTGACGCGTATTGCCCGCCAGGGGTTGATTGCGCGGCGTTGAGCCGTCAGTCATAGGCCGCTGGCGCGGCTGATCGGCGTCGACGTTGGTGGAGGGAAAGTCCCCAGGCAATCAGGCATAACAGTAACGGCATCGTGGCGATCATCAGCCCTTTAAGGTATCGCTCGAAACGCTGCAAGGGCGCGTATGCCTGGGCTTTGAGTGCATGCAACTCGATGGGCAATTGCAGGCGTTCCTTGTTGAGTGCCTGCAACTGGGTGTTGGTATCCACGGCCTGTGTGACCAGGCTTGCGTGCCCTGGATTCAGCCTTTGCCATGCTTGCTCTGTGAGTTCTTGTCGTCGCTCCAGTTCAACCGCACTTTTGCGATAAGCCTGTGCGGCTTCTTCGCGCATGTGTTCGAGCCTGTGCAGTGGCTGGGTGATGACGCGCGGTCGGATGCGCCTGAGTATCTCCGGAACTGCCAGGTTATCCAGGGTATTCAATACAAATTGCGCATTACCGTTGGGCTGAGCGTTGCTGACAGCGTCCGCGAGCATGTCAGTGTCGGCCACGACCACCACCTGGATCTGCTCGGCATGTTGCATCCCCGGTGGTTGGCCCTTGAGGCCGTCGGGAAATACCGAATAAGCGGGGCCCTCGACACGGGCGGCAATCACGTGGCGCTCTCCTGTCGTGGCGGTTTCATCGATGAGTGAGTCGAACGTGGTCGCAGAAGCAAAGCGCCCTGCATCCAGCAGTGCGGACTGCCGGGAGCTCTGTAGCAAGGGGGTCCGCAGCGTACGATTTTTGTTGGACAGGGAGAGGGCGCCGCTGCTGGACACGGTCACGGCATCCAGGTTCCAGGTGCTCAGGTCTGTCGGGTTCATTGCCTGCCGTGGAAGTTCCAGCCTGGCTGGGTGCAGTACCTTTGGCATTCCGGGGCCGGGCGTAGCCGATGAGGCGTAAATATTATCGACCAACAGCTTGTCCGCAGGCATTTGTATACCCCATGCAGTGAGCAGCGCATCCAGCCTGGCGTTGGTCGTTATGGCTTGCGCAGCTATCTCGCTCACCGGGTCGATAAAGGCCATCAGCGTTGCGCCTCTCATTACCGCTTGCTCAATGGCATACAGAGCCTGCTCGGGCAGGGCACCGGGCTGTACGACCATCAATGTACTTATCGATGACGGCACTTGAGCGATGGTCGATGCCAGTTCCACCACGTTGAATTGTTCGCGCATCTGTTCCAGTAGTTCGCCGGCAGGTTCATGTAGCGCCAGTCCCGACAGCAGGCCGATAGTGGGACGTTCAGGGTGCATGAGTTTGTGGAGCAGGTGGCTGATTTCATATTCAAGCAATGACTCATGCTCAGGACTGAACAGGTCAATGCGTTGCGCGCTATGGCCGGCACGGGTGCCAATAAGGCCTAGGAATCCTTGCGTGTCATCCAGGCCAAACAAACCGGCTTTGTAAGCGTCTTCTGAAAAAGGCGTTGGATTGATGACATGTAGATTGATCATGCCGTTGGCCGCTTTTTCGACTTCCTTGAGCATGTCTTCAACGCGACGGCCGTAACGACTCACTGCCTGGCTCCGTTGAGGGGCATTGATCGCATTGAAGTAATACAGGTCCAGTGGGGTTTCAAGTGTTGTCAGCAGTTGGCGCGTTGATGACGATAAGGTATGGATTTGTGTGTGTGAAAAGTCCCAGCGGATATTGGGTAGTTTCGGTACCCAGACCAGATTGAAGGCCAGAAACAGTAGCGATATGACAAGTAAGGTCATACCCGCACGAAGAGCGGATCCCATCAGTGGCTTTCCTTCTCAGCTGTTCTTGTAGTTGAGTGTGATGGTCGTCGCAAAGAGAAAAGCCAGGATCATACTTATAAAGTAAAAGCCGTCATGCAGTGTCAGTTTGCCGTTATCCATCGTGCTAAAGCGAGCAATAGGGTCAAGGGACATCAGGCTGTCGATAATCCAAATGGGTGTCTGGCTATCAAGTGCATCCAGCATTGAGGAAAGCGCGCTGGCAATCAGCAATAAGCCCAGTGTGAGCAGGAAAATAATGATGCGTTGCTTGGCAAGTACACAGATGAAGCAGCCCACCGAGAGATAACTTCCGGCCAACAACCAACTGGCCAGGAATTGTGACGCGATAACGGCATTATCCGGTGTGCCCAAATAGTTGACCGCGATCACCAAAGGGAAATTAAACATTAAGGCAATGGCGCAGACGGTCCAGGCTGCCATGAATTTTCCGACCACCTGTTCAGTGGCGGTGACAGGCAAGGATTTCAGCGTGTCGCAAAAGCTGCTGTTGTATTCATCCGACCACAACTGCGTCGATAAAATGGGGACCAACAATAGATAAAGCCAGGGGTGCAGTTCGAAGAAAGCCTGCAAATCGCTGCTGTTTCGCTCCATCCATTGCTGGGTGTCCAATCCCAATGTCGCACACAGCACGAGGAAAACCGCCACACTCAGGTAAGTGCTTGGTGAGCAGGCATAACTGGCGAGTTGACGCTTGAAAATAACAGGTAGCAGTCTCAAGCAGGTATCTCCTGGCTCAGATGGTGAACGACATCGCCCAGGCGACCCGGCTCCAGGCTCAAAGACGTTATGTTCCAGCCGCGATGTGCGATAAGCGCGTTAATCGAGGGGAAGATGGAGTGCCCGGGCATGGCCAGGACAGTCACCTTGCCCTGTGCATGTCGGTCCTCCTCGATGCCCGCGACACCGGGTAATACGGCAAGTGCGAGTAAATCCAAGGGGCTGTCTGATGCCAGGGTCACCGCCTGGAAATGCCGGGAACTGCGCTGCAGATCCGCCAGCGAAGCATCGGCGGCCAGGCGGCCACCGGCGATGACCAGGGCACGGGTGCACATGTCCGTCAGTTCGTGGTAGTGGCGGGAGGCGATAACGACCGTCATGTCCTCGGTCAGGGACTTGATGAGTGCGCTGAACTTGAGCCGTTGATCAGGGCATAGCCCTTGCGTGGGTTCATCGAGCAGGAGCAGGCTTGGGGAGTGGACTAAAGCCTGGGCCAATGCAACCCTGCGCTTCAAATCAGGGGGCAGTATGTCGGCGGGGCAGTCGAGCACGGGCATCAGGTCCAGCCGTGCGGCTACCTGCTCTACCTGGCTGCGCTTTTCCAGGCCCCTCAAACCACGAATGGCCGCAATAAAATTAAGCATGTTTTTGACGGACATTCTATGGTGGGTGAGTCCGCCTTGAAGTTGATAGCCAATGGCTTTTTTGGCTTGAAGTGAATGAGTTTGGGTATTGAACCCCAGAATATTGATTTGCCCAGAAGTCGGTTTGATCGTACCGGCGATCAAGTTCAATAAGGTCGTTTTCCCTGCGCCACTTTCTCCCAGCAGGCCCACGCATTCCTGATGCTGCGCACTGAAGGAGATGTTGGTAATTGCGCTTGTTCTGCCCAGCTGTTTTGTTAAGTTGCTTATCTCGATCATGTCGTTACCGAATAAGTGTTCGGGGCGTGTGCGAAGCGGCGCTGTATAGGGAAGGGCCTTAAAAAGAGTACGTTCATTAGTTGTGGTTGGGAACGCACGGCGCGACTTATAAGAAGAATCCTACGTTCGGCTCGATAATTCGCTGAAACAATTGTTTTGTTTGGAGGGCTTATTAATGTTCGGATGTTTATCTGATGTTTATATAAGGTTTTCTCTTTTGTAACGAGGCCTGATCGCCATGATGCTTCTACGTACTCTTGTTCTTGAGCGCAGCGATGCGCAGGCACCTGTAAACGGTGCGTTGCTCTGTGGGTTTGCTGTCGCCCAAACGGCTTCGAACTTTCTTGTGTATAGCCTCGATGAAGAAGCCGAACCTGGTCATTCCAGGGTCTACATCGCGGTTCTGCGTAAAAAGCTTGAACGCTACTTCCTGGGCGGCGTTGATTCGAAGGAGGATTTGCAGGTGGCGATGCAGGTCTTCAAGCAGGTTCTGACGCAGGCGGCTGCACCTGGCTCCAAGGCGATTCCGGCTGCCGAGCCCCAGGTTCCGTTCCATTTCATTGACCTGAAGGGGTGCAGGTTGCCGCCTGCCCGACCCGAGGATCACCACTCGGTGATCATCAAGAAAGCATTGGTGATGAAGGTGATTACCTTGGGCATGTCAGCCCCTGCGTTGCCTGCCATCGAAAGTAGTACGGTGATCGTGCCGTCGATCCGCTTCTCATCGCAAATGGTTGCACCGCCACGCAACCCAACCCCACCCAGGATTGCGCCACAGCCTGTGGTTGAAGATATCGTGGAAGAACCGGTGCCATCGTTTGTGCAGATGCCGCAGGCGCCCGCTGAGGCAGTTAAGGTGCCTTTTCAGGTTGAACAGCCTGAAGTCCCACCGTTTGAGGAGCCTGCGCCGCTGGAGCAAGAGTCTTTGCTTGAGATGGACAGCACCCTGAGCAATCTCGCCAAGGTCGCTCAGGAGCTGACGCAAAAAAAACGCGCTGTCCTCGAAAAGGAAGAGCAACTTGAGCAGTGGCAGATGCGGCTGCAAGAGCAGCAAAGCCAATTGGACGAAAAACACCGAGAGCTGGAGCAGCGTCATACTCAATTGCAGGATCAGCAATCAGAGGTCAACCAAAAGGCGGAAAAGCTGGCGATGATGATGTCGCAGCTGTCAGGAGTGCGCCAGCATCTGCACGGGACGCTCTTTGGCCTGGATCAGGTCCTGGATGGCCAGGGATAAGCCGATGGGCTCGCCGCCCAGGTTCATTTATCATCACCCCCAGCCAGCCAACGCCAGGGCATGATGCCTGGCGTATTTGGCACCATTGGACACTGCCTGGGGATGCAAGCGTTTGAGTACCAAGCTGATTACCAAAGAAGGCCATGAAGCGCTTAAAAAAGAGTTGGACTACCTGTGGCGGGAAAAGCGTCCGGACACCACGCGCAAAGTGACTTGGGCGGCCTCCCTGGGCGATCGCAGTGAAAACGCGGACTACCAGTACAACAAGAAACTGTTGCGGGAGATCGACCGGCGGGTGCGCTACCTGCGTAAACGCCTGGAAGATATGCGCGTGGTGGAATACATGCCCGAGCAGGAGGGCAAGGTGTTTTTCGGCGCATGGGTCGAAATCGAAAACGAACAGGGTGACACCAAGCGTTTTCGTATCGTGGGTTATGACGAGATTTATGACCGAATGGATTACATCTCCATCGACTCGCCCATGGCACGGGCTCTGCTGCGCAAGGAGGTGGACGATGAGGCAATCGTGCACACCCCAGGCGGCGAGGTGTGCTGGTGGATCACCAAGATTGAATATGTGAAGCAGGCATAATGGCCCGTGCTCTGAACCGAGCACGGGCCAGCCAGGTCTCAGCCTTCGCGCAATACGGTCAGCGGGCTGGCATTCAGTGCGCGACGCGTGCCGAATACCCCGGCAGCGCCGATCAGCACGGCCCCGATCACGGGTAGCAGTAGCAGCCACGGGTGGGGGTGCCACGCCAGGTCAAAGGCGTAGCGGTACAGCACCCACGTCACCAGTTCGGTGCCCAATGCCGCCAGCAGGCCACTGACGGCACCCAGCAGGCCGAACTCAATGCGTCGCGCCTTGATCAGCAATTTGCGCTCGGCACCCAGGGCTCGCAGCAAGGCTCCCTGGCGGATGCGTTCGTCCAGAGTGGCCTGCAAGCCGGAGAACAACACCGCCATGCCCGCCGCCAACACAAACAACAGCACGTACTCCACCGCCAGTGTCACTTGGGCAAGGATGCTGCGCAACTGCTCCAGCAACGCTTCGACCTGCAGGATAGTGACAGCCGGGAAGGCCCGTGCAAGATCGACGATCTGTTGGTCGTGACCGGGTGCCAGGTAGAAACTGGTCAGGTAGGTCGCGGGTAAGTCTTTCAAGGTGCCGGGCTGGAAGATCATGAAGAAGTTAGGCTGGAAATTATCCCAGTTGATGGTCCGCAGGCTGGTGACCCGTGCCTCGCGGTTTTCCCCGCCGATGGTGAACAGCAAATGGTCGTTGAGCTTGAGTTTCAGGCTCTCGGCCACCTTGGCTTCCACCGACACGCCAGGAATCTCATCGCTTGGTTGCGCCGACCACCAGGCGCCTGCCGTCAGGGCGTTACCCGGAGGTAAATCGGCAGCCCAGGTCAGGCTCAGATCGCGTTGAATCGCACGGTCGCCACTGGAGTCCTTGCTGACAATCTCTTGCACGGGTTCGCCGTTGATGCTGATCAATCGCCCCGGCACTACCGGATACAACGGTGCCGCTTGCGCCTGTACTTCCAGCAGGCGGGCGCCAAAGGTGTCCTTGTCGGCCGGCAGGATATTCAATGCGAAGTAGTTGGGCGCGTCTTTGGGCAGTTGATTTTGCCAGGTGTCGAGCAATTCGCCCCGCAACAGTGCGATCAATCCCATGGACAGCAGAATCAGGCCAAAGGCCAGGGATTGGCCTGCCGCCGCCAGCGGGTGGCGCAGCAATTGGCCCAGGCCCAGGCGCCAGGGCAAGGAGGCGCGAGCCAATAGGCGTCGCAGGCTTTGCAACATCAGCAGCAACAAGCCGCCAAGGATCAATGCCGCGACCACGCCGCCGCCCAGCAGAGCGAAGGTCAATACCAGGTCCAGGCTCAGGCGCCACATGATCAGGCCCAAGGCAAACAGCGCCGCGCCGTAGACCATCCAGGTGCTTGAGGGGATGGGCAGCAAATCGCGGCGCAATACCCGCAGCGGCGGTACGCGCCCCAGTGCCGCCAGTGGTGGGAGGGCGAAGCCTGCGAGGGCGACCAGCCCGGTGCCGATCCCCGCGACGGCCGGCAGCAATCCGCCCGGCGGCACATCGGCGGGCAGCAGGTCGTGGAGGAAATAGAACAAACCAAATTGCGCCAGCCAGCCGAGCAGGGCGCCGACCAGGCTTGCCAGCAAGCCCAGTACGCTCAGTTGCAGGCTGAACAGCAACATGGCTTCACGTCGTGACAATCCCAGGCAGCGCAACAACGCGCTGGCATCGAAACGACGACTGGCGAATCGGTTGGCCGACAGTGCCACGGCTACGCCGGCCAGCAGCACGGCCACCAGGCTGGCCATGTTCAGGTAGCGCTCGGCCTTGCCCAGGGCGCCGCCGATCTGCTGGTTGCCATCGCGCGAGTCCTGCAGTCGCTGGTTGGCGGCAAGGCCAGGCTTGATCAAGTCGCGATAGGTTTGCAGCGCCGTGCTGCCTTGCGGGGCGCGCCACAGTTCGCGGTAACTCACACGGCTACCTGGCTGGACTACTCCGGTGGCGTCCAAGTCGGTCAGGTTGATCATCACCCTGGGCGTGAGGCTGTAGAAGTTGCCGGCCCGGTCGGGCTCATACGTCAGGATACGCGCCAGGCGCAGGGTCTTCATGCCGACATCGATGCTGTCGCCGACTTTCAGGTCCAGCGCGGTCAGCAGCCTTGCTTCCACCCAGGCTTCACCGGGTTTGGGGCCGCCGCCCTGCGTTTGCGTACCGAAGGGCTCGGCGCTGCTTTTCAACTCGCCGCGCAAGGGGTACTGCTCGTTGACGGCCTTGATACTGGAAAGCTGAATGCCATTGTCCGTGGCGATAACGCTGGAGAACTCCACGATGCGGGCGTGATCCAGGCCCAGTTCGGCCCCGGACCTGATTTGCTCGGGGCGGGCAGGTGAGCTGCCTTCGAGCACCAGGTCGGCGCCGAGGAACTCGGTGGCACGCAACAGCATGGCGCCGTTGAGGCGCGCGCCGAAGTAGCCAATGGCGGTGCTGGCCGCCACGGCCACCAGCAGGGCAAAGAACAGCACGCGCAGTTCACCTGCGCGGGCGTCGCGCAGTAACTGGCGCATGGCAAGGCTGAACAGGCGCAACAGCGGCAAACGTGCCATCAAGGCTCCAGGGGCGCGACCATCAGGCCGGCTTCAAGGCGGATCAGGCGTCGGCAACGGTGGGCCAGGCGCTCGTCATGGGTGACCAGTACCAGGGTCGTGCCGCTCTCTTTATTGAGCTCGAACAGCAGGTCGCTGATGCGCTCGCCGGTATGGCTGTCGAGGTTGCCGGTGGGTTCGTCGGCAAACAGCACGTCCGGTTCGGCGGCAAACGCGCGGGCAATGGCGACCCGTTGCTGCTCGCCACCGGACAGTTGGCGCGGCGAGTGGGTCAGGCGCTGGCCCAGACCCACACGTTCCAACAGATGCCGGGCACGCTCGCGGGCGTCCTTGCGGCCGTCCAGCTCCAGCGGCAGCATCACGTTTTCCAGTGCGTTGAGGCTGTCGAGCAGTTGGAAGGATTGAAAGACGAAACCCACATGTTCGGCACGGATGCGTGCACGCTGGTCTTCGTCAAGCGTGCTCAAGGCTTGCCCCGCCAGAGTGACTTCGCCGCTGCTGGGCAGGTCGAGGCCGGCCAGCAGGCCCAGCAGGGTGGATTTACCGGAACCGGAGCTGCCGACGATAGCCAGACTATCGCCCTTGTTCAGTTCCAGGCTCAGTTCGTGCAGGATAGTCAGTTCACCTTCCGCGCTGGGAACCACTTTGCTAAGGTTTCGCGCGGTGAGAATGCTTGCGCCCATGGAGAATCCGATGCGAATGTGGTTTTTGAGTGCTGGCCTGGCCTTGATGTGCATGGCCCAGAACGCAGCGGCGGGTACAGTCCTGATCGTTGGCGATAGTATCAGTGCCGGTTTCGGCCTGGATACCCGCAAAGGGTGGGTTGCGCTGCTGGAACAACGGCTCAAGCAGGAGGGTTTTGACGACAAAGTGGTCAACGCATCCCTCAGTGGCGACACCAGTGCGGGTGGCCTCGCACGCCTGCCTGCGGCGCTTGCAGAGCATAAGCCTGACGTAGTGGTTATCGAACTTGGGGGCAATGATGGCTTGCGCGGGCAGCGGCCGGCGCAATTGAAACAAAATCTTGCGTCGATGATTGACCAGTCCAAGGCAGGGGGGGCCAAGGTGCTGCTGCTGGGTATGCAGTTGCCACCCAATTACGGGCCTCGATACACCACCGCATTTGCACAAGTCTATGGTGAGTTGGCCAAGGAAAATGACATTCCCCTGGTGCCGTTTTTCCTTGAGGGGGTGGGCGGTCATCCAGAGCTGATGCAGGCTGATCAATTGCACCCGGCGGTCGCCGCCCAAGGCAAGTTACTGGAAAATGTCTGGCCAACGCTAAAACCGCTGTTATGACGCTTTTCTACCGGCAGGCTTTCGGCTAAGGTGGCGCCCCCCTGATTTGGAGCCCTCGATGTCGCGCCCTGCCTGGTCCCTGTTTAACTACCAACTGATCGAGCCGGACGAGCAGCTGGATCTGTTCGCCTGTCAGGAAGTTCGGGTGCATCTGGTGGCGCGTCAATTGGAGTTGGGCGGCTCGATCGACCGCACGCTCTGTGGCACTTTATTGCCGGCGCAGCCACGCTGGTCGTCGGTGAATCGCTCGATCTTCCAGGATCAGCGCCTGTGCCCGTTGTGCCGGGCGATTCTGGAATCGCAAAAGCGCGGCACGCCTCCGATCTGGCCGGAGCTGCGGTTCGAGCTATAAAACAGCTTGAAGCCTGGCGCTGCGAAGCCGTATACAATCAATTTTTCCCTACCCGTCGTCTTGCGAAGGATTTTCCGGATGTTGTCGCGCCTTTCCGTCGTCACCTGCTGCCTGTCTCTCGCTGCGCTTTGTGCGGCCGGTTCGGCGGCAGCCTTGCAGTTGCCCCTGCCGCCGCCAGGCGAGGACATTGTCGGTCAGGTCCAGGTCATCAAGGCCAAGTACGAAGATACCTTTGCTGACCTGGGCACCACGTACGACCTGGGCTACTCGGAAATGGTTGCGGCCAACCCCGGCGTCGATGCCTGGCTGCCGGGCGCGGGCACCGATATTGTGCTGCCGACACGTTTTATCCTGCCGCCGGGGCCACGGGAAGGCATTGTGATCAATTTGGCCGAGTACCGGCTCTACTACTATCCAAAGGGCCAGGACGTCGTCTACACCTTCCCGCTGGGCATCGGCCGTGAAGGCTGGGGCTCGCCGATCGCCCACACCAGTATCATCGCCAAAACGCCGAACCCGACCTGGACGCCACCGGCCTCGATCAAGGCCGAGCACGCCGCCAACGGTGACCCGCTGCCCAACGTGGTGCCTGCCGGTCCGGATAACCCGCTGGGGCCGTTCAAGTTCACGCTGGGCACGCCGGGTTACCTGATCCATGGCTCCAACATGAAATTTGGTATCGGCACGCGTACCAGCCACGGCTGTTTCCGCATGTTCAATAACAACGTACTGGAAATGGCCGGCATGGTGCCGGTGGGCACCTCGGTACGCATTATCAACGACGCCTACAAGTTCGGCAGCAGTGGTGGCAAGGTCTACCTTGAAGCTCATACCCCGTTGAACGATGACGGCACGCCTTCGGTGGTCGACAAGCACACGGCGGTCATCAACGCGTTGCTCAAGCGTGAAGACCTGTCCAACAACCTGCGCGTGAACTGGGACCAGGTGCGTGATGTGGTCGCGGCCGAGGATGGTTTGCCGACCGAGATTGGCGTGCCGGGCGCGGCGCCGGTGGCCTCCAGCACGCCGGTCGACCTGTAGGCGTGTCAAGCGCGAGGCAAAAAAAAGCCGACCCATAAATGGATCGGCTTGATAACAACCCCGAAGGATTATTACTTGCGGCTTGCTTTCTCAAGCATGCGCAGAGCGCGCTCGTTAGCTTCGTCAGCAGTCTGTTGTGCTTTTTGAGCAGCAGCCAGAGCTTCATCAGCTTTACGGTAGGCTTCGTCTGCACGAGCCTGGGAGCGAGCTGCTGCGTCTTCAGTTGCAGTCAGACGAGCTTCGGTTTCTTTGGAGACGCTGCTGCAACCGGTAGCCAGAACTGCGGCCAGAGCCAGAGCAGAGAATTTCAGAACGTTGTTCATCGTGTTCCCCTTCAAGGACTTTCAATTAGATGGCTACTTGCTCAGAGTGAGCTAATAGCCGGCGTACATACTACCCATTACTTGTAGTAAGTAAACTGACGTTGCGCAAGAAGCAAAAAAAATTCCTGTGCCGAATCTATTTTGGCTAACCTTTTGAAGGTTTGTATGAAAACTGTCCAATTTTTTTCATCTCGATCGACATTGGATCCAGGCTGAAAGGGCCGGCCCGCATGTGTTAAGCCTTGTAAACAGATGAAAATTTATATATCGAAGCGGGCACTTTCGTTGCCATCGGCTTTACTCCGGCTGGTATCTTTTGCGCATCTAGAGGTGACTTTAAGAGCGGCAGTTCGTCTCAAGCTTCAACTGCCGGCAATGTTCAGGCTATCGGTCAACGGTTGATCGAGGCCCTTTCTATATATCCAGCCGGGGCAGGGAATGATGAGTGCGCCTTGAGCAATTGCAGGATTGGTGCCTACTATTCCCTACGTGCTGGCTGTGAGCGCTCAGGGTTTTCTCGTTGTCGAAACCGGCACGGGGTGGCGTAGATGTTCCTTCGCCGGAAAAACATCGGTAAGGTAGGGTCAATATTCAAGACCCGCGAGGAGTAGTGATGAGCGAGGCGTTGTCCATCCACCATGACCAGGCTGGTCATCAGTTCGAGACCAATGTGGACGGTCATCGTGCCTATCTGACCTATATGGACCTCGGGAAGCAGACGCTGGATATCTATCGCACGTTCGTGCCCAACGCGCTGCGCGGACGAGGCATTGCCGCCGCGTTGACAGAAGAAGCCTTGAAGTTTGCCGAAGAGGCCGGCTACACGGTGATCCCGTCGTGCTCGTATGTCGAACGCTACATGGAGCGCCACCAGCGCCATGCCGCAAAGCTGTAACTGACCAGTTGCCAATAAAAACGCCGGGCTTAGCCCGGCGTTTTTGTGTGCGTCTGATCCAGAAAAATGCGTGGTTCAGCTGCGTTTGCGCTTGGGCAACACGTCCTTGAGCTTGGCGTGCATGCTGCGCAGGGTGGTTTCGGTAGCCGCCCAGTCGATGCAGGCATCGGTAATCGACACGCCGTACTGCAAATCGGCCAGATCCTTTGGAATTGCCTGGCAACCCCAGTTCAAATGGCTTTCGACCATCAAGCCGATGATCGACTGGTTGCCTTCCAGGATCTGGTTGGCGACGTTTTCCATCACCAGTGGCTGCAAGGCCGGGTCCTTGTTGGAGTTGGCGTGGCTGCAGTCAACCATGATGTTTGGCTTGATCTTGGCTTTGTTCAGCGCCTGTTCGCACAGTGCGACACTGACCGAATCGTAGTTGGGCTTGCCGTTGCCACCGCGCAGTACTACGTGACCGTAGGCGTTGCCCTTGGTGGTGACGATGGAGACGCCACCTTCCTGGTTGATACCCAGGAAACGGTGAGGGCTGGAGACCGATTGCAGGGCATTGATCGCCACGGTCAGACCGCCGTCGGTACCATTCTTGAAGCCTACGGCCGAAGACAGGCCAGACGCCATTTCGCGGTGGGTCTGGGATTCGGTGGTGCGTGCGCCAATGGCCGACCAGCTGATCAGGTCCTGCAGATACTGCGGGGAGATCGGGTCCAGCGCTTCGGTGGCAGTGGGCAGGCCCATTTCAGCCAGGTCCAGCAACAGTTTGCGCCCGATGTGCAAGCCGTCCTGGATCTTGAACGAGTCGTCCAGGTACGGGTCGTTGATCAAGCCTTTCCAGCCGACGGTGGTACGCGGTTTCTCGAAATAGACGCGCATCACCAGGTACAGGGTGTCGGACACTTCCGCAGCCAGCACCTTGAGACGCTCGGCGTATTCGTGGGCAGCCTTGAGGTCGTGGATCGAGCAAGGCCCGATCACCACGAAAAGACGGTGGTCGGTGCCATCGAGAATGTCACGGATGACTTCGCGACCCTTGGTGACGGTCTGCAGGGCAGCGTCGCTCAGGGGGATTTCGCGCTTGAGCTGATCGGGTGTGATCAGGGTCTCGTTGGATTCGACGTTAAGGTCATTGATCGGTAAATCAGCCATCGTGTTACTCGCCAGGGTCACGGGTGCCGGCCGCCAGCCATCCCCGTGCGGCGGGCACAGCATGATTTGAATACAGGGGGGAGGAACCTTAGCGCGTAACACGGGCCCGCGACAATGGGCAAAGCCCGGTTTAATCCAGCGCCGATTGCACAACGGCCTCATTGGAGAACTCGGCGGCGTGGCGCGACACCCAGTCACGGGCCATGGCTTCCAGTTGCGCAGGTGTTGGCTCGGTGTTTTCGTGCAGGCGACAGTAACGTTCGATCTGGCACACTTGCTCGCCCATTCGCGCACCGAACAAGGCGTGCTCATCGGTAAAGCAAATACCGACGCGATAAGCGTTTTCGCCTTTGCGGCACCAGGCTACATAGCCCGGATAACGGGCGCTGGGCCCCAGGGAGGGGATATGCAGGTCGACCGCCGTGCCTGGGCGCCAGGCTCGCGGCCAATTGCAGGCGACGCCGCCGCGGCCGATAGTGTGCAGGCGTTGACGGGGCAGGGCAGGAGAGGGACGTTGGATCAACTCGACAGCGACATCATCAGGGTGAGGTAAAAAACGACCCATGTACACGGACTCCGAGCGCCGTCCGGTTGACGGCAGTGGCAGCAGTATAGTGAAGGAACTGGAATTGACCGACCTGGATATTGACCAGCAATTGCTGGGATTGCCAGGTATTTCGCTGGTAGTGTTTACCAGTGTCGGCTGCTCCAGTTGCCGTTGGGCACGCCAGCAACTGCCGAGCTGGCCGCTGCCGGTGGACCGCGTGTGCTGGGTTGATGCCGGGCACAATGGCGGTGCAGTCGAACGCTACCAGATCTTTCATTTGCCGGCGTTGTTCCTGGTGTGCGAGGGTCAGTTCCTCGGGCAATTACAGACACGGCTTACGGCATCCGACCTCGCCAAATGTGTAAACCAGGCGCTCACACGCACACCAGAGGATTTGCCATGACAGCCCTTTCATCCCCGTCGCCACGCATTGGCATTATTGGCACGGGTGCCATTGGTGGTTACTACGGCTTGATGCTGGCGCGTGCTGGCTTCGATGTGCATTTCCTGTTGCGCAGCGAATATGCAGCGGTCAGTCAACAGGGCCTGCACGTCAACAGCACGGTGCATGGCCCGTTGCACCTGCATCCGGTTCAGGCCTATGCCTGCGCCGCCGACATGCCTTCATGCGACTGGCTGTTGGTGGGCACCAAATCCACCGGCAACGTGGACCTGGCGCCTACTATCGCCCAGGTCGCGGCGCCGGATGCCAAGGTGGTGCTGCTGCAAAACGGCCTCGATGTGGAGGACAGTCTGCGTGAACATTTGCCAGCGTCGCTGCACCTGCTCGGCGGGCTGTGCTACATCGGCGTGTACCGGTCCGCTCCGGGTGTGGTCGAGCATCAGGCACTGGGCCGGGTCAACCTGGGGTATCACAGCGGTACGGCTGCCAACGATGAGGCGCAGCAAAAGGCAATTGTCGAAGAGGGCGCGGGGCTGTTTCACCGGGCCGGCATCGAGTCCCAGGCCATGGCCAACGTGCATCAGGCGCGCTGGCATAAACTGGTGTGGAACGTGCCGTATAACGGCCTGTCTGTGTTGCTGGGCACGGGAACTAAGGCCATGATGGCGGATGAGTCCAGCCGCGAATTGATCCAGGCTTTGATGGCCGAAGTGGTGCAAGGCGCCCGTGCCTGCGGCCATGAAATTCCCGCCAGCTACGCCGGGCAGATGTTTGCCATGACCGAAACCATGGACGATTACTTGCCCAGCATGTATCACGATCACGTGCATAAGCGCCCATTGGAATTGGCGGCGATCTACGCCCGGCCCCTGGCCGCTGCGAGGGCGGCCGGTTGCGAGCTGCCGCGTATGCAGGCGCTGTTCCAGGCCTTGAGTTTTATTGATCGGCACAATCGCTGATTGGGGGGAGACACCATGGCAAAGGGGTTAGGTGACAAGCTGGTGCTGGCGATTTCCTCGCGGGCGCTGTTCGACCTCAGTGACAGTCACAAAGTCTACCTGGCTGAAGGTGTTGAGGCTTACCGCAAATACCAGATCGAACACGAGGAAGAAACCCTCGAGCCCGGCGATGCCTTCCCGCTGGTCAAAAAACTGCTGAGCCTGAATGCCAGCTTGGGCCGTGCGCGGGTTGAGGTGGTACTGGTGTCGCGCAACAGTGCCGATACCGGGTTGCGGGTGTTCAACTCGATCCAGCATTACGGCCTGGATATTTCGCGCGCCGCTTTCGTCGGCGGGCGTAGTCCTTATCCTTATTTGGCGGCCTTCGGTTGTCATCTGTTTCTCTCCACCCATGCTGAAGATGTGCGCAGCGCCCTGGATGCCGGTTTTGCCGCGGCGACGATTCTGTCGGGCGGTGCGCGTCGGGCTTCGAGCGAAGAACTGCGCATCGCATTCGACGGCGACGCGGTGTTGTTCTCCGACGAGTCCGAGCGTGTCTACCAGGCTGGCGGGCTGGAAGCCTTTCAGGCCAGTGAGCGGGAGTCGGCGCGCCAGCCGTTGCACGGCGGCCCGTTCAAAGGCTTCCTGGCGGCGCTCAACCTGTTGCAGCGCGAGTTTGCCGATGACGCCTGCCCGATCCGCACGGCGCTGGTCACTGCACGTTCGGCGCCGTCCCATGAGCGTGTAATTCGTACGCTGCGTGAGTGGGATATCCGCCTGGACGAGTCGCTGTTTCTCGGGGGGCTGGAAAAATCCGCCTTCCTGGAGGCCTTTGCGGCCGATGTATTTTTTGATGACCAGGCCGGGCATTGCGAGAAAGCCAGGGAGGTGGTGGCCACCGGGCATGTGCCCCATGGCATCAGTAACGAGTTGAGAATCCAGACCGAGAGCTAGCTGCTAAGCTCATTCAATCTCCGCCATCCTGGCAGTCCAGGAGGTTCTATGATTCGTTCGATGTTGTATGCCACGGACCTGGGTCTGTATGCGCCGTACGTGATGCAACATGCGCTGGCACTGGCGCGAACGTTCAAGGCTGACCTGTATGTGATCCATGTGGTCGAGCCCATCGGGTTGTTCGCCGAATCAGTATTACAGAGCTACCTTGATGAGAAGGCGCTGAGCGAATGGCAGAGCCAGGGGTTGAGCACGGTCATGGCGACCATCGAACAGCGCGTATTGGACGGCTTTCGCGATGAGTTGGGAGAAGGGGAGCAGGACCTGCAATTGATTCGTTCGGTCAGGGTGATCCAAGGGGATACCTGCGAGGTGATTCTCGACCAACTGCGAAAACTTTCCGTCGACTTGCTGATCGTAGGGAGTCATAGCCAGGCAACCGGCGTGGCCGTGCCCTTGGGGCGCACCGCTGCTCGCGTGTTGCAGCTGTCTCCGGTGCCGGTTTATCTGGTGCCGTCGCTGCAGCGTAGACGCAGCGAAGATAGCTGATCGGTAAAAACGATAAAAAGTTCTAGATTTATCTGTCTAACCTTTAATATAGTTATATATCGTCGCTGATACCCGTGGCGTCTATCTGCTTTGAGGGATTGATATGAAGCTTCAACAACTGCGCTACATCTGGGAAGTGGCGCACCACGACCTCAACGTTTCCGCTACCGCTCAAAGCCTTTACACCTCGCAACCCGGTATCAGCAAGCAGATCCGCCTGCTCGAAGACGAGTTGGGCGTCGAAGTGTTCGCTCGCAGTGGCAAGCACCTGACCCGCGTCACCCCGGCTGGCGAGCGGATCATCACCACCGCTGGCGAGATCTTGCGTAAAGTCGAGAGCATCAAGCAGATCGCCCAGGAATTCTCCAACGAAAAAAAGGGCACCCTGTCGATCGCCACCACCCACACCCAGGCGCGTTATGCATTGCCGCCGGTGATTCGCGATTTCATCAAGCAATACCCGGACGTCGCCCTGCACATGCACCAGGGCTCACCGATGCAGATCGCCGAGATGGCCGCTGATGGCACCGTCGATTTTGCCATCGCCACCGAGGCCCTGGAGCTGTTCGGCGACTTGGTGATGATGCCGTGCTACCGCTGGAACCGCTGCGTGGTCGTGCCCCAGGGGCACCCCTTGGCCAAGCTGCCGAAGCTGACGCTGGAAGCCCTGGCCGAATACCCGATTGTGACTTATGTATTTGGGTTTACCGGTCGTTCGAAGCTCGACGAAGCGTTCAGTCATCGTGGTCTGACGCCAAAAGTGGTGTTCACCGCGGCGGATGCCGACGTGATCAAAACTTATGTTCGCCTGGGCCTGGGCGTCGGGATCGTCGCCAAGATGGCGGTCGACACCAACCTCGACAAAGACCTGGTGGTGCTGGATGCCAGCGAATTGTTCGAGTCGAGCGTGACCAAGATCGGCTTCCGTCGCGGCACCTTCCTGCGGGGGTTCATGTGCGATTTCATCGAGAAATTCGCACCGCACCTGACCCGCGAAGTCATGGCCAAGGCGATCCAGTGCCACAACAAGCAAGAGCTGGAAGATTTGTTCGACGGCGTTGAATTGCCCGTCCACTGAGTGATTTATCGGGCCTCGGTAACCGTAAAGTGTTGCCGAGCGCCTGCCACCAGAATCTCTACCTCATCGCCTTCAAACTTGCCGAGCAGGCTTTTGCCCAGGGGCGAGCGCGGGGTGATGACGGTCACCGGTTGCCCGACCACATCGACTTTCAACCCTGCCGCATCCGGCGCCAAAAATAGCCATTGCTGGCGACCGTTCTCGTCTTCCAGGCCCAGCAGCGCACCGACTTCTATCCCGCGTTGTTCATCGTACCCTCGCAACTGAAGGTTCTGGCACAGCGTCAGCGATTGCTTGATCTCCTCGACTCGCTTGGCCTGCCCGGCCGCCAGGTATGACGCCTCCAACCCCAGGGTGTCGTATTTGTTCTCGGCGATGTTTTCTTCGTGGGTCGCGGTTTCGTAGGCAGTCTGTGCGGCGCGTTGGGCAATATCGAGGTCGGCGGTGAGTTTTTCCAGGATCAACTGGAGGACGGCGTGTTTATTCATGGTCTTCAATCGCAAAATTGCAGGACATTGGCCCGAGTCTTTTCACTGGGGGCGTTCTGGTCCTGTTGCAGCCAGAACTGGCATTTGGGGTTGGACAGGTTGCGCGCATTGCTGCGGGCCTGGTCCAGGGCCTGTTGTTGTTCCTGCTTTTGCAGGTTTTGTTGATACTGTTCGAACATGCGGTTCGTTGGCTGCGGCACAACTGCGGCTGGCTCGCCCAACTGCTGAACCGCCTGGGCCACGGGTGCCAGGCTTTGGGGAAACAGATAGCGAGTTGCCAGCCAGGCGGTCAGCGCAATGGCGATAAACCCCAGCCACACGCCTGCGGCAATGGCGATGCACAGCTTGAACAGTGACAGCTGACGGTCGGACATGATGGCCTCCTTGCAGACATTGACGGCGTGGTGCCGATTGTCGCACAGCCGCCGTGCAGAATAATCGCGATCAAGCCTTCTGCATCAGCGCATTTATGCGGACAATCGAGCCTTTGGACGATGGAGCCCGGAATGAAAGCCCGCTGGGATATTTTTTGCAGCGTCGTCGACAACTACGGCGACATCGGCGTGACCTGGCGCCTGGCCCGACAGTTGGTGGCGGAGCATGGTTGTGAGGTGTGCTTGTGGGTCGATGACCTGCGGGCGTTCGAGCGCATGTGCCCGCACATTGATGTGCAGATGGACCAGCAATGGCAAGAGGGCGTAGAGGTGCGGCACTGGCCGGCCGAGTGGCCGGGCGCGCAGTCGGCCGATGTGGTGATTGCTGCATTCGCCTGCCAGCTGCCGCCGCACTACATGGAGCGCATGGCCGAGCGTGAGCGCCCGCCGTTGTGGATGAACCTGGATTACCTCAGCGCAGAAGACTGGGTGGTGGGTTGTCATCGCCTGCCTTCGGTGAAGTTCAAGGGGGTGCAGAAGTACTTTTTCTTCCCCGGCTTTCGTCCTGGTACCGGTGGTTTGCTGCGTGAAGCCGGGTTGGTGGAGCGACGCCAGGCTTTTCAGCAGGATGACGTTGCGCAACGACAATTCCTGCAGAGCCTGGGCGTGTCTCCTGCGGGCGGGGCACGATTGATCTCATTGTTTGCCTATGAGAATCCTGGGCTGGCCGGTTGGCTGGACGTGCTCGCCAAGGATGGGCGTGCCACTCACTTGCTGGTGCCGGAAGGGCGAATTCTGGGGGATGTGCAACGCTGGTTGGGCGTGACCAGCCTGTCGGCGGGAGACATCCAGGTACGCGGGGCGCTGACGGTGCAGGTCATTGCATTCATGCGCCAGGAGCAATATGACCATTTGCTGTGGTGTTGCGAGTTCAACGCCGTGCGCGGTGAGGATTCCTTCGTGCGCGCCCAATGGGCGGGGAGGCCGTTGCTGTGGCATATCTACCGCCAGGATGAAGACATCCACCTGGACAAACTGGATGCCTTCCTTGAGTTGTACACCGCTGCACTCTCGCCTGCCGCCAAAGCGGCTGTCTTTGCGCTTTGGCAAGCCTGGAACGCTGATGGCGACATGGCACAGTCCTGGAAAATGCTGCTGGAACACTGGCCCGAGGTGAATGAGCACGCGCAGAACTGGTGTCTGGAACAAGGCTTGCAGGCCGATCTTGCGACGGCGCTGGTACAGTTTTATGAAAGTTGGATATGATACGCCACCTTGATTTTTGTAAATCCCATCCAAATTTCGGATATATGCAATGAAAACTGGTAAAGAACTGAAACCCGGTACAGTGATCCGTCTCGAAAACGACCCTTGGCTGGTTCAGAAAGCTGAGTTCACCAAGTCTGGTCGTAACAGCGCAATCATGAAGACCAAGCTGAAGAACCTGCTGACCGGTTACAAGACCGAGATCGTCTACAGCGCTGACGACAAACTGGACGACGTGATCCTCGACCGCAAGGAAGCGACCCTGTCCTTCATCAGCGGCGACACCTACACGTTCATGGACACCACCGACTACACCATGTACGAGCTGAACGCTGAAGATATCGAAGCCGTTCTGCCGTTCATCGAAGAAGGCATGGAAGACGTCTGCGAAGCGATTTTCTTCGAAGAGCGCCTGGTGTCCGTAGAGCTGCCGACTACCATCGTGCGTAAGGTTGCCTACACCGAAGGTTCCGCTCGCGGCGACACTTCGGGCAAGGTGATGAAGCCTGCCAAGCTGAGCAACGGTACCGAACTGCAAGTGGCCGATTTCATCGAAATCGACGACCTGATCGAGATCGACACCCGCGAAGGTGGTTCGTACAAAGGTCGCGCCAAGAAGTAATTCTGGCCCCGCCGGTACGCAAAAAGCCCGACCTGGTGTCGGGCTTTTTTGTGGGCGTCTGTTTATCAGACTGTTACATGCAAGCGCACATCCACGTTGCCACGGGTGGCGTTGGAATAAGGGCATACCTGGTGGGCGGCGTCGACCAGGCTTTGCGCATCCTCCTGGGCCAGGCCCGGCAGGCTGACGTGCAGGTCGATGTCCAGGCCGAAACCGCCGGGGATCTGACCGATGCCAACTTGGGCGGTGATAGAGGCGTCATCCGGGATTTTGCGTTTGGTCTGGCTGGCGACAAATTTCAGCGCTCCGATAAAGCAAGCGGAGTAGCCCGCGGCGAACAGTTGCTCCGGGTTGGTAGCCTGGCCACCAGCACCGCCCAGTTCCTTGGGGGTGGAGAGTTTGACGTCGAGGATGTTATCGCTGGAAACAGCGCGACCATCACGGCCGCCAGTGGCGGTGGCTACAGCGGTATAGAGCGTTTGCATGGGGCGTTCCTCTTTGATTGTTAGCGCTAAATATTTGCGCGCTAAGTAGTTGGTAAGGCCAATGTATAGCGCTAATGTTTTGCGCGCAAGATAAATGTTTTTGACTTGCTGAAATTGAATGCGGGAGGGGCGCACTGCCCTTCCCACATTCAAGTGATTTGCTGTTTTCTAAATAGCGCTTTGCAGATTGCCGCGCAGCGCGATCAGGTCGGCCTGCAGCTTGCGCAATTGCGCAAGCTGCATCCCGCTGGCGCCCAGGATGCATTGGGGCACGTCCTTGGCCTTGCCCTGCAAGGCACGCCCGGCGTCGGTCAGCTCTACCACCACCACCCGCTCATCTTCGCGGCTACGGGTGCGGCTAAGCAGGCCCTCGGCTTCCAGGCGTTTGAGTAATGGCGTGAGTGAACCGGGGTCCGTCAGCAGGCGGCTGCTGATTTCGCTGACGGTCAAACCATCCTCTTCCCACAGCACCATCATGGCCAGATACTGCGGGTAGGTCAGGCCGAGCGCCTGGAGCAAGGGTTTGTACACCTTTGTCATCAGCAACGAGGTGGAATGCAAGGCGAAGCACAGCTGATTGTCCAGCAGCAGCGATTGACAGGGATCAGGGTTTTTACTCATTGAGGTGCCTCGTAAAAGCGTGTCTGCGCTGGAATCTAGCGGGCAAATCTTTAATGCGCCAGATAATTTTGCCAGGCGGGTCAGATCAGGCCGCTTTGCAAGGCCAAATCCCAAGGCGGCACTGGGCTGAAGCGCGACTTGAGGTATTCAAGGAGTAATCGGCTACGGGCGTTGGGTTGTTGTTCCAGGCGCAGCGCATAAATGCCGGCGGTCTCCGGGCTGGGCAGGCCGTTTTCACAAAACAGCGGCAGCAGCTCACCCCGTACCAGGTATTCACTGGCAAGCCAGGTAGGCAAATGCGCGATGCCCAGCCCCGCCAGCGCACCGCTGAGCAGGGCCTCGGCGTTGTTGGCGCTCAGGCGGATACGCCGCGGACGATAAGTGGTGCGGCGCCCGTCGTGCTCAAAGCGCCAGGCAAACATCGGCGCCAGGCCATCCCAGTCAAGGCCGTCATGCTCGCTCAGTTCTCGAGGATGGGTCGGTGTGCCGCGGCTCTTCAAGTAGGCCGGGCTGGCACAGGCGATACGCACGATGCTCGCCAGCGGGGTAGCGATCAACCGCGTGTCTACGATATGCCCGGCGCGCAGCACCAGGTCGACCTTGCCCAAGTGTGCGCCCTGCATATCGACAAAGCTGTCGATCAGGTGCAGGTGCACGTCCAGGCCCGGGTACACGTTCAAAAAATCCGCAATCACCGGTGCCAGGTGCCGTCGACCGAATGCCGCAGGTGCATCCACCCGGATCAAGCCTTCCGGCGCGTGGCTCAGGGACACTGCTTCCGCCCGCGCCAGTTGCAACTCACTGACGATCCGCCGGGCCCGTTCGGCAAAGGCCAAACCCGCCGGTGTCGGCAGCACCGCATGGGTGCTGCGCTGGAACAGCTGGCTGCCCACTGAGCTTTCCAGGCTGTCGATACGCCTAGCCACCGCGGAGGGCGTCAGCGGATGGCGCCGTGCGGCGGCGGAAAAGCTGCCGGTTTCCAATACGTCCAGAAACAGGCCCAGTTGTTCGGTGAGGGTATTGGGGTTCATTGGCTAGCGCCTGTGCGAGATTGGCATAGCCATTGTGCGTTGCTGTGCGTTTCCGCGCTAGAGCCGACTGCGTAGCATGCAAGGCTTGGGATGACGGAGTAGTGCGGTGTTGGATTTAGTGATGTACCTGATATTGGGCGCGGCCCTGGGCACGGTGGGTGGGCTGTTTGGCATTGGCGGCGGGCTGATTGCTATCCCGGTGCTGGGCGTGCTGTTCGGCCTGGATCAGCAGATCGCCCAGGGCACCGCCTTGGTCATGGTGGTGCCCAATGTGATGCTTGCCCTGTGGCGCTATCACCAGCGTAATCGCATCGAGTTGCGTCACGCCTTGCCATTGGGCGTGATGGGATTCTGCTTTGCCTGGCTGGGATCTATCTGGGCGGTGGGGCTGGATGCGGGCGCAATGCGTATCGGCTTTATTGCGTTCCTGGTGGCGTTGTCGGTCTACAACCTGCTGCGCATGTTCACCCGCAACGCACCGCCCACGGCGCAGATGCGCTATTCATGGCCGTGGCTTGGGGTATTGGGTGCGGCGTCCGGCTCCATGGGCGGATTGTTCGGCGTGGGTGGCGCGGTGGTCGCCACGCCGGTACTCACCAGTGTGTTCGGCACCACCCAAGTGGTTGCCCAAGGCTTATCGTTGGCCTTGGCGCTGCCCAGCACCAGCGTGACCCTGGTCACTTATGCCTGGCACCACGAGGTGGACTGGATGATCGGCCTGCCACTGGCGGTAGGTGGCCTGCTCAGTATCAGTTGGGGTGTGAAAGTCGCGCACGCCATGCCGGAGCGCCTGTTGCGCGGCCTGTTCTGTGGTTTTTTAGTGGTGTGCGCGGTCATGCTGACCTTTAAAGTTTGAAGCCTTCAACGATGTACTCCGCCAGGCATTCCGTGATCGGCGACGTCATCTGCGGGTTGCGCAGCAAGCGCAGATTCATCGACGGCAGCGGGGGAAAGCCTTCTTCGCTGCCAAGCACTCGCAGGTCGTCGGTGATCAGGCTTTCCATGCTGACCATCGCCGCCAGGCCAGCACTGACCACCGCCTGGATCGCCGCGCCGTTGGAGCTGTGATAGGCCAGGCGATAATCCCGTCCGGCCGCATCCAGTGCGGCGCGTGCCCAATGGGTGTACAGGCAGTCATCGCCGGAAATCGCCAGTGGCAGGGCATCGTGCTCATCGACACAGAAGCACGGTGACGCAGCCCACACCATGCGTTCAGTGCGTAACAGCTCACCGATATCATTACCGGGCTCGCGGCTAATGACGGTCAGCGCCAGGTCCCGCCGTTGCATCAATACAGACGACGCCTCGCAGTGCATCTCAAGCTGAATCAGTGGGTAAGCTTTGGAAAACTGCTTCAGGATTCCCGGCAAAAAACGCATGACGTAGTCATCCGGCGTGCCGATGCGTACCAGCCCCACCATATGTGGCTCGCGCAGGGTATTGAACACCTCGCTGTGCAGTTTCAGGATGCGCCGCGCATACCCCAGCAGCACCTGGCCTTCGGGCGTGAGCCGCACTTGTCGGCCGTCACGCTCGAACAGCTTGCGCTGCAACACATCCTCCTCCAGGCGTTTCATCTGCATGCTCACCGCCGATTGAGTGCGGTTGACCAGTTCACCGGCGCGGGTAAAGCCGCCTTGGTCAGCAATGGCCACGAAGGTGCGTAGCACGTCAGTGTCGATACTCGGGTAGCCGGACAATGGATCAATCTCCGAGATGTATTGCATAAGAAACATTCGTTGGATTGATCATAGCGGCAGGCACACACTTTCGTCATCCCTACTGGAGGGCGAGAAGATGAAAGGTCAAAAAGGTTTTGTATTACTGAATAAGTGGTGGTTTGCCGGTCTGTTTAATAGGGTTGCGCGTTGGCAGTTGTTGCATCAAGAGCGCAATATGCTGGCGACGTTGAGCGATGACGCACTCAAGGATATCGGGCTCAACCGCGCCGACGTCGAGCAGGAAAGCCATCGGCATTTCTGGGAAGACCCGCTGCGAAAGTAAGCCAGGATGCAGTAGGGTAGGGGGCGAGCTTTTATGGAGATTGCCATGCCCGCCGACCTGTCCTTTTCACTCAAGCAAGCTCGACGCATGGCGCTGGCCGCCCAGGGTTTCTCGGGGCGCCAGGCGCCTGCCCAGATAAAAGCGGCGCGCCTCAACCGGCTGATCGAACGCCTGGGCGTTATACAAATCGACTCGGTCAACGCATTGGTGCGTTCCCACTACCTGCCGTTGTTCTCCCGCCTGGGCCAGTACACCCCGTTGCTCCTTGAGCAAGCAGCCTGGAGCCAGGGGCGGCGGCGTTCATTGTTCGAGTATTGGGGGCATGAGGCGTCGCTGTTGCCGATGGCGATGTACCCGCTGATGCGCTGGCGCATGGAGCGGGCCAGGCAAGGGCAAGGCATCTATGCGCAGATGGCGCGTTTTGGCCGTGAGCAGCAGGCGACTATTCGGCGTGTGTTGCACAGCGTCGAGCAACAGGGCGCCTTGGGTGCGGGCAGTTTGTCGACCCGAGAGGAGCGTGCTGGGCCCTGGTGGGATTGGAGTGATGAGAAGCACGCACTGGAATGGCTGTTCGCCGCCGGTTTGGTCACCGTCGCGGGGCGCCGAGGTTTTGAGCGACTGTATGATTTGCCGGAGCGTGTGATCCCGGGCGAGATTCTTCAAACGTCCATGAGCGAGGCTCAAGCCCAGCGCGGCTTGCTGATGCATAGCGCAACGGCGCTGGGTATCGCCACCGAAAAGGACCTGCGCGATTATTTCCGCCTCGACCCCGCGGACAGCCGCCCGCGCTTGGCCGAACTGGTCGAGGACGGGCAGTTGCTGACGTGCCAGGTGCAAGGCTTCAAGCAACCAGCGTACTGTCTGCCGGAGCCCAAAGTGCCACGCAAAGTGCCGGCGAGTGCCTTGCTGTCACCGTTCGATTCATTGATATGGGAGCGCAGCCGCACCGAGCGCTTGTTCGATTTCCGCTATCGACTGGAGATCTACACCCCGCAAGACAAGCGGGTGTATGGCTACTACGTGCTGCCGTTTTTGCACAATGAGCGGATCGCTGCGCGCGTCGACCTGCGGGCCGAGCGTGCCCATGGGCGGCTGGCGGTGCATGCAGTGCACGAAGAAGAATCGGGGCTGGAGGACGAAGGCATGTTGGCGCTGGCCGTCAACCTGCGGCAAATGGCCGCCTGGCTGGGGCTGGAGCAGGTCCAGCTCAATTGCCAGCGACCCGATGCCGCCCGATTAAGGGCGGCGATGTTGATCAGCGTTTGACCTGTTTCAAGGTCTCGGCAATCAGAAACGCCAGCTCCAGCGACTGATCGGCATTCATCCGTGGGTCGCAATGGGTGTGATAGCGGTCCGATAGCCCGTCTTCGGTAATCGGCCGTGCGCCGCCGATGCATTCGGTGACGTTCTGCCCGGTCATCTCGATATGAATACCGCCGGCGTAGCTGCCTTCGGCGTGGTGCACCTGAAAGAACTCCTTCACTTCGCCGAGGATTTGCGCAAAGTCGCGGGTCTTGTAGCCGCTGCTGGCCTTGATGGTGTTGCCGTGCATAGGATCGGAGCTCCACAGCACCTGCTTGCCCTCGCGCTGTACGGCGCGGATCAGGTTGGGCAAGTGGTCGCCGACCTTGCCTGCGCCCATGCGCGCAATCAGGTTGAGGCGACCAGGGTCATTGTCCGGGTTAAGGATATCAATCAGGCGGATCAGATCGTCCGGGTTCATGCTCGGCCCGACTTTCACGCCGATCGGGTTGTTCACCCCGCGCAGGAATTCGACGTGGGCGCCGTCCAACTGGCGTGTACGGTCGCCGATCCACAGCATATGGGCCGAGCAGTCGTAGTAGTCGTTGGTCAGGCTGTCGCGGCGCACGAAGGCTTGTTCATAGTTGAGCAGCAACGCTTCGTGGGCGGTGAAGAAGCTGGTTTCGCGCAATTGCGGCGAGCTGTCCATGCCACAGGCGCGCATGAAGGCCAGGGTCTCGTCGATGCGGTCGGCCAGTTGGCTGTACTTCTCGGCCAGGGCTGAGTTGGCGATAAAGTCCAGGTTCCACTTGTGCACCTGGTGCAGGTCGGCGAACCCCCCTTGGGCAAACGCGCGTAGCAGGTTGAGGGTGGCTGTGGACTGGTGGTAGGACTGCAACAGGCGGTCCGGGTCCGGCACACGGCTTTTTTCATCGAAGCCGATGCCGTTGACGATGTCGCCACGGTAGGCAGGCAGGGTGATACCGTCGATGGTCTCATCGTTGGATGAGCGCGGTTTGGCAAACTGGCCGGCCATGCGTCCGACTTTCACCACCGGGCAACCGGCGGCGAAGGTCATGACAATCGCCATCTGCAGCAGCACCTTGAAGGTGTCGCGGATTTTTGCCGCGGAGAACTCGGCAAAACTCTCGGCACAATCGCCACCTTGCAGGAGGAAGGCGCGACCTTGGGTCACTTCGGCAAACTGGCGACGCAACTCACGGGCTTCCCCGGCAAACACCAGCGGCGGGTAGCTGGCCAGGTTCTGCTCCACCTGCAACAGGTGTGCAGCGTCCGGATACTGGGGTTGTTGCTGGATTGGCAGGGCGCGCCAGCTGTCGGGGCTCCAAGGTTGGCTCATCATGAACTCGATTGGGTGATTGACGGATAACGCTGATGTTATCAGCAATTAGTGCGTGACCTGTTGCTGCCGGTTGGCCGACAATCGCGCCTTTGCCAAGCGGTAACCCCTTAGGAGTAGTGATGACCGAGGAGCGTGTCGAGCGCCTGCTGGCCGAAGTCCATGATGATTTCGGCATGATCCGTGTGCTCGAAGTAGCCGATTACCGCTTTCTCGAATTCGGCGACGCCATCGAGCAAAGCTGCGTGTTCACCGCCGACCCGAGCTGGTTGGAGTATGACTACACCCGGGCCATGTTGATCGGTGCGCTGTGCCATGAGCAGCCGGAGAGCGCGTTGTTCCTCGGTTTGGGCGCGGGCACGTTGACCCAGGCATGCCTCAGGTTTCTGCCGCTGGAAGACGTCGAGGCCATTGAACTGCGCCCTGATGTACCGCGCCTGGCCATCGAATACCTGGGGCTTGATGACGACCCGCGCTTGTACATTCGAGTGGGGGACGCCCTGCAATTGCTCGATACCGCTGAATCGGCCGACCTGATCTTCGTCGACCTCTACACCGATGTCGGCCCCGGTGTGGGGCATCTGGCCTGGACCTTTCTGGAAAGCTGCCAGAAGAAACTCAACCCCGGCGGCTGGCTGGTGATCAACCAGTGGGCCACCGATGATGGTAAACCGCTGGGCGCGGCATTGCTGCGTGGGTTGTATCACCGACACTACTGGGAGCTGCCGGTGAAGGAGGGCAATGTGATTCTGCTGGTGCCTTCCGAGCTGGATCAGGAACTGGACCTCGATGCCCTGTCAGCCCGCGCCGAAGCTTTGGCGCCGCGATTGGGGTACTCGTTGCAGCCGTTGATCAAGGCTATTCGGCCGGCAACCTAGTTGTCTGTTCCGGCGCGATCGGGAGCAAGCCCCCTCCCACATTCGACCGCATTTCAGATCCGTTTACACGTACACATGTGGGAGGGGGCTTGCCCCCGATCGCGTCGGTATTGCCAACTCAAATCCCCTTGAACACCCCCGGTCGCTTCTCGATCATCGTCCGCACACCTTCCTTGGCATCCTCGCTGTTGAGCAATTTATCCACCATGGGCGGCAGGGCGGCGGCTGCGACAGCTTCGCCTTCCATACGCGCCAGACGCGCCGACATCAACGTCGCCTGCACGCCAAGCGGCGCCTGACGAGCAATGCGGTTGGCCAGTTCGATGGCGCGGGGCAACAGGTCTTCACTGGCCATTACTTCCTGTACCAGGCCCAGGCGCAGGGCTTCATGGGCGTCGAACTCGTCTCCGGTAAGCAGCCAGCGCATCGCATTGCCCCAGCCCGCGATCTGGTGCAAGCGCATTGTCGCGCCGCCAAACGGAAATATTCCACGTTGCACTTCCATCTGTGCAAAGCGTGTATTGCTGGCGCAGAGGTTGATATCCGCCGCCAGCATCAACTCGATACCAATGGTCAGGCAGTAGCCCTGGGCCGCGACGATCACCGGTTTGCTGACCCTGGGCCCTGCGAATACGCCCCAGGGATCGCACCCGCCCAGCGGCGGTTGCCAGCCGCCCGCCATCACGCCGCTGACATTGGCCAAGTCCAGCCCCGCCGTGAAGTGATCGCCGTGGGCAAATACCACGGCCACCCGGGCGTCATCGTTTCGATCAAATTCGCCATAGGCCAGGCTCAGCTCATTGAGTAAATCCAGATCGAAGGCATTGCGTTTGGCCACGCGGTCCAGGCCCAGCAACAGAACATGGCCCTCAAGTGCACGGCTGACGCGGCTACTGCTGGCTTGTTTCATCGGGTGTGCCCTCGGGCGCGGGTAGGGTTTCAGACCGAAGGGCCTGAGTGGGTGGGTGAACCGTTTAAGCTTGATGACCAGCAGGGCCGGGCCTTTGAAAAATAGACCCTGGCGCACAGATCTGCAAAGCCCGCGACGCAGCGCGGTTTATCAGTGCGCTGCGATAAAAAAAGCTCCCTTTTTCAGCTATTTCCGGTATAGTGCGCGCCGGCCTTTAACCGGGCCGCGTTTAGGTAGCGCAATTCCCCGAAGTCAGCTTCGGCTGCACGTCCGCACAGCGGACTCTCCCTTGACGAATCTTTTTCATTCATTCGTTTTCGCAAATCCCCGCCGACAAAGCAGCCAGGGCGACTCTTGAGTCTCAACACGGCATGCGCAGCTTTGGAGCATGGGTCTTTGCGGATGCACTTAGAGGCAGACCCATGACCCAGGAAACCGGCGGCTTCGCCGCTTTTAATCTTAACCCGAACATTCTCGCCGCTGTCATCGCGACTGGCTACGAAGAACCTTCGGCTATTCAGCAGCAATCGATCCCGATCATCATGGCCGGCCAGGACATGATTGGCCAGGCGCAAACCGGTACCGGTAAAACCGCCGCGTTCGCCCTGCCTATTTTGCATTGCATCGATCCTGCCAAGCGCGAGCCGCAAGCCCTGATCCTGGCGCCAACCCGAGAGTTGGCGCTGCAAGTAGCAACCGCTTTTGAAACCTACGCCAAGCAAATGCCAGGCGTAACCGTTGTGGCCGTTTACGGCGGCGCGCCGATGGGCCCACAACTCAAGGCTATCCGTAACGGCGCACAGATCGTTGTCGCCACCCCGGGCCGTCTGTGCGACCACCTGCGTCGTGACGAGAAAGTCCTGTCGACCGTGAACCACCTGGTTCTGGACGAAGCTGACGAAATGTTGAAGCTGGGCTTTATGGATGACCTGGAAGTCATCTTCAAGGCACTGCCACCGACCCGTCAGACCGTATTGTTCTCGGCTACCCTGCCGCAGTCGATCCGTGCCATTGCCGAACGCCACCTGCGCGATCCGCAACACGTGAAGATCCAGACCAAGACCCAGACCGTTACCGCGATCGAACAGGCTCACCTGTTGGTTCACGCTGACCAGAAGACCTCGGCTGTATTGAGCCTGCTGGAAGTCGAAGACTTCGACGCCCTGATCATGTTCGTGCGCACCAAGCAAGCGACCCTGGACCTGGCCAGTGCCCTGGAAGCCAAAGGCTACAAAGCCGCTGCGCTGAACGGTGACATCGCCCAGAACCAACGTGAGCGCGTGATCGACTCCCTCAAGGATGGCCGTCTGGACATCGTTGTGGCGACCGACGTTGCTGCCCGTGGCCTCGACGTTCCACGTATCACCCACGTGTTCAACGTTGATATGCCGTACGATCCAGAGTCCTACGTTCACCGTATCGGCCGTACCGGCCGTGCGGGTCGCGAAGGTCGTGCACTGCTGCTGGTGACTCCGCGCGAGCGCCGCATGCTGCAAGTGATCGAGCGTGTCACCGGTCAGAAAGTTGCCGAAGTGCGCCTGCCGGATGCCCAGGCCGTTCTTGATGCTCGCATCAAGAAATTGACCAACAGCCTGGCGCCATTGGTGGCTGACGCTGAATCGACTCACGGCGACCTGCTGGACCGCCTGACCGCCGATATCGGTTGCACCCCGCGTGCCCTGGCTGCAGCCCTGCTGCGCAAAGCGACCAATGGTCAAGCCCTGACCCTGGCTGCCATCGAGAAAGAGCGCCCACTGGTACCGAACAACGCCCCGCGCGGTGATCGGCCAGAGCGTTCCGGCGACCGTCCAGAACGTGGCGATCGTGAGCGTCGTGCTCCGGTTCCATTGGCTGAAGGTCGTGCTCGTTGCCGTACCGCGCTGGGTGCGCGTGACGGTATCGCTGCCAAGAACCTGCTGGGCGCTATCCTCAACGAGGGTGGCCTGGCGCGTGAAGCCATCGGTCGCATCCAGGTACGTGACAGCTTCTCCCTGGTGGAGCTGCCGGAGGATGGCCTGGAAAAACTGCTGGCCAAGCTCAAAGACACTCGCGTTGCCGGTAAGCAGCTCAAACTGCGTCGCTACCGCGAAGATTGATCCGCCTCTGGGCTGATTGATCGCACATAAAAAATCCCCGACTGGTTCGGGGATTTTTTTTGCCTGGGATTTCAGGCTGTGCACTTGCGTTAGCCAAAGCGGTAGATGTCCATGCCCAAGGCGCCGAGGGTGAAGCCCTGATGCGCCACGCTGAAATCACCTCCGGCACCCCGCGCAAAGTACAGCGGCAACAAATGCTCGTCGCTGGGGTGGCTGCGCACTGCGTGTGGCGCCAGGAGGCGATAGTCATGCAAGGCTGTTTCGTCACCGGCAGCGAGTTTTTCGACCACCCAGTCGCGAAAGGCTAGCGCCCATGGCGTGATGGTTTCCGGCCCGGCCCGGCGCGCCAGTCCAGCTCACCGAGATTATGGGTGATGCTGCCGGAGCCGATCAGTAGCACACCTTGATCGCGCAGGCTGCAGAGGGCGTGTCCAACCCGGGTTTGAAAAGCCGGGCCCATGCGGCTTGGCAGGGAGACTTGCACCACCGGAATATCCGCCGCCGGGTACATCAGCGACAGGGGCACCCAGGTGCCATGGTCGAAGGGCCGTTGGTTGTCGACGCGTGCAGTCAGGCCGTCAGCCTGCAATAACTCGACAATTTCATTTGCCAGCTGTGGATCACCCGGCGCAGGGTATTGCACCGCAAACAGTTCGCGAGGGAAGCCGCCGAAGTCGTGCCAGGTTTCGGGCGCGGCGCTGCCACTCACCAGTAACTCGTGGCTTTCCCAGTGCGCCGATACCACCACAATCGCCTTGGGCCGTGGCAACGCGGCTGCCAGGGCCTGCAGCGCCGGGCCGCTGGCACCGGGTTGCAGGGCCAGCATCGGGGAGCCATGGGAGATAAACAGGCTGGGGAGCATAAGAGGGGTCCTGAAGAATAATATGGCGCTATCTTCATTCAGATCATTGATCGAGATCTAATATAAGATTTAGTGTCTTTTAATCGATTTTTTCAGGGTGATGCATGGACGCAAAAATTTGGCAGGAACGCTGGGCAACCAATCAGATCGGTTTTCATCAGTCCGACGTTAATCCTTACTTGCAGCGGCATTGGTCAGCGTTGGCCCTGGCTGATGGTGCCAGGGTTTTCGTGCCTTTGTGTGGCAAGAGCCTGGACATGAAGTGGTTGGCGGATCGCGGGCATCGCGTGATGGGTGTGGAGGTGTCTGATCAAGCCGTTGAGGCGTTCTTCAGCGAGCAGGGGCTTACGCCGCAGATCGATCAGAGAGGCGTGTTCAAGGTGTATCAGGCGGGCCTGGTCGAAGTGTGGTGCGGTGACTTCTTCGCCCTTGACTCAAGTGCCGTGGCTGATTGCACGGCGCTGTATGACCGTGCGGCACTGATCGCCTTGCCGCAGCCAATGCGCTCGCGATACACCGAGCATCTCGATACCCTGCTGACCCCCGTCTGTGAGGGGTTGTTGATCACTGTCGACTACGACCAGGCGCAAAGGGCTGGCCCGCCTTTCGCCGTCCCGGATGAGGAAGTGCAGTCGTTGCTGGGCCCGCACTGGAATGTGGTCACGCTGCAAGAGCGGGACATTTTGAGTGAAAGCAGCAAATTCAAGGCGGACGGCGTTACTCGGCTTGATGAGCGTGTTTATCGGCTGACCAGGCGGTAAATCACGCCCACGAAAAAGGGGCGATTCAATCGCCCCTTTTTTGTCTTGCCTGGGTTATCAGCCCCGACGACGCAGTGCGTCGATCCGCTCTTCCAGCGGCGGGTGGCTCATGAACAGGCGAGCCATGCCCTGTTTGATGCCACCGTTGATGCCAAAGGCCGTCAGGCTGTCCGGCATATGCACCGGCAGGCCCTGTTCGGAGCGCAAGCGTTGCAGCGCGCCGATCATTGCGCTGGTGCCCGCCAGGCGTGCGCCGGCTTCATCTGCGCGGAACTCGCGTTTGCGCGAGAACCACATGGTGATCGCGCTGGCCAGGAAGCCCAGCACCAACTCGGCGAAGATGGTCGCCACGAAGTAGGCAATGCCGCGACCTTCTTCGTTCTTGAAGATGACCTTGTCGACAAAGTTGCCGATGATCCGCGCAAAGAACATCACGAAGGTGTTCACTACGCCCTGTACCAGCGCGAGGGTGACCATGTCGCCGTTGGCCACGTGACCGATCTCGTGGGCCAGCACCGCCTTGACTTCATCGGGCGAAAAACGCTCCAGCAAGCCTTGGCTTACGGCCACCAGCGCGTCGTTCTTGTTCCAGCCGGTGGCGAAGGCGTTGGCCTCATAGGCAGGGAAAATCCCCACTTCGGGCATTTTGATGCCTGCTTCTTGAGATAGCTGCTCCACGGTTTGCATCAGCCATTGTTCATGGCGAGTGCGAGGTTGAGTGATGACCTGGGTGCTGGTACTCATCTTCGCCATCCACTTGGAGATGAACAGCGAAAACAGCGAGCCGGCAAAACCAAAGACCGCACAGAAAACCAACAGCTGATTGAGGTTCAGGTCAACCCCGTTGGCCGCCATGAACCCGTTGAAGCCGAACAGGCTCAGGGTGATGCTGGCAATCAGCACGACCGCCAGGTTAGTGGCCAAGAACAGCAGGATGCGCATCATGGTTGTAGGGTTCTCCTCATGCTTAATATGTCGCGTACTGCGGGGTATATAAGGTGCCGCATGGGGTGATTCAACCGAGCGACTATTTCAAACTGTGTCCTACAGCGTGAACGTAAGGCCCTGAAGGGATTTTCCGACCTGTATTGTCGGCCATGACCGGCGTAAGTTTGCCTTGCCGCCCCGTGATTATAGGGGGCACGCCTCGGGCAGGGGCTGAGTGAACTACCACCGCGCGTAAGCGAGAAAGAAGTGTTGCCAGATAATCGCTGTACGACCCAATGTGAGTCGTACAGCGTCAATTTCCTTACTGGCGATAGGACTTCAGGAAGTTGCCGATGCGACCGATGGCCATTTCCAGGTCATCCACACGTGGCAAAGTCACCACGCGGAAGTGATCCGGCCATGGCCAGTTGAACGCAGTGCCCTGGACCACCAGCAGCTTTTCCGACAGTAGCAGGTCGAGCACGAACTTCTCGTCGTTGAGAATCGGGCAGACTTTCGGGTCGATCCGCGGGAACGCATACAACGCGCCCATAGGCTTCACACAGCTCACACCGGGGATCGCGTTGAGCAACTCCCAGGTGCGGTTGCGCTGCTCCAGCAGGCGACCCTGGGGCAAGATCAGGTCATTGATGCTCTGGTAGCCGCCGAGGGCGGTCTGGATGGCGTGCTGGCTCGGCACGTTGGCACACAGGCGCATGTTGGCCAGCATGTCGATGCCTTCGATGTAGCTCTGGGCATTATGCTTGGGGCCGGAAATGGCGATCCATCCGGAGCGGAAGCCCGCCACGCGATACGACTTGGACAGGCCGTTGAAGGTCAGGCATAGCAGGTCCGGAGCCAGGGAGGCGGTGCATATGTGAACGGCGTCATCGTAGAGGATCTTGTCGTAGATCTCGTCGGAGAACACTACCAGGTTGTGCTGGCGTGCCAGTTCAAGCATGCCCAGCAGCACTTCCTTGGAGTACACGGCGCCGGTAGGGTTGTTCGGATTGATGATCACCAGCGCCTTGGTGTTGGGGGTGATCTTGGCCTTGATGTCGGCCAGGTCCGGAAACCAGTCGGCGCCTTCATCACACAGGTAATGCACCGGATGGCCGCCAGCCAGGGTCACGGCAGCGGTCCAGAGCGGATAGTCCGGTGCCGGCACCAGCACTTCATCGCCATTGTTGAGCAGCGCCTGCATCGACATCACGATCAGCTCGGACACGCCGTTGCCCAGGTAGATGTCCTCGATGCCGACACCTTCGACCTGCTTCTGCTGGTAATACTGCATTACCGCCTTGCGTGCACTGAACAGGCCCTTGGAGTCGCTGTAGCCTTGGGCGGTCGGCAGGTTGCGGATCACGTCCTGGAGGATTTCGTCCGGCGCTTCGAAACCAAACGGCGCCGGGTTGCCAATGTTCAACTTGAGGATGCGATGGCCTTCCTCTTCCAGGCGCTTGGCGTGCTTGAGCACTGGGCCGCGAATGTCGTAGCAGACGTTGGCGAGCTTGTTCGATTTGCTGACCTGCATGGCGATGTGATCCTGAAAATGAACGATTCAGACGGCGTAGGCACTACCGTAGGGTGAATCCTGCGCGGTTCGCCCCCATAAATACGTTTGAATGCCGATGGCGCGGGTGCCAGACTGGCGTTTTGAAGAGGCGCAATCATACGTGCCGCCTGATCCATGGAAAAGACACAGATCAGGGTTTTTCAGTTGCCGAGGTGTACCGATGGAAAAGTTGCAGAAAACCGTTGATGAGTGGAAGGCCATGCTCGACCCTGAGCAGTACAACGTGTGCCGCCTCAAGGGCACCGAGCGGCCTTTCAGCGGCAAGTACAACGGCACCAGGACCGACGGCGTGTATCACTGCATCTGCTGTAATGAGCCGCTGTTCGATTCGACCACCAAGTTTGATTCCGGCTGCGGCTGGCCGAGCTTCTACGCGCCGATTGCCGACAGCGCGATGATCGAAATTCGTGACGTCAGCCACGGCATGATTCGTACCGAAGTCACCTGCGCCAAGTGCGACGCACACCTGGGGCATGTGTTCCCGGACGGGCCGCCGCCGACGGGCCTGCGCTACTGCATCAACTCGGTGTGCCTGGACCTGGTGCCGCGCTCGGCTTGAAGCGATAAACAGGCCCGAATGCCAGTCGGTCAAGCGTACGCGTATCACTTCTTCCCCTGAATTGAGGCATTGCCATGAGCGACTCCCTGCTGAGCATCCCTTGCACCACCATCAAGGGTGAGCAAAAGACCCTGGCCGATTTCGCCGGCAAGGCCATTTTGGTGGTCAACACCGCCAGCAAATGTGGCTTCACCCCCCAGTACAAGGGCCTGGAGCAACTTTGGCAGCGCTACAAGGATCAGGGGCTGGTGGTGCTGGGGTTTCCCTGCAACCAGTTCGGCAAGCAGGAACCGGGTAACGAAGGCGCGATAGCCGAGTTCTGCGAGCTGAACTTCGGTGTCAGTTTTCCGCTGTTCAAGAAGGTCGACGTCAATGGCAGCGATGCCCACCCATTGTTCGTACAGTTGAAAAAGCAGGCCCCGGGGCTGCTGGGCTCCAAGAATATCAAGTGGAACTTCACCAAGTTCCTCATCGGCCCCGACGGCAAGCAGGTCAAGCGATTTGCGCCAACGACCAAGCCACAGGACCTGAGCCAGGAGATCGAAGCCTTGCTCAAATGACCACGATAGTGCGGGCGCAGCCTCAGAGGCTTGTCGTTGTCGGTACCCACAACTCCAGCAGCGCATGGAGCTCTTCGCGGCGAAACGGCTTGGCCAGGTAATCGTTCATGCCCGCCGCCCGGCAACGCTCGCGCTCTTCGGACAGGGCATTGGCGGTCAAGGCGACAATGGGCAGGTCTGGCCAGCGCCCGCTACGGCGAATTTGCCGGCTGGCCTCGTAGCCATCCATCACCGGCATGTTGCAGTCCATCAGCACCATATCGAAGCGCTGGTCCTCAAGCAGCTTGAGCGCTTCCCCACCATGGGCAGCCACAATCACCTCACACCCCAGCTTGCTGAGCATCCCCTTGGCCACCAGTTGATTGACCGCGTTGTCCTCCACCAACAAGATGCGCGCGCGGTGAGCCAGCGGCGCGGCTTCCATCTGGATCGGGTCGAGGATCGGTTGCGTGCTGCTGCGCAGGTTGCGTTGCAGGATCTGGTACAGCGCGTTACGGCTCAATGGGCGTGCTTGTTGCTGCAGCGGTGCCAGTGCCGCGACCTCTTCACTGGGCATGAAGTTGCCATAGGCGGTGACCAGCAGAATCGGCGCGCTGATTGCCGGGCGCAAGCGGAACAAGCATTCAGGGCAGTCGGTAATCAACAGGTCAGGGGCCAGTGCGCTCAAATCATCGTCTTGGGAATAGCACCTTGGTGTCAGCCCCCAAGAGGGCAGCAGGGTGGTGAGCAGCTCTGTCAACCCGCCACCGGCATGGGTGATGGCGATTACATCACCTGTGAGCGGTGTATAGCGCGTGGCAGGTAAATGGGTGGGTAGCGGGAGGTCGGCGCAGAACTGGCTGCCAAAGCCCACCTCCGAGCTGATACTCAAGCGGCCTTGCATGGCTTCACACAGATTGTGCGTCAAGGCCAGTCCCAAACCCGTACCGCCAAATTGACGGGTGATGCCCGCACCGGCCTGGGTGAAGGGTTGGAAGATTTTCACCTGGGCTTCCTGGGCGATACCGATGCCGGTATCACAGACTTCAATATTGACCCTGCCTTCCAGGGCACGCAGGCGCACATCGACCCGGCCGAAGCGCGTGAACTTCAAGGCATTGGAAAGCAGATTACTGACGATTTGCCGCACCCGGGTCGGGTCGCCGATGACCTGGGCGGGAAACTGTGGATCAATCAGGCACGTCAGCTCGACACTCGGCGCTGCATTCTGCGACAGCAGGTTGGCAGTGTCTTCCACCAGTGAGCCCAGGTCGAAGGGGATATGTTCCAGTTCCAGTTGGCCGGCATCGAACTTGGACAGATCGAGAATATCGTTGAGCAATTCGACCAGCACTTTGCCCGAGTCATGGGCGATCGACAGTTGCTGGCGCTGCTCGGCATTCAGTGGGCTGTCGAGCGACAGTGCAATCATCCCCAGCAGGCCATTGAGCGGCGTACGGATTTCATGGCTCATATTGGCCAGGAACGCGGCCCGTGCCTGTGCCATCCCCAGCGCGGTCATCCTGGCTGCTTCCAGTTCATCATTGGATTGGCTCAAGCGTTGGTTGCTGGCCTTGAGTTCAAGGGTGCGCGCCGAAACGATATTTTCCAATTGGCCCAGGTATTCGGTGAGGCGGTCCTCGGCGTGACGCCGCTGATGGATCTCGGTTTCCATGTTTTCAAATTGCTGGTTGGCGACGTCGACCAATACGCCGATTTCGTCGTGCTCATGCCCCCGCGGGCAATCCAGGCGTGCCTGTTTGCGGGTACTCAACTCTCGGATAATACGTACCAGCGGTTGCGTGAGCATTACGTAGAATAAGCCCAGCAAGATCCCGGTCAGCAGCAGGCTGCGGGTAAATCCGTTGAGCAGGGTGATCTCGGCGCGATGCAGGAAACGGCTGCCAAAGGCATAGGTATCAACGTCGAGGCGCAATACGCCGAGGGATTCGTTGGGCATATGGTTGAGAAACAGTCGGTCCTCGAACTGACGATTGGCGCCAAACAGAAAATCGCTGACCGGACGATAGTTGCTTTCTTTGCGCGGGCGATTGACGTCGGCCAGCACCGCGCCATTGTTGTCGATCAGCTGCGCACGGGTGATGGCAGGGGAGTGCAGCAGGCCCAGGGTCAGCTCCTGGGCGAGTTCGGCATCGATGTTGTAGGCGATACGCGACGCGGGGTTATGGCTGATTTCAATCAGTGAGCGTATTTCACGGTTGATGGATGCGTCTTCACTGGCATAATCAATGCCGATTTGGATCAGACTGAGCAAGGTTCCCAACACGAAACCGACCAGCACAGTCAATCTGGCTTGTTTATAAGACAAGCGGTGGGCGAACTTGATATCCATCGAGTGTTGAACCACTTCACGTTTCCTTTCGCCCGGCAAGCATAGCTGAACATCCCCAAGCTTCTGCTTGCCGGGCACGAATCGTTTTTTGACGCAGCCTCATGCGGTCTGCCGCAGGGTTGCCAATACGCCATCTTTTACAAGAACTTGCCAGAGGAATAATCATGGATTCTCGATTGAATGCCTTCCTTGAGCGGGCCGACGCCGTACTTGCTCGCCTGGAACCCTTATTGCCGGCCCCGCGCCAAGCCATCGACTGGCGCCAATGCCTGGCCGCTCGTTGGCAGCGTGAAGGTCGCAGTGGCTTCCTGTTGCCGCTGGAAGTGAGCCTGGATATGCGCTTGTCGGACCTGATTGGCGTCGACAAGCAACGTGAACAACTGGCGCGTAATACCCAGCAGTTCCTCGATGGCCTGCCCGCCAACCATGCGCTGCTGTGGGGTTCTCGCGGCACCGGCAAGTCTTCCATGGTGCGCGCCTTGCTGGCTCAGCACGCCACGGCGGGTCTGCGCTTGATCGAAATCGAACGCGACCACCTGGCCGACCTGCCGCGCGTGGTCGAACAGTTGATAAAACTGCCGCAGCGCTTCATTTTGTTTTGCGATGACCTCTCGTTCGAAGCCGGCGAAGGCGATTATCGCGTGCTCAAAAGCGTGCTGGACGGCTCCCTGGAGCAGGCGCCGGAAAACGTGCTGCTGTATGCCACGTCCAACCGCCGTCATCTGGTGCCGGAGAACCAGAGCGACAACGACAACTGGAAACGTGTGGATGGCGAGTTGCACCCGAGCGAGGCGGTAGAGGACAAGATTGCCTTGTCGGACCGTTTTGGCTTGTGGCTGTCGTTCTATCCGTTTTCCCAGGAGCATTTCCTGGATGTGGTGGAACACTGGATCGGCGAGTTGGCCGGCAAGGCCGGCTTGCAGTGGCAGCGCGATGAGCAGCTTGATGTACTCGCGGTGCGCTGGGCCACAGGGCGCGGTAACCGCAATGGCCGTTGTGCCTATCAGTTTGCCCGTTACTGGGTAGGTCTTAAATTGCTGGAACGTCAACCATGATCGATTTGCAACAGGCCGGCAGCGGTCTTGATGGCTACGCCATGCTGTGTGCACAACTGGAGTCATTGCTGGCGGATGAGCGTGACTTTATTGCCAACAGTGCACAGTTTTCTGCGTTTCTGTTCAACCAGCTCGATGACCTGAACTGGGCAGGCTTTTACCTTAATCGCAATGAAGAACTGGTGCTTGGGCCGTTCCAGGGTCAGATAGCCTGCGTACGTATCCCGTTCGGCCGTGGCGTATGTGGCGCTGCTGCGGCTTCACGACAAACCCAGCGAGTAGAGGATGTGCATGCGTTCCCAGGCCATATCGCCTGTGACAGCGCCTCGAACAGTGAGTTGGTGGTGCCATTGGTCAAAGACGGTCAGCTGATTGGCGTGCTTGACCTCGACAGTCCCTCGCTGGCCCGTTTTACACCTCAGGACCAGGCAGGGATTGAACGGCTGGCGGCGATTTTCCTGCGGCTGACCGACTGCTGAACCTGGGAGCCACGGCAGAGGAGTGCAGGAGCGAGTGACTCGCTCCTGCCGTTGCGGGCCCGGGCGTTTATTGGCCTTGCAGCTCGGCCAGTTGAATCTGCAGCATCCTCTCCAGTTCCAGCATGAGATGCTCCAGCGCCTTGATGCCGGTTTCAATGGTTGCCCACTCTTCATTGCGAGCGCAGGTTTGCTCCAGCGCTTCGCATTGCCCAGCCAATGAATGGGCCTGAACGATACGGGCAGCGCCCTTGATTTTGTGGGCTTGTTCAATGATCTCGGGGGGGTGGGCCTGCCGATTCAACAGCGTGACAAGCGCCTGACGGTCGTCACGGCTGCTGCTCAGCAGCTCCTCCAGCAGGCGTCGACTCAATTGCGGGTCGCCGCCGGTCAACGCTTGCAGGCACTCGAGGTTCAGGCGCTGGTTCGCAGGTTTGGGAGCGATTTGCGCCAGTTGCCGTTCCAGTACGGTCAGGCTGATGGGCTTGAACAGGCAGTCATCCATGCCGGCCTGCACGCAACGTTGTCTTTCCTCTGGCTGGGCGTTGGCAGTAAAGCCCAGCACCACACAAGGTACCAATTGCTCGCGTTGCTCATATTCACGGATTGAACGGCTCAGCTCATAGCCATTCATGATGGGCATGTTGCAATCGGCGATCACCAGGTCGAAATGCTCCTTGCGCCAGGCCTGGAACCCTGCAGCACCGTGCTCGGCGGCAGTGAATTGATGACCCAGGTAGCCCAGTTGCTGGCACATCAGCAGGCGGTTCGCCGGGTGGTCGTCTACCACCAGTACATTCAGCACCCGAGTGGCGGCCGGTGCTTCAGGCTGTTGCTCACCCACCACCGTGATCGTTTGCAGGCGGGGTACGCTCAGGTTGACGTGCACCTGGGTACCTACCATGGGCACGCTGCTCAGGCTCAACTGGCCGCCCATCATGGTGCACAGGCTGCGGCAGATCACCAGCCCCAGCCCCGCGCCGCTCCTGGCCAGTTGACCGGAATTGTCCGCTTGGGCAAAGGGTTCGAACAGACGCAGTTGATCCTCCCTGCTGATGCCGATGCCGGTGTCTTCCACCACCAGCTTCAGCTCTATCTGCTCCGGTGCCTGGGTCGGCTGTACTTCCACTTTGATCTTCACCTGGCCTTGCTCGGTGAACTTGATCGCGTTGCTCACCAGGTTCGACAGTACTTGCTTGAAGCGCAGAGGATCTATCAGCACTTCGATATCGTTCAGGTCGGGCTTGAATTCCAGCAGCAGGCTGAGGGTTTTCTGGCGTGCCAGACCGTCGAAGACACGCACCACCGACTCAATCACCTCGCGCAGGTTGACGCGCTCCGGCGCCAGGCTGAGACGGCCGGATTCGATACGTGCGATGTCCAGGATGTCACCGATCAACTCCAGCAGATCCTTGGCCGAGTTGTACGCCACTTCGATGGCTGGGCGGTCGAGATGCCCTTGATCGGCGCGCTTGAGCGTCAGTTCGAGCATTCCGATCACGGCGTTCATGGGCGTACGGATCTCGTGGCTCATGGTGGCAAGGAACGTGCTCTTGGCGCGATTGGCCTCATCGGCCCGCTCTTTGGCGGCGCGTAGCTCATCAAACAACTCGCGTCGGTCGCTGATGTCGATCCAGCCGCCGATGATGCCCTGGACTTCGCCTGTGGAGTCGCGGTACGGCAGGATCCAGTGATAGATCGTCAGTTTGCGCTCGTGGATATGCAATGTGCGATCCAGGATCAGCGGAATGCCCTCGGCCACTACGCGCAGATAGTCGGCATGGTATTGCGCCGCCTCCGACTCCAGGGCCATGCTCATCTGGGTGACGCTTTTTCCGATCACGTCTTCGCGTTTGACGTCGAATACCTGCAGGTAGCTGTCGTTGCAGGTTTGCAGCAGGCCGTTGCGGTCACGCACGTAGATCGGATGGGGGGTTTCATTGACCAGCGCACGCATGAATTCGAATTGGTCGTTCAGGGCCCGTTCGGCCATTTTGCGGTGTTTTATCTGGCGCCGCATGTAGGCGTTCCAGGTCAGGGAAATCAGTAGCAACAGCCCGGTACCGATGATGATTCGAGATATCAATTGATGGTAGTTGCGCCAGTAGCTGTCGGACGCGGCGGTGTAACCCCGCCAACGACTGTTGATCACGCCCATTTCATCCGGGGCGATGCTGAGCAGCGCCTTGTCGAGGATTGAGCTCAGTTCCGTGGCGTGGCGCGATGTCGCCAGGGTATAAGTTGCCGGCGTAGTGCCAATGCTGGCGCTGATCTGCAGCTTGTCCTGAAAAGCCTTGGAAGACAGCAGGTAGTTGGCGATCACCAGTGTGCTCACTGCGCCATCCACTTGGCCCTGTGCGAGTAACTCCGATGCCCTGAAAGTATCACTGGTTTCGACCAGGTGAACCTGGGGGAAATCGTTGGTCAAGGTCTCGATCAAGGGGTTGCCCTGGGTTATCGCCAGGCGCTTTCCTGCCATTTGTGCGATGTTCGCGGGTGGCCCTGGCTTCTTGGGTGTCAACAATACGTAGGAGTTTTCCAGGTAGGGTCGGCTGAAATTGAGCTGCGAGTCCCTTGTGTTGCTCGGCACAATGGCCCCGATCATATCGACCTTCTGGCTGGTGACCTGATCGATCATCGCGTTGACATCACGCCCGCGTACGATCGAAAAGCGTAGGCCGGTGCGCAGGCGAATCAGCTCCAGGAGATCGGCGGTAATGCCGCGAAAGTTGCCGTCCGCATCGAAGAACGTGAGAGGCGCGAAGGTTTCATTGACGATCACCTTGACCACCGGATGCTCTTTAAGCCAGCGCTCTTCGCGTTGGGTCAGTTGCAATTTCTTGTCGGTGAGCAGGATATCGCTGCCGGCGCTCCAGCGTTTGGCGATGCTGTCTCGTTCGGTGATGGGGACCGCAGCCAGGACCGCGTCGACAATGCTCAGCAGCACGCGGTTATCTTCACGCATGGCGAAGCTGAAACCATAAGCCTCATGCTTGCCGAAATTGGCCATGCGGATGTTTTTGAGATAACCCTTGTTGATCATGTAGTGGGTGGAAATGGTGTCACCCAGAAACACATCCGCCTGGTCGAAGGCCACCGCATTCAAGGCGTTCTGATAAGACGGATAGGCGCGGATGATGGCCTTGGGGTACAGCTTTTCTACCTCATTGAGCGGCAGGTAATGGTAGACAAGGCTCAAGCGCAGCCCGTCCAGGCCCTCGTTGAGGCTACGGGTTTCTCCCTCGCGGGTGACCAGTACCGGTTGGTCCACGGCGTAGGGTTCAGAGAGGATAAGGTTCGGTGTCGCAGCCTCAAAACCGTTGGATGAGCCCAACAAGTCGATTTCCCCGGTTTCCAAGGCTCGAATGGCAGCATCCCGGGACGGGTAGCGCATTACATTGACCGGCAAGGAGAGTGCTTTGGCCAACAACCCCGCGTAATCGGCGGTCAGCCCTTCATAATCATAGCCGCTGGACGTCAGGTCGAATGGCGGGTAATCGGGCGCGGAGGTGCCCAGCACCAGTTCGCGTTTGTTCTGTAGCCACTGGTGCTGAGCCTTGTCAAAATGAGTGCCGAGTTGAACGGCTCCCGCACGACTCAATAAGGTGAAGCGTTCCGGGTTTGTTTGGTGCTCTGCGAGCACGGCAGTGCTGAAGTACAGACCGGCACTCAATATAATCAGATAGTCCTTTATACGCCTGGGCATCCGCTTTCTCACACTAGCGCGTTTCGTTTTGCCATCTCGATGAGTTCTACCAAGGATTTGGCTTTGAGTTTTTGCATTAACCTCTTTTTATAAGTACTGACAGTCTTGTTGCTCAAAAACATGCCTTTGGCTATTTCCTTGTTAGTGCGGCCTTGTGCAAAAAGTTGCAAGACCATCAGCTCCCGGTCATTGACTGTCTTGAACAGTTCCAGTTCTTGTACATCCAGGCCTTCCGTTCCGGGGCCGTTCAACGCCTGGCTGGGGAAGTAGTTGTAACCGGACAGGACTGCACGGATGGCGCTCAGCAACTCGCTCAAGTCCCCTTCCTTGCACACATAGCCCTCGGCACCCGAGCGCATGCATCGCGTTGCAAACAGCGTAGGGCATTGCGCCGTGAGCACGAGGGTTTTCATCGAGGTGTTCATGGCGTTGAATCGGCAGAGCACCTCAAGGCCGTCGAGTTTCGGGATGCTGATGTCGAGAATCACCAGGTCTGGAAGGCATTCGCGGACCATCTGTATCGCATCGCACCCATTGTCTGTTTCGCCGACGACCTTGTAACCCTCATGCTCCAGTAACATTCGAATGGCAAGCCGGATTACCGGGTGGTCATCGATAATAAAAACTGAGTTCATAATCACATTCCATGCTGGTGCAAATAAAGCGGGCACATTAGCTCAGAAGATGAGGGCGCAGCATGAAGCTCACAGGGAGTAAGTGCAAAACAGGAAAGTTCCTACGTTTAATAAGGCAAAGGCCTACAAGTTGTTAGGGGAACGTTACAGGGTATATCAACAATTTGAAGGTGGTTGCGCCAATAAACGGGGCCTTGGATTTTACGACGGGCCTTATAGTATTTTTCATTGAAAATGATGTTTAAGTTCCTACATGAGAGAGTTAAAAATTAACCTATTAGCCTTTCCAGCTCATCTTTGTTCAAGGGCTTGGACAAATAGCCAAGCAGTGGAAGACGTCGTTGCAAGGCTTGCCTGCTCAGGTTGATCAATTCCTGTGTGGGTAAGCCGCTTAACAGAATGGCGCCAGTGATGAAGCGCTGGCGGTTGGCGATTTCGATCAGTTCAAGCCCCGGCAGGTCAGGCAGGCATTGGTCACACAGCATCAGGTCGAAGGGGTGTTCGGACCGACTCATCGTGTGTATGGCCTGCTCGGCATTTTCCACAGGTGTCAGTTGCTCGAAGCCGAAGCTTTTGAGCAGGCACTGGGTGGCCAGAAGTTGAAAAGGGTGATCCTCCACCAAAAGAATACGAAGAGAGTGTCTGGGCATAAAAGTGCACACAGTGATGCAAGCGTCGATGGGGGCGGTAGGAATTGCGCGGCTGGCCCGTTAGGAGCGTGCGTGATTATTCTTCGGGTGCCTGTACGAATTCGATCAGGCCGCTCTGTTCCCATCGTAGGGCGATTCGTTTCAGGGAACGGGCGGCTTGATCGGATCGTTATTGAGGGCTGGAGCGCCCGGTCATCTCCCGTGCCATTTCAGTGGCGTAGCTGTCGGTCATACCGGCGATGAAGTCGATCATCCGCAGGAATGAGGCGTGCAGCGGCCAGGCCGGATCCGGCGCGCTATTGCCCAGCAAGTCCAGAATGCGCCGATTCTTGAATGACGGCGTGCGCCCGCCATGTTGTTCAAGGGCCGCGCCGCAGAAGGCGTTCAGCAGGATTTCCAGGGTGGTGTAGGCGCCGATTTCGTGCAGTGTCTTGCGCTTGTCCTGGAAGATCTTCTTGCGCGCCATGTCCTTGGCATCCAGCACACAGCGCTTCGCCGGCCCGTGCATATGCTCGACCAGATCGCCCGGCAGCGTGCCGGCGAGCAGGGCGTCCTGCTGTTCGACAAAGGCCTGCGCCGCTGCATTGGTCAGGTGCTCAATCGCTTTGCCGCGCAAGATCGCCAGCTTGCGGCGCCGAGAGTCAAGCGGGCCCAATTGGCGGTACGTCTGCGGCAAGTCATCGCCCACCAGATCAAGCAACAGCGACTCGACTTCGGCGTACTGCAGCAGCTCCATTTCCAGGCCGTCTTCCAGGTCGATCAGCGCATAGCAGATGTCGTCGGCCGCTTCCATCAGGTATACGAGCGGGTGACGGGCCCAGCGTTGCTCTTCAAGCTGGGGAAGGCCGAGCTTATGGGCGATTTGCTCCAGAATCGGCAGCTCGCTCTGGTAACAGCCGAACTTGTGCTTCTTGTAGCCCAGCGAGTCGGCGTGGCGGGCGGTCCAGGGGTACTTGAGGTACGTCCCCAAGGTGGCGTAGGTCAGCCGCGTGCCGCCGTCGAACTGATGGTATTCAAGTTGGGTCAGTACCCGAAAGCCCTGGGCATTGCCTTCGAAGTTGAGAAAGTCATTGCGTTCGGCGCTGCTCATGTCGTCCAACCAGCCGCGCCCGGCGGCCTGTTGGAACCAGTGGCGAATGGCATCCTCGCCGGAGTGCCCGAACGGCGGGTTACCGATATCGTGGGCAAGGCAAGCCGATTGCACCACCATGCCCAGGTCGCTCGGGTCGCACCAGTCGGGCAGGGCGCCGCGCAACGTTTCACCCACGCGCATACCCAGGGAGCGGCCGACGCAACTGACTTCCAGCGAATGGGTCAGGCGCGTGTGGATATGGTCGTTGCTCGATACCGGATGCACCTGGGTCTTGCGGCCCAGGCGCCGGAACGCGCCGGAGAAAATAATGCGGTCGTGGTCTTTGTGAAAGGGGCTGCGGCCCAGTTCTTCAGGGCTGTGCAGAGGTTTTCCCAGGCGTTCGCGGTTCAGCAGGGTGGGCCAATCCAAGGCAACTACTCTCCGTTCGGTGAATGACATCCGCCAGCTTCCCGTTTCCGGCGTGGCGGAGCAAGCAAAAATCTACAGGTCGGCGGTGCGGGCGAAAAAAGGCCCGGCACCCGTTGATGAGGGCCGGGCCACTGGTATCGGCAAGCTAACCGCCGGCAAAGGTTTAACTTTTGCGCGAGCCTTGCATGGCCAATTTGATCAATGGGATCAACCCTGCACCCAGCCGCACCAGACGTGTCACGCTGCTGATACTGCCGCCCTTGGCGCCCTTGCCGGTGAAAAAGCCCATCAGCGTTACCGCCGCCACGCCCCACAGTGGCGCGTGCTTGATGCCCAGGCTGTCCTGCCAGTTGTGGCGCATGTTGCGCATTTTCTGCAGAGGGGCCATCAGTTGCTGGGACTCATGACGGATTTCCTGGCGGTGCATTTCCATGCGCAGGCGGATCAGCGTCTTGCGCATTTCCCGGCGGGAGGTATTTTTCGGGATCTCGGTCATGCTCATGGCAGCAGGCGCTCCCGGTCGTTGGCCAGCTCTTCGAGCGTGGCGTGGAAGGGCGTGGATTCATCGAACACCGCCGCTTTCAGGCGCACACCGCAGAAGGCCGCGGCCAGGCTATAGAACACGCAAAGGCAGATGATCCCTGTCAGGCGGTAGCCGGTATCCCACACCAGGATCATCACCAGCGTCGACAGCCCTACCAGCAACAGCAGGGCGAATACCAACGCCAGACCGGCAAACAACAACAGGCTGACAGTGCGGGCCTTTTGCTCCTGCAATTCGATGCCAAACAACTCGACATGGCTGTGCAGCAAGCCCAGCACAGCGGCGCCCAGGCGTCGGGAGGTGGAACCGCTTGCCGAAGAATGTGCGCTCGTTGATGAGCTGGATTCGCCGATAGACATGATTAGCGCCTTGTAGCCAGCAGACCGATCAAAAAGCCCACGCCGGCAGCGATGCCGACTGACTGCCATGGGTTGGCTTGCACGTAGTCTTCGGTGGCGGTGATGGCCGCCTGACCGCGCTCGCGCAGGGAGTCTTCGGTCAGTTGCAAGGTCTCGCGGGCCTTGAGCAGGCTCTCGTGGATCTTGGTGCGCAGTTCGTCGGCCTGATCGCCGGCCAGCACTGCGGTGTCGTCCAGCAACCTTTCGGTATCACTGACCAGGGTTTGAAAATCCGCCATCAGTATCTCTTGAGCAGTCTTTGCTGTTTTACCGGCCATGGTTGTCTCCGTGTGTGGCTGATCTGTACGTGTGGTTTCGAGTCGCGGCGTTCGCTGAAGGTTCACTGCAATTGTGTGGTACAGCTTTTGCTTTGCATTGGTGCGCAGGCTCAGAGGCCCGCGCCGAATATGGGCGGTCGGGGCGCAAGCCTTGAAAAACCTTACCCTAAATAACTAAAACCCGCGGAAAAACCCTGTCGGCAACGGTCAGTTGTGTTGATCGCTGCGCTAAAGCGGTTCGTGCCCTCCCAAGAGGGACGAAGCCGGTGGTACCCATTTAGTGCGCCAACCCTCAGCTTGAACCGATTTGGTGCTTTTTGCCTTGATGCAGGCCTGCCAACCTCCATGGAAAATCTGCAAAGTGCGGTGGATACACTCGTCCACAGTTCCAACACCCTGTTTATCCTGATTGGCGCGGTCATGGTCCTGGCCATGCACGCCGGCTTTGCCTTCCTTGAAGTCGGCACGGTGCGCCAGAAGAATCAGGTCAACGCCCTGTCGAAAATCCTCAGCGATTTCGCCATCTCCACCCTGGCCTATTTCTTTATAGGCTATTGGATCTCATACGGTGTGAGCTTCATGCAACCGGCAGCCGTCATCAGCGCCGATCATGGCTACGGCCTGGTGAAGTTTTTCTTCCTGCTGACCTTCGCCGCGGCGATCCCTGCGATCATTTCCGGTGGCATAGCCGAACGTGCGAAGTTTGCGCCGCAGTTGTGCGCCACTGCACTGATCGTGGCGTTTATCTATCCGTTCTTCGAGGGCATGGTGTGGAACGGCAATTTCGGTCTGCAAGCCTGGCTGCTTGCAAGCTTTGGCGCCAGTTTTCACGATTTTGCCGGTTCCGTGGTGGTGCACGCCATGGGCGGCTGGCTGGCGCTGGCGGCGGTGTTGCTGCTGGGGCCGCGCAATGGACGTTATCGCGAAGGGCGCCTGGTGGCGTTTGCACCGTCGAGCATCCCGTTCCTGGCGCTGGGGTCGTGGATCCTGATCGTGGGATGGTTCGGCTTTAACGTGATGAGTGCGCAGACCCTCAACGGGGTCAGCGGCCTGGTGGCCGTCAATTCGTTGATGGCCATGGTTGGCGGTACCGTGGCCGCGCTGGTGATCGGCCGTAACGACCCAGGATTCCTGCACAACGGCCCCTTGGCCGGGCTGGTGGCGATCTGCGCAGGTTCCGACCTGATGCATCCGGTGGGCGCGCTGGTCACCGGAGTAGTCGCAGGCGGCTTGTTTGTGTGGTGCTTTATCGCCGCCCAGGCACGCTGGAAGATCGACGATGTGCTGGGCGTATGGCCGTTGCACGGCTTGTGTGGCGTGTGGGGCGGCATCGCCTGCGGCATCTTCGGGCAGGCCACCCTGGGTGGGCTTGGCGGCGTCAGCTTGATCAGCCAGTTGATCGGCACCGGCCTGGGCGTGTCGGTGGCGTTTGGTGGCGGCTTGCTGGTGTACGGCGTGATCAAGCGCGTGCAAGGGCTGCGCTTGAGTCAGGAAGAGGAGTATTACGGCGCGGACCTGTCGATCCACAAGATCGGTGCGGTCAGTCAGGATTGATCGGCGCTTGTTCATCAGTGTGTGGCGGCGGATAAAACCCGTGCAGCAAGCGATAGTGGTTCTGCCGCACTTCATCCACCCGAGCCTGTACCTGTTGGTCCGGCAGGCCCAGCAGGATCAGGGCGTGGGACGCGAGCATCAGGCTTGACTCAAGCAACTCGGGCACCACTTCGCTGGCCCCCGCGGCCTTGAGTTCAGCCAACTGGCTGTCATCACGGGTGCGCACCAGGATCGGCACCTGTGGGTTGATCCGTCGCGCTTCCTTGAGCACCACCAGGGCGACATCGCTGTTGTCGACGGCGATCACCACCAACCGAGCGCGCTCCAGGCCCACGGCACTGAGCAAGGCACCCCGGCGGCAGTCGCCATAATGCACGCTGCTTTCCTCGGTAGCGGCCTCCTGCACCCGTTCGGGGTCGTCATCCAGGGCGATAAACGCCTGGTGCTCGCGGCGCAAAAACCGCCCGATCGATTGTCCCACCCGACCATAACCGCAAATCACCGCGTGCCCGTGCAACTGAGCGTTGAGCGCGGTGATGTGCTCCAGTTGCACTTGCTGGTTGGGCTTGCGATGCAGGCGCAGGGCAATGGCCGGCGCTGCGCGCAACAGCAGCGGCGTCAACAGCATCGAGCAGAACGTGGCGGCCAGTAGCAGGCCGTTGAACTCATCCGGAATCAACCGGCTCTGCTGCATCTGCGCCATCAGCGCGAAACAGAACTCGCCACCCTGGGCCAGGGCCAGGCCGCTGCGCCAGGCGGTTTCAGTGTCGCTGCCACGCAGCTTGACCAGTACGGCCACCACAGAGCCTTTGACCAACATCAGCGTAAGGGTCAGGCCGAGGATCAACAGGCTGTGGCTGACGAATAACTGCAGGTCGATCAACATGCCGATGCTGACGAAAAACAGCCCCAGCAGAATGTCGCGAAACGGCCGGATATCCGCTTCTATCTGGTGACGATAATGACTCTCGCCCAGCAACATACCGGCCAGAAACGCACCAAGGGCAGGGGACAGGCCGAGCAGGTGGGTGAGCCAGGCGGTGAGCAAGACAATTACCAGCGCCAGCAGCACGAACAACTCTGCGGAATGGGACGCGGCGACCTCATGGAACAACCGCGGCAGCAACCAGCGGCTGGCGAATAACAGGCCGACGAACAACACCACGGTTTTGCCCAGGGTCAGCGGCAATGCCCAGTACCAGGCTTGGTCACTGCTGCCGGCAAACACCGGCACCAGTGTCAGCAGCAATACCGCCACCACATCCTGGAACAGCAGCACGCCTATCGCATTCTGGCCGTGGCTGCTGAAGATCTCCCCAAGACTGGTCAGTTCCTTGCTGACGATGGCCGTGGACGACAACGCCAACCCTGCACCCAGTAACAGCGCGATGCCCGGCGCCAGGCCCAAGCCCATCAGCGCAGCGCCGAGCAGGGCTCCGCATCCCAACACCTGCAAACTACCCAGGCCGAACACCGCGCGGCGCAGGGCGAACATTTTCGACAGGGAAAACTCCAGGCCCAGGGAGAACAGCAGAAACACCACGCCCATCTCGGCCAAGTCCGGCAGGTCCTCGTTGTCGTTCACCCAGTCCAAAGCAGTCGGACCCACCGCCAGGCCCACGCACAGGTAGCCCAGCACGGGCGGCAGTTGCAGCCGGCGAAACAGCGCAATCACCACCAAGGATGAGGCCAGGATGATCAGCAGGTTGGCAAACACAGGCATCTCCATTGCAGGTGGACGGGCAAAAAGCCGCGAGAATCGCTGAATCAGTTATAGGCCATGGTGACCTGGGTCAGGTGTTTTGTCGGCAATGGGATTTCATGGCGCGAGCGGGTTTAGAATGGTCACTTGTTTTTCTGACCGGGTTCTTTCGTCATGCCTCCTGAATGCCAGCTGTTCGGCACCCTGGGTTGCCATCTGTGTGAAATTGCCGAAGCCGAAATCATGCCGCTCGTCGAACACGGGCTGCTGGTGGAGTTGGTGGATATCACTGAGCCAGATGACCTGACAGAAGACTACGGCCTGCGGATTCCGGTGCTTCGCCGCATGGACACCGGGGCGGAACTGGACTGGCCGTTCGACACCGGTCAGGTCGTTGCCTTTCTGCGCTGACGTTTATCCGATGGCGGGCTTGCGAATATTACGTTACTGTATATTCGTACAGCGATTGAATAGAGGGAACGCCCGTGGTGAATGTTGAACAATTGAAAAGCAGCGTCAATCGCATGTCCGCCGATGTGGTGCGCGACGCGGTCAACGAGCTGCGCCTCGATGGGCTGGTCACGGAAGGCAAGACGCCCTTCAACAAAGTGCATTTCAACACCTGCTTTGCGGAAATCGAGGCGCTGTTCCAGCGTGCCGGTTATCACAAACAGTTGGATGTGGTGGGTTATCAAGGCTTGCTCTACGCGCTCTATGATCCGGGCCGCTGGGAAGCAGTGGACGTACTGCGCTGGCTCAAGGAGTTCACCGAGGCGGCGAGCGCTTCGCCGGTGCTGCGGGCCCAACTGGCCAAGGCATGAGAACGGCCCTAGGCTCAATCGCGCTCCATGCGGGATAATGCCCGCCTGTTTCCAGGTTCGAGCATTTGCATGTCCACTTCCGGTTTTTCCGCCGCCCAGCACCAAGCCAGCACGTTGTATCTGCCACCGGGGCCTTGGGCAACGGTGATCGACTGCCTGTGCGATCACTTCCCGGCCATTGGCCGTGAGCAGTGGCTGGACCGCATTGCCCGGGAACGAGTGCTGGATATCAATGGCAGCCCGATCAGCCTGGGCCTGGCCTACAAGGAAGGCCTGTGCATCTATTACTTTCGCGAAGTACCCAACGAAAAAGTGATTCCGGTACAGGAAACTATCCTGTACGCCGATGAACATCTGGTGGTGGCGGACAAGCCGCATTTCCTGCCGGTGACTCCCGCCGGCGAGTACGTTGAGCAAACCCTGTTGCGTCGCCTGATCCGTCGCCTGGACAACCCCGCCCTGGTGCCGTTGCACCGCATTGACCGGCACACGGCGGGGCTGGTGCTGTTCTCGGCCAACCCGCAAAGCCGCTCGGCGTACCAGCAACTGTTTCCCACGCGGCGTATCGACAAATTCTACGAAGCCATCGCCCCGGCCCTGCCGAATCTGAGCTTTCCCCTGGTGCATAAAAGCCGCCTGGTGGATGGCGAACCCTTCTTTCGGATGCAGGAAGGGCAGGGCGCCAGCAACACCGAGACGGCCGTTGAAGTGCGCGAGAAAAAGGGTGGTTTATGGCGTTACGGTCTGTTCCCGGTGACCGGCAAGAAACACCAGTTGCGCGTACACATGACTGCCCTCGGGGCGAGTATCTGCAATGACCCGTTCTATCCCGAGGTGGTCAAGGACGCCGAGGACGACTACGCCCACCCCCTGAAGCTGCTGGCCCAGGGCGTACGTTTCATCGACCCGCTAAATGGTGAAGAACGCAGTTTTCACAGCCGTATCACCCTCGATTGGTAAACACCGCAAACGACAAGGCCCGCGCGAGGCGGGCCTTGTTGGCAAGCGTTAAGGCTTACAGATCTTTAACGGTGCGAACCTGGTCTTTATTGATACGGGTGCGCTTGCCGTCAAGCTGTTGGAATTCGTAGAAACCCGAATCTTCGTCAAATTTCGGGGTGTCGACGGCCTGGATTTCGCGACCGTCATTCAGGGTGATCACTGTTGGCGAGGCGCAACCGGCGAGGGTGGCGAGGCCCAGTGCAAGCATGAGAGCGGCGATGGTCCGTTGAGTCATGAGTTTGTCTCCGAGAAAATACTTTTAAATTGCTGACCTTGTGACGTATGGGACGTCGGCAAAGTTCCTTGTGAAAGGCTCATTCTGACACGCCAGCCCGTGGGTGCAACAGCTCGGGCGTATTAAGATTGGCCAGGCGCGGGTCATCGGCCGGGCATTCCAGGCCGACGCCACCCAGTTGCAGCAGGACCTTGCGCGGGCTGCGTTCACCCGCTTGCCAGGCCCGTTCCACCTGATCTTTCAGGCCTGTTGGGATAATGCACAGCAAGGGTTCCCAGAACTCGCCATGACGCACCATGACGGGAACCTGCAGATTGCGTTGGGCAATCTGACGCAGGTCGGCCAGCAGTCGCTCATCAATCTGCGGCACATCGCACGGCAAGATCAGCAGATGTTCATGGCGTGCAGCGAAGAGTCCTGCTCGGATACCCGCCAACGGGCCGGGAAAGTCCGGGCTGTCATCACTGACCAGTTGGTCGGCATAGGGCGCGTAGTGTTCAAGGTTTCGATTGCACGAGATGATCAGGTCATCCGTGAGCGGCCTGGCCAGCCGTTGCAGGTGGGCAATCAAGGGCTCGCCCCGCCATTGAAGCAGCCCCTTGTCCTGGCCGCCCATGCGTTGGCCACGACCACCGGCCAACAACAGAATCGAACAAGGCAGGGGTGAAGATTCAAGAGACATGGCGGTTCCACTGCGGCAGGTAAAGAGGGGCCTGTGATATAACATCGGGCTGTTTTTTCGACAACTGGACCGAGCCATGAAAGCCAAGGCCGATGCGCCCTTTGTACCCTTGAATATTGCTGTATTGACCGTCAGCGACACCCGCACCCTGGACACCGACACCTCCGGCCAGGTCTTCGTCGATCGCCTGACCGCCGCCGGCCACCATCTGGCCGAGCGCGTGCTGCTCAAGGACGACCTCTACAAGATTCGCGCCCAGGTTGCCCACTGGATCGCCGAAGACGTGGTGCAAGTGGTGCTGATCACCGGGGGCACCGGCTTCACCGGCCGTGACAGCACCCCTGAAGCCGTGAGCTGCCTGCTCGACAAGCAGGTCGATGGCTTCGGCGAACTGTTCCGCCAGATCTCCGTGGCCGATATCGGCACCTCCACCGTGCAATCGCGCGCCCTGGCCGGCCTGGCCAATGGCACCCTGGTGTGCTGCCTGCCGGGCTCCACCAATGCCGTGCGCACCGGTTGGGATGGCATCCTCGCCGAGCAACTGGATAATCGTCACCGCCCATGCAATTTCGTCCCGCACCTGAAGCAGGCCCAACCCTGTGAATCCCGTGGATAAGCCGGGCAAGACCGGCGCACTGATGCCGGTGGAAGCAGCCTTGCAGAGGCTGCTCGCCATGGCGGAATCGGCGCCGATCCGTGACCAGCATGTGCTGCCCCTGGCGCAGTGCGATGGCCGCGTACTGGCTCAGGACCTGATCTCGACGCTCGACCTGCCGCCGTGGCCCAACAGTGCCATGGACGGCTACGCCGTGCGCCTGGCGGACTGGACCGGGGAACCGCTGGTGGTGAGCCAACGCATTTTCGCTGGCACTGCGCCCGAGCCGCTGGCGGCCGGCACCTGCGCACGGATCTTTACCGGCGCGCCGGTACCCGAAGGCGCAGACTGCGTGCAAATGCAGGAAAACGCGGTGGTTCATGCCGATCAGCGCGTGAGTTTCACCGAGCCGTTACGGGTGGGCGACAACATCCGACCACAGGGCCAGGAGACTACGGTGGGTGAGTGCGTACTCAGCGCCGGAACGCGCCTGGGGCCCATCGAGTTGGGCCTGGCTGCGTCTCTGGGGCGGGATCGGCTCGATGTGGTGCGCCGCCCGCGCGTGGCCGTGCTGTCGACCGGCGATGAATTGATCGAGCCAGGCTTGCCGTTGGGCCCGGGACAGATCTACAACAGCAACCGTCGCGTGCTGTGCAGCTGGCTGGCGCGCATGGGCTGCGAAGTGATCGATGCCGGGATTCTGCCGGATGATCTGCAACAGACCCGCACGTGTCTGGCCGGCCTGGGCAGTGTCGACCTGATTCTGTCTACCGGCGGTGTGTCGGTGGGCGAAGCGGACTTCCTCGGCATGGCCTTGCGTGAAGAGGGCGAGTTGGCGTTGTGGAAGCTGGCGATCAAGCCAGGCAAACCGCTGACCTTCGGGCATTTTCGTGGCGTGCCGGTGATCGGCCTGCCAGGTAACCCGGCCTCGACCCTGGTGACCTTTGCGCTATTGGCGCGCCCGTACCTGCTGCGCCGCCAAGGCGTGGCGCAGGTGCAGCCGCTGCGTTTCGAGGTGCCGGCAGGATTCGACTGGCCCAAACCAGGCAACCGCCGCGAATACCTGCGCGGGCGTATCGAGCAGGGCAAGGCGATTATCTATCGCAACCAGAGCTCCGGGGTGCTGCGCAGTGCGGCGTGGGCGGAGGGGTTTGTGGAGGTGATGGAGGGGACCACATTGGCCATTGGCGACCGGGTCAATTTCATTCCTCTGAGTGAAGTCCTGAACTGAACACAGATCAAAAAATGTGGGAGGGGGCTTGCTCCCGATAGCGGTGTATCAGCCCCAGATAGGTTGGCTGTAATGACGCTATCGGGAGCAAGCCCCCTCCCACAGTGGATCTTGGTATGCCTGTGGCTACTCAGTAATCGTCGCCACGCTCAGTGACATCCCGCTCCATCGGCCCCGCATCCGGGTCGTAGCCCACCGGGAACTTGCCCTTCAACGTCCATGCAAACGCAATGATCTCGGCAATCGTGCGATAGAGCTCTTCTGGAATACTGTCCCCCAGTTCCATACGCGCCAGCAGCTTCACCAGCTCGGCATTTTCATAGATCGGTACTTCATTCTCCCGTGCCAGCTTGAGAATCGCTTCGGCCAGGGCGTCATCGCCCTTGGCGGTCAGGGTGGGGGCTTGTTGGCCGTCGTACTTGAGGGCGATAGCCTGGCGGGGTGGGGCGGCGTTCTTCATGCGGTTTCATCCACCCAGCGTTGTTCCAATCCGGTTTTTGCACCGCGTGGCGGGGTGCCCAGGTGGCAATCCAGGTCGCCGACGTTAAGTCCGGATGACACCAGGCGCTCGCGCAGGCTGCCCAGGTGACTTTCGATCAGGCTGGCGGTGAAAGGGCGACTGGCCCACAACTGGCTGGACAGTTTGCCTTGGGACAACTGCGCCTGAACTTGCAGCGGCCCCAGCGGCTCCATGTCGAAGGCCAGTTCGACGCGCCAAAGCATCTGCTTCGGATCTTTTTTATCCTTGCGCTCGGACTGATCCTTGTCAGGCGCAGGCTCCTCGCGCTGAAACTTGACCTGCAACGGCACGATGTCTTGCAGGGTGCGCATGGGGATTTCCAACTGCCACGTGGTTTGCAGGCGGCCATCGGCGGTGGTGCCGGTCTGTTCCAGGCTTGACAGTTGGTGGCTCTGCAAGCGCGAGATCGCCCCGGCGGCCAGGCGCAGCAGGTTTTCCAGGTCGCCTTCACCTTCCAGTTTCGCGATCAGCCGCTCCGGCAAGGGGAAACCGGCGGGTATCTGCCGAGCGCCGACCTGGCCGAGAGTGTTCAACGGGCTGCGCACAAAGTGCGGCAGCACCTGGGCCAGGGTATTGGTGGCGAGGATCGCATTCAGGTTGGTGTTGGCGGGCAGGGCGGGCAGCAGGTCCGCGACCAGGCGCAACAGCGCGCCTTTCATATCCAGCGGTGGGATTTGTGGGTTCTGCCCAGCGAGCAATTTGGCTTCCAGGAAGGCGCCGCTGTTTTGCACCACTTGTGCCAGTACCTTGGGATTGCTGACTTGCGCCAGATCGGGCAAGGCTGCCAGTAAACGCTCGGCAGCGGCCCGCAGCTCGGCCGAGGTGTTGTCGCCACGGGGCAGGTTTTGCAGGGCAGTGAACACCGCATCCAGCGAGCCTTGGCGACTTTGCTGGGTTGCCAGTTGCTGCGTCACGGCCAGTTGGTCTTTCAGCCCGCTCAGCGGCACAAAATTCAGGGTTTGCGCGTTCTGCACCATGGCACTGAGCAAGCTGCCGACCCGCAAGGGTTGAGGGCTTTCCAGCGTCAGCGTGGTACCGGCCAGGGCATTATTGAGCAGACTCACCAGCGAGCGATAGATCGCCGCTTGCGCTGAGCCTTGAGGCAGCATCTGAGTGGTCAGCACCTTGGCTTGCAGCAGGGTGCCCACCGGCATTTGTGTGGTGTCGAGGCGGGTGAGGGCGGCCACGTTGGCGCTCATGGCTTGCTGCAAGCTGATGGCCAGGTTGCCCGCAGGCGTTTGGCTCACTGCCACATTGCTGCCCAGAGGCAAGGGCTGGGCGCTGCTGGCTTGAACCAGGGTCTGGCGACCACCTTCAAGGGTCAGCTTGAGCAACAGCTGAAAGGCTTCACTGCCTTGTTTCAGCGCGATGACTTCAGCGTTTACGGTTTTCCCGGCGCCAATCAACCCGGCCTGTGGCTCCAGGAGCTTGAGCAACTCGCCAGCCGCAGGCAGCGGGGCAGCCTTGGGTGCTGAGGCTGGAGGCAGTGGAGGAAGATTGATCTCACCGGTCATCGTGCGCATCGTCTCTGGGGAAATTGCCCTCTTTAGAGTAGGGCATCGCATGTATAATGCCGCCCGTCTGCAAAGAGAGCGGTAAAAACCTCACAACTATTTGATCCAGCTCTCTAAAATCGGTCGCCAAAGTCGTTATTGTGCATCTCTCTATAACGGCCGCTGCACCGCCGACTTGAACCGTAAAGGCCCGCGATCTCTTGACCAGCCCTCTTCTTGAAGCCGTAGCGCTTGCCTGTGAACGCGACCTGCGCCTGTTGTTCGAGCAACTCGACCTGCGTCTGGCGGCTGGCGACATGGTGCAAATCAGCGGCCCCAATGGCAGCGGCAAGACCAGTTTGCTGCGTCTGCTGGCCGGTTTGATGCAGCCCACGGCGGGTGTTGTTCGGCTCAACGGTAAGCCCCTGCACGAACAACGTGCCGAGCTGGCACGCAACCTGGTCTGGATCGGCCACGCCGCCGGTATCAAGGACGTGCTCAGCGCCGAAGAAAACCTCAGCTGGCTCAGCGCCCTGCATCACCCTGCTACCCGCGATGGCATCTGGCAGGCCCTGGCCGCCGTTGGCCTCAAGGGCTTTGAAGATGTGCCCTGTCACACGCTGTCAGCCGGCCAGCAGCGCCGCGTGGCCCTGGCGCGTTTGTACCTGTCCGGCCCGCCGCTGTGGATTCTCGACGAACCCTTCACCGCTCTCGACAAACAGGGCGTAGCCCAACTCGAAGAGCACCTGGCCCGGCATTGCGAGCAGGGCGGCCTGGTGGTGCTCACCACCCACCATACCCTGGCGCGCAAGCCGGGTGGTTACCGGGAGCTGGATCTCGGACGGTGGTCGGCATGAGTGTGTTTGCCCTGTTGGTGGCCCGTGAAGCGCGGCTGTTGTGCCGTCGCCCGGCCGAGCTGGCCAACCCGCTGGTGTTCTTTGCGATTGTGATCGCGCTGTTTCCGTTGGCGGTCGGCCCGGAGACTAAACTGTTGCAAACCTTGTCCCCGGGACTGGTGTGGGTCGCGGCGCTTTTATCGGTCCTGCTCTCGCTGGACGGGCTGTTTCGCAGTGATTTCGAAGACGGATCCCTGGAGCAGTGGGTCCTTTCGTCGCACCCCCTGCCACTTCTGGTACTGGCCAAGGTACTGGCACACTGGGCTTTTTCCGGTCTGGCGCTAGTCTTGCTCTCGCCGCTGCTGGCGATGATGCTGGGCTTGCCCGTCGAATGCCTGCCCGTGTTGCTGGTGTCCTTGTTGCTCGGTACGCCGGTGCTCAGCCTGTTGGGGGCGGTGGGCTCCGCCTTGACTGTGGGCCTGAAAAGGGGTGGCCTGCTGCTGGCTCTGTTGATTCTGCCTTTGTATATCCCGGTGTTGATCCTGGGCAGCGGCGCTTTGCAAGCCGCGCTCATGGGGATGCCGGCGACCGGTTACCTCTTGTGGCTTGGTAGCCTGACCGCCCTGGCGGTAACCCTGACACCCTTTGCTATAGCCGCCGGCCTGAAAATCAGCGTCGGTGAATAATGAGGTCTGACTCGGCGTTAATGACGTTGAGTCAGTAAAGACCCTAAGCTTTTCGCCACGACGAAAAGCACCCGTGATGGAAAATGCAATGAACTGGACCTGGTTTCACAAGCTCGGCTCGCCCAAATGGTTTTATGGCATCAGTGGCAAGCTGCTGCCGTGGTTGAGCGTCGCCGCCGTATTGCTGATCGGCACCGGCCTGGTCTGGGGCCTGGCCTTCGCGCCGCCGGACTACCAGCAAGGCAACAGCTTTCGCATCATCTATATCCACGTCCCAGCCGCGATGCTGGCCCAGTCCTGCTACGTGATGCTGGCGGTTTGCGGCATCGTCGGCCTGGTGTGGAAGATGAAACTGGCCGATGTGGCCCTGCAATGCGCTGCACCTATAGGTGCGTGGATGACCGCCGTGGCGCTGGTCACCGGCGCGATCTGGGGCAAGCCGACCTGGGGTTCCTGGTGGGTGTGGGATGCACGCCTGACCTCGATGCTGATCCTGCTGTTCCTGTACTTCGGCCTGATTGCCCTGGGCAACGCCATCAGCAATCGCGATAGTGCCGCCAAGGCCTGCGCGGTGCTGGCGATTGTCGGCGTGATCAACATCCCGATCATCAAATACTCGGTAGAGTGGTGGAACACCCTGCACCAGGGCGCCACCTTCACCCTCACCGAAAAACCGGCGATGCCCGTGGAAATGTGGGCGCCACTGCTGCTGATGGTGCTGGGGTTCTACTGCTTCTTCGGCGCCGTGCTGTTGCTGCGCATGCGCCTTGAAGTGCTCAAGCGCGAAGCTCGCACCAGTTGGGTAAAAGCGCACGTGCAAACCAGCCTGGGAGCGCGGGGATGAGCTTTGCTTCTTTCAGTGATTTTCTCGCCATGGGCCACCACGGCCTGTATGTCTGGAGCGCCTACGGCATCTGCCTGGCGGTGCTGGCCCTCAACGTTGCCGCGCCGATCCTGGCCCGCAAGCGTTACCTGCAACAAGAGGCGCGACGTCTGCGCCGGGAGATCGAAAAGTGAATCCGCTGCGTAGAAAGCGTCTGTTGATCATCCTTGCCATCCTGGTCGGCGTCGGCATTGCCGTGGGCCTGGCCTTGAGCGCCCTGCAGCAGAACATCAACCTGTTCTACACCCCCACCCAGATCGCCAACGGCGAAGCCCCGCTGGACACGCGCATCCGCGCCGGCGGCATGGTGGAGCAGGGCTCGTTGAAGCGTTCCGGCGATTCTCTGGACGTGACCTTCGTGGTCACCGATTTCAACAAGGCCGTGACCATCACTTACCGCGGCATCCTCCCGGACCTGTTCCGCGAAGGCCAGGGCATCGTCGCTCTGGGCAAACTCAACGCCGATGGTGTGGTAGTGGCGGACGAAGTGCTGGCCAAGCACGATGAAAAGTACATGCCGCCCGAGGTCACAAAGGCCCTGAAAGACAGTGGCCAGTCCGCGCCCGCGACCCCAGCCAAGGAGGGCTAAGTGATGACGTCCGCATTGTTTATTCCTGAACTGGGCCAACTGGCGATGATCCTCGCCCTGTGCTTTGCCGTGGTCCAGGCTGTGGTGCCGTTGCTCGGTGCCTGGCGCGGCGATCGTTTGTGGATGAGCCTGGCGCAGCCGGCCGCCTGGGGTCAGTTTGCCTTCCTGCTGTTCGCCTTCGGTTGCCTGACCTATGCCTTCATGACCGACGACTTTTCCGTCGCCTATGTCGCGAACAACTCCAACAGCGCCTTGCCCTGGTACTACAAGTTCAGCGCCGTGTGGGGCGCCCACGAAGGTTCGTTGCTGCTGTGGGCGCTGATCCTCGGCGGCTGGACCTTTGCCGTGTCGGTATTCTCGCGCCAACTGCCGCAAGTGATGCTGGCGCGAGTCCTGGCGGTGATGGGCATGATCAGCATCGGCTTCCTGCTGTTTCTGATCATGACCTCCAATCCATTCAGCCGCATCCTGCCGCAGATCCCCGCAGACGGGCATGACCTCAACCCACTGTTGCAGGACATCGGCCTGATTGTGCACCCGCCGATGCTCTACATGGGTTACGTGGGCTTCTCCGTAGCTTTTGCGTTTGCCATCGCGGCCTTGCTTGGCGGGCGGTTGGATGCGGCGTGGGCGCGTTGGTCACGGCCATGGACCATCGTCGCCTGGGCTTTCCTCGGTATCGGTATCACCTTGGGTTCGTGGTGGGCCTACTACGAACTCGGCTGGGGCGGCTGGTGGTTCTGGGACCCGGTGGAAAACGCGTCCTTCATGCCCTGGTTGGTGGGCACGGCGCTGATTCACTCCCTGGCAGTGACCGAAAAGCGTGGCGTATTCAAAAGCTGGACGGTATTGCTCGCCATCGCCGCGTTTTCCCTCAGCCTGCTCGGCACTTTCCTTGTGCGTTCGGGGGTGCTGACGTCAGTGCATGCGTTTGCCTCCGACCCCGAACGCGGCGTGTTCATCCTGATCTTCCTGCTGTTTGTGGTGGGCGGTTCCCTGACCCTGTTCGCCCTGCGCGCGCCGGTGGTCAAGAGCCAGGTCGGTTTCAACCTGTGGTCGCGCGAAACCCTGTTGCTGGGCAATAACCTGGTACTGGTGGTAGCCGCGTCAATGATCCTGCTCGGCACCCTCTACCCGCTGGTGCTGGATGCCTTGAGCGGCGCCAAGCTGTCCGTGGGCCCGCCGTACTTCAATGCGTTGTTCATCCCGTTGATGGGCCTGTTGATGGTAGTGATGGCGGTCGGTGTGCTGGTGCGCTGGAAAGACACCCCGGTGAAATGGCTGGCAGGCATGTTGATGCCGGTGCTGTTGGGCAGCGTGGCCCTGGCAGTGATCGCCGGGTTCGCCTACGGCGACTTCAATTGGGCGGTACTCGCCACGTTCCTGCTGGCAGCCTGGGTGTTGCTGGCCGGCGTGCGGGACATCTTCGACAAGACGCGCCACAAAGGCCTGATCAAAGGCTTGCCCACCCTGACCCGCAGTTACTGGGGCATGCAGATCGCTCACATTGGCATCGCCGTGTGCGCTTTGGGCGTAGTGCTCTCCAGCCAGAACAGCGCCGAGCGCGACCTGCGCCTGGCGCCGGGTGAGTCCATGGACCTGGCCGGTTACCAGTTCATCTTCGAAGGTGCCAGGCACTTCGAAGGGCCGAACTTCACCTCGGATAAAGGCACCGTGCGCGTAGTGCGCAATGGCAAGGAAATCGCCGTATTGCACCCTGAAAAGCGCCTGTACACAGTGCAAAGTTCAATGATGACCGAAGCCGGTATCGACGCCGGTTTCACCCGTGACCTGTATGTGGCGCTGGGTGAACCCTTGGGCGACGGCGCCTGGGCTGTGCGGGTGCATGTCAAACCCTTCGTGCGCTGGATCTGGTTCGGCGGGTTGCTCACAGGCTTTGGCGGTTTGCTCGCCGCGCTGGATCGGCGTTATCGGGTCAAGGTCAGCAGCCGTGTGCGTGAAGCATTGGGCCTTTCAGGAGCGGCAGTATGAAACGTTGGTTGATGGTGGTGCCGCTGGCATTGTTTCTGCTGATGGCAGTGTTCTTGTATCGCGGGCTGTACCTGAACCCGGCCGAGTTACCCTCGGCGATGATCGGCAAGCCGTTTCCCGCGTTCAACCTGCCGACGGTGCAGGGTGACAAGACCCTGACCCAGGCAGACTTGCAGGGCAAACCGGCGTTGGTCAACGTGTGGGCCACCTGGTGCATCTCCTGCCGCGTCGAACACCCGGTGCTGAACAAGCTGGCCGAGAAGGGCGTGGTGATCTACGGCATCAACTACAAGGACGACAATGCGGCGGCCTTGAAATGGCTGGCCGAGTTTCATAACCCTTACCAGCTCGATATCCGTGATGAAGACGGCAACCTGGGTTTGAACCTGGGCGTCTATGGCGCGCCGGAAACCTTCTTCATCGACGCCAAGGGCGTGATCCGTGACAAGTTCGTCGGCGTGATCGACGAGGTAGTCTGGCGTGAGCAACTGGCCGCCAAGTACCAGGCCCTGGTCGATGAGGCCAAGCCATGAAGCGTTGGTTGACCGCTGCTGTTTTAGCCCTGGGCCTGGCCGGTGTGGCCCATGCCGCCATCGACACCTATGAATTTGCCAATGACGCCGAGCGTGAGCGTTTCCGCGACCTGACCAAGGAACTGCGCTGCCCCAAGTGCCAGAACCAGGACATCGCCGACTCCAACGCGCCCATCGCCGCTGACCTGCGCAAAGAAATCTTCCGCATGTTGGGGGAGGGCAAGGATAACCAGCAGATCATCGACTTTATGGTCGACCGCTACGGTGATTTCGTGCGCTACAAACCGGCCCTTACCGGCAAAACCGCGCTGCTCTGGTTCGGCCCCGCCGGGCTGCTGCTGGCCGGCGTTGTGGTGATGGCGGTGATCGTGCGCCGTCGCCGCGCCGCGCCTACCGATGGTTCCGATGCGCTGTCCCCTGAAGAGCGTAAACGCCTCGACCAATTGCTGGACACCAAGACTGATGATTGATTTCTGGCTCGCAGCCGGCTTGCTGCTTCTGATTGCCCTGAGTTTCCTGTTGATTCCTGTACTGCGTGACCGTCGCGCCCAGCGTGAAGAGGATCGTACCGCGCTGAACGTGGCGCTGTATCAGGAACGCGTCGCCGAGCTGCAAGTGCAGCAGGACGAAGGTGTATTGAACGCCGTGCAACTGGATACGGGCCGCGCCGAGGCGGCTCGCGAGTTGCTGGCCGATACCGAGGGCGTGGAAAAGCCCCGTGAATCGCGCCTGGGCAAACCGCTGCCGTTTTTGGCGGCGTTTCTGGTGCCGGTGCTTGGCGTTGCGCTGTACCTGCATTATGGGGCAAGCGACAAGGTCGAACTGACCCGTGAATTCTCACAGCCTCCGGTGTCCATGGCCGACATGACTCAGCGCCTGGAGCGTGCCGCGGCAGCCCAGCCGGATTCGGCCGAGGGCCTGTATTTCCTGGGGCGCGCCTACATGGCTCAGGACCGTTCCGCCGATGCCGCCAAAGTCTTTGAACGCACCGTAGCCTTAGCCGGGCGCCAGCCGGAATTGCTTGGCCAGTGGGCCCAGGCACAATACTTTGCCGACAATAAACAGTGGTCGCCCAAGGTGCAGGCGCTGACCGACGAGGCGTTAAAGCTCGATCCCAAGGAAGTCACCAGCCTTGGCCTGTTGGGGATCGCGGCTTTTGAAGGCCAGCGTTATCAGGAAGCGATCGATTACTGGAACCGTCTGCTGGCGCAACTGCCACCGCAGGACAACTCCCGTGTAGCGCTGCAAGGCGGTATTGACCGGGCTGGCGAGAAGCTTAAAGAGAGCGGCGGTACGGTCGCGCACAAGGCGGTAATGACCGTGCACGTGGACCTGTCCGCCGAAGCGAAAGCCAAAGCCTTGCCGACCGACACTGTGTTCATCTTCGCCCGTGCAGTCAGCGGCCCACCGGCACCCTTGGCGGCCAAGCGCGTCACCGTTGCCGAACTGCCCATCACCGTCGAACTGGGCGATGCCGACGCGATGATGCCGCAGTTGAAACTGTCCAACTTCCCCGAAGTCCAACTGGTTGCGCGCATATCCCGGGCCGGCCAACCGACCACTGGCGAATGGATCGGCCGCAGCCAACCGCTGGCCAGCAGCACCACTGCCCTGCAGCAATTGACCATCGACACTCCGGACAAGTCATTCTGAGGAAACGCCCATGACCGCATTTGCACGCATCACCCTGCTCAGCCTGGTACTCGGCCTGAGCGCCTGTGCGGTCCACCGCCCACCTGCGGCACCCACCGGCCCGACCATCCCGCCATCGGGCCCGTCGACTCAGCCGAGTACCAAGCCTTCCGGCCCGGTGACCCCGCCGCCAAAGCCACTGCCAAGCAAGTCACCCACCTTTGCTCCACCACCGGGGGCTGCCAGCCACTGGGACGGCAAGATGCAGGTGTACGTGCTCGACGACCAGCCCGACACCTTCTACCGCCAGCGTACCTACTACCGCTGGAGCAACGGCTGGAGCCGTTCCATCAGCCCCAACGGGCCCTGGGAAGAAACCAATGTGCAAGGCGTGCCGCCGGGGTTGAGCAAGCAGTACGCGCAATGACCTGTGGCGAGGGAGCAAGCTCCCTCGCCGCAGTTGCCAGTTCTGTCTTAACTGACTTGCATCAGGGCTTGCCCCCTCCCACAGGTGCGCGGCAGCGCGCACTCGGGTAATGTGGCCGCCGCCGGCCTGGCTGGCGAAAAATTGCTGGATATACTTTCCAGTGGCCGCTACCTGGCGCAGGTCGGTTGCTGCGAAGCGTTGCCGGGGGCGCAACAAGCCTGGAGACAAGCCAAGAGGGTGTTTTGATGACGGGCAGGTTGATCTATCTCATCGGGCCATCGGGTTCGGGCAAGGACAGCCTGCTGGATGCCGCACGCCTGCGCTTGCAGGCGCGTGGTTGTCGCATGGTGCGCCGGGTGATCACACGCTCCGCGGAGGCAGTCGGCGAAGCGGCGCAAGGGGTGAGCCCGCAGGAGTTTGCGCGGATGGACGCCGAGGGCGCGTTTGCCTTGAGCTGGCAGGCCAATGGCTTGTCGTATGGCATCCCCAGGGAAATCGACGAGTGGCTGGCCGCAGGGGACGATGTGCTGGTCAATGGCTCTCGCGCCCACCTGGCGCAGACCCGTGAGCGTTACCCGACATTGTTGGTGTTGCTGCTGACGGTCGATCAAGCCGTATTGCGCCAACGTTTGATCGCACGCGGGCGTGAGTCATTGGCGGACATCGAAGAGCGATTGGCGCGCAACGCGCGATTTACCGCTGAGCTGATTGCCGGAAACGGCGCAGGTTTGTTTGTGTTGGATAATTCCGGGCCCTTGGAGCATACCGTCGAACGCTTGCTGTGCTGCCTGGATCAGGCGCACTCGGTAGCTGCGGGCAATCAAGTTGTGTAGGCATTGATCATGTTTCAGATCAGATAAAGGCCTTCACCTCAAGCGTGTTTTCTTCGGTATGTTTGAGTGGGTTTCTTGATGTTGTTAAGTAAAACTCTTGATTGAATTAAGTTGATTTGTTGAAGTCTGTTTCTTCTGTTGCTTAACGCTTTTGTGGCGATTGATATGTAGGGGTGTGTCGATCCGATTAATACTTGTACGGACTTTTTGCTGTTGTGTTTAATAAGCGCTTTCGCAAAAAAATAATGGTAGTTAAGGTGTTTTTGATATGGGATTTTTATCGGGCTGGCCACGGATAAGTCAGTGTCGGTAATTCATGTATGGACGGTTAACTCTTCACTGTTCAGAGTATCAATACACCATGCAAATCCCTGTTAGGCATTCTTCCCGTACGCGCGCTTCGGCGATGTCGCAGTCCCGTTTATCAGCCGCTGAGAACGCAGTTGTTCTCTGGGCAAACAATAAAAAAACCTTCACCACGGATCAGGCGGCGAAACATATTACGCGCAGTGGTTCCAAGTTTCATGATCTCAATAAAGATGGCAAGGTTATCGTCGGTTTTAACTTCGCCGGCGGTTTCAATGCCGCGCAGAAAGAGCGAGCCAGACAAGCCCTGCAATACTGGGCGGATGTCGCCAATATCGAGTTTGTCGAAAACGGCTCGAACACCGATGGCACCATCAGTATCAGGGGCACGTCGGGTTCGTCAGGCAAGGCGTGGCTGCCTAACAGGCATTACTCCAGAGTCCAGGCCAACATCGGCACCAGCGGTGCGCAAAACCCGACAATGGGCAGTCAATTCCTGGGTTTGTTGATCCATGAACTGGGGCACACCCTCGGGTTGAGTCATCCGGGTGGATACGATGGTGGTGGCTTCAATTACGAGCGCTCTGCCGAATATGCCCAGGACACCAAGGCACGCAGTGTCATGAGTTATTGGGCGGAGACTTATCAGCCTGGGCATAATTTTGCCAGGCACAGCCCGGTAGCGCCGATGATGGATGATATCGCCGCTGCCCAGCGGCTTTACGGGGCGAATAGCAAAACCCGCAATACCGATACCACCTACGGCTTCAACTCCAACTCCGCTCGGGAGTTCTATAGCCTCAAGCGCGGGAGTGACAAACCGATTTTCACCGTTTGGGACGGCGGTGGTAACGACACGCTCGACTTCTCCGGGTTCACCCAGAACCAAACCATCAGCCTCAAGGCCGAAACGTTCTCGGATGTAGGTGGCTTGCGGGGGAATGTGTCGATTGCCAAGGGCGTGAGCGTGGAAAATGCCATTGGTGGTTCCGGCGACGATACATTGATAGGCAACGAAGCTGGCAATCGTCTTACGGGCGGCCGGGGGGCGGATAAGCTTCACGGTGGTGCTGGGGCGGACACGTTCGTCTATCACCGTGTCGTCGATTCAACGCCGCAGAACCCGGACATCATCCAGGACTTCCAAAGCGGGATCGACAAGATTGACCTGACCGGAGTGCTTCAGACTGCGCAGCTCAAGTCGCTGAATTTCTCCGACCGATTCAAAGGCCGGGCGGGGGATGCGGTGCTCGGGCATGACTCGGCGACGGGGCGTTTCACCCTGGCGGTGGATACGACTGGCACTGGCACAGCTGATCTGTTGGTGACCAGCCAAGGCCAGATCAAACAGACGGATGTGGTGTGGAGCGGGCAGGCCCCAACGGTGATTCCTTTCCCCGCCCCTGAAACCATTGTCGCGCCTGTTCCAGAACCTCTCCCGATGCCCATTCCAGAACCGACTCCGACTCCAGACACAGACCAGCCGCACGAACCGGGTCCCAGGCCAGGGGGGAGCTTTATCCAGAACGTTTTTTCATCGTTCACGGGTTTAATAAGCAGGCTGTTTTCGATTTTTTCGTGAGTTTTCAACATTCGGTAAAACAGTCGCCAGTCCGGGCGATGCTTTTTGTGCTTGAGTAATGGTAACTCTAGGGTTACTTTTATTCAGGCCAAGCCAAGGAGGCAGCGGTGCAGAGCAGGCTATTGATCAAGGAGTTGCAGGAAGCGCGCCGGGTTGTTTCAGTTTTAAGGAGAGCATTCATGCAATACCCAATCTGTATCGAATGGGGCGATGATTTCACCGCCACCGGTATCCAGATCCCTGATATCCCAGGCGCGGTCACTGCCGGGGACAGTTTCGAAGAAGCCTACAATGCCGCCATGGAAGTGGCGCATATCCTTTTGCAGGAAATCGCCGCAGAGGGTGGGGTGATTCCGATGCCAACCTCGGTCGCCACTCATCACGCTCATGAAGACTATCTGGGCATGGGCTGGGGCATGTTGGAACTGGACATCTCGCCTTATCTTGGCAAGACCGAGAAGGTCAATGTGACCTTGCCCGGCTATGTCATTCAGCGCATTGACCGTTATGTGCGCGAGCACAAGGTCAAAAGCCGGTCCTCCTTTCTGGCGGATGCGGCGCTGGAGAAGTTGGTGCGCTCTTAGGCGGTTGCCACCTTCACCTGGCGCGATGCAGAAAGGAAACGCAACAACGCCACCAGTGGGAAAGCGCTGCCTACCAGCATCACGCTCAGCCAGCCGCCGTGTTCATACACGCTGCTGGCAATTGCCGAACCGAACGCACCGCCGATGAAGATGCTGGTCATGTACAGCGCGTTCAGGCGGCTGCGGCTGTGGGCATCGAGGGCGTATACAGCGCGCTGGCCGAGGACCATGTTCATCTGCACGCAGAAGTCCAGAACCACGCCGGTCACTGCCAGGCCGATCACGCTGTACAATGGATGCACGAACGCGGGCAGGAAACTCAACGCGCCAAACAGCATTGCCAGCAGCGAGGCGCGGTGGGTGTGGCCGGCATCGGCCAGGCGACCGGCGATGGGCGCGGCGATGGCGCCCAGGGCACCCACCAGGGCGAACAGCGCGATTTCACTTTGGCTCAGGCCATGGTTGCGCGCCAGCTCCAGTGGAGCAGCGGTCCAGAACAGGCTGAAGGTGGCAAACATGCACGCCTGGTAAAACGCACGCTGGCGCAATACCGGCTGCTCACGCAGCAAGGTGCCCAGGGAGCGCAGCAATTGGGCGTAGCTGGCGCTGTGATCGGGTTGACGCTTGGGAATGGTCAGCATCAGCACCACGCTGATAAACGCCATCAAGGCGGCGGCGGCCATAAACATCGCACGCCAGCCGAAGTGGTCGGCCACCACGCTGGACACCGGCCGCGCCAGCAGAATGCCCAGCAGCAAGCCGCCCATGATGCTGCCGACCACACGACCACGGGACTCGGCAGGGGCCAGGTGCGCGGCGAGCGGGATGAGGATCTGCACCGATACCGAACTGAAACCGATCAGTAGCGACACCAGCAAGAACAGGTTGGGCTGTTCGGTGAACGCTGCGCCCAACAGGCTCGCGATAGCCACCACGGTGGTGAAGATCATCAGCCTGCGGTTTTCCAGCAAATCACCCAACGGCACCAGGAAGAACAGGCCCAAGGCATAACCGATTTGTGTCAGCGACACGATCAGGCTGGCCATCGCCGGTGTCAGGCCGATGTCCGGGGCGATCAGTTCGATGATTGGCTGCGCGTAGTAGATGTTGGCGACGATGGCGCCGCAGCAAAACGCGAACAGCATGACCATGCTCCGGGTCATGGTGCCTGTGGCGTGAGAGGTAGCGTTCATGGCGTGGCTCGTAAGGCGAAGGACGATGGGGTGAGAGAGTAAAGGCAAGGGCCGGCAGTGAGTAGGCCGCTTGGCGTGATAACTGTCATGCCGCGAAATAATGACTCAATGCAAAACCCAATGTGGGAGGGGGCTTGCTCCCGATAGCAGTGCATCAGCCAAGACATAGGCTAACTGGCACACCGCTATCGGGAGCAAGCCCCCTCCCACAATTTTGATCGAGTCTATTCAGTCAAGATCATTCACTGGCCGGAGTAGATCTGGTCAAACACCCCACCATCGTTGAAGTGGGTCTTCTGCACCGTGCGCCAGTCACCAAAGGTTTTCTCCACCGACAGGAAGTCCACCTTCGGGAAGCGGTCGGTGTATTTGGCCAACACCTTCGGATCCCGTGGGCGCAGGTAGTTGTTGGCCGCAATTTCCTGACCCTCTGGCGACCACAGGTACTTCAGGTAGTCTTCAGCGGCAGTACGGGTGCCTTTCTTTTCGACCACTTTGTCGATCACCGAAACGGGCGGCTCGGCTTCGGCGGAAACGCTTGGATAGATCACTTCGAACTGATCGCGGCCAAACTCACGGGCGATCATTTCTGCTTCGTTCTCAAAGGTCACCAGCACGTCGCCGATCTGGTTGGTCATGAACGTGGTGGTCGCGGCACGCCCACCGGTGTCCAGCACGGGCGCTTGTTTGAACAGTTTGCCGACGAAGGCCTTGGCCTTCTCTTCGTCGCCGCCGTTCTTGAGCACATAACCCCAGGCCGACAGGTAGGTGTAGCGGCCGTTACCCGAGGTTTTCGGGTTGGGCACGATCACCTGCACGCCGTCCTTGAGCAGGTCCGGCCAATCTTTCAGGGCTTTGGGGTTGCCTTTGCGCACGATGAATACGGTCGCAGAGGTAAAGGGTGCACTGTTGTTCGGCAGGCGCGTGACCCAGTTGTCCGGCACCAGCTTGCCATTGTCGGCCAGGGCATTGATGTCGGTGGCCATGTTCATGGTGATCACATCAGCCGGCAGGCCGTCGATTACCGAACGCGCCTGTTTGCTGGAGCCGCCAAAGGACATCTGCAGGGTCAACTTGTCGTTCGGGTGCTCGGCTTCCCAATGCTTCTGAAATGCGGCGTTGTAGTCCTTGTAGAAGTCGCGCATCACGTCGTAGGAGACGTTGAGCAGGGTGGTCGCTGCCTGGGCAGAGCCCGCCAGGGCCAGGCCGGCGGCCAGAAGAGAGGCGCTGAGGATTTTTTTCACTGCTCATTCCTTGTTGTTCGAGAAGAGGGGAGGCAATTTGCCAGCGACTATAGCCGGGCCTGCATAGACCTTTAAAGATTAAAACGAACTTTGCTTATTCCAGTTTATGGAAAAGATTGCTGCCACAGCGCGAGCAAAACGCGGCGTTGGGTTCGTGGCTGTCTTTCTTGCACGCCGGGCACTCGGTACGCAGCTGTTCACCACGCATGGCACTGGCCAGCTCGGCGGTAAAAATGCCCGTGGGTACGGCAATGATCGAATAACCGGTGATCATGACCAGCGATGAAATCACCTGGCCCAGCGGTGTCTTGGGCACGATATCGCCGAAGCCCACGGTGGTCAGGGTCACGATGGCCCAGTAGATGCCCTTGGGAATGCTGGTAAACCCGTGTTCCGGGCCTTCGATCACGTACATCAAGGTACCGAACACCGTCACCAGCGTGCACACGCTGACCAGGAACACCACGATCTTCTGCTTGCTGCCGCGCAGCGCCGCCATCAAATAATTGGCTTGCTTGAGGTACGGGCTGAGCTTGAGTACGCGGAAGATTCGCAGCATCCGGATGATGCGGATGATCAGCAGGTACTGCGCATCGCTGTAGTACAGGGCGAGGATGCCGGGGACGATGGCCAGCAGGTCCACCAGGCCATAAAAGCTGAAGGCATAGCGCAGCGGCTTGGGCGAACAATACAGGCGCAGGCCGTACTCGATGGCGAAGATCAGCGTGAAGCCCCATTCGATATAGGCCAGCACGTCCGCGTAGTTCTGGTGGATCTGGTCGATGCTGTCGAGCATCACGATCACCAGGCTGGCGAGGATGATCAGCAGCAGGATGCCGTCAAAGCGCCGCCCGGCGACGGTATCGCTTTGAAACACCATGATGTAGAGCCGCTGGCGCCAGTCGTTGTTGCTGTCCATAAATCCTGCCTGAAGCGAATATCGAGCAAGCCTAGGGGGATTCGAACGGGCTGTCCATGCGGGGTTTGTGAAGCAACCGGTGGCCGGCGCGCACCAGCCAGCAGGCGAGGATAAACGGTGCAGTCAGTGCGGGCAGGTGCAGGGCGGTGAAGCCCGGCGTGAGCAGGATGGCCAGGCCGATGCCCAGCAGCGGTAACCAGGGCTGGCGACGTAACGGGCTCAGGGCCAGGGCCGCCAATGCCGGGTTATAGCTGTGCAGACCGAGCAGGGCACCGGAAGGCTCATTCAACCACAGGCCGGCCAGCACACCGAGGCTGGCGCCGATCATGGCCCATGCGGCGGCACGGCGGTCAGCCAGCAGCAAACCCAGGGCGATTAAAAGACCCGCCAGGGGCTGCTCCAGCAGCATGATTTGCCCAAGACCGGAAAAGGGCGCCGTGAGTACCGCGAACATGTCGGCCTGGGCCGGCGCAAGCGTAGTTTGAGGTACATGGCCGAGCAGCAGCCAGCCGAGGCCAACAAAGGGAGCGGTGTAGGCGGGCAAATCGTGGGGTTGGCTGGCGTGTTTCAACCATTGCCGGGTGAGGATCGCACTCAAGCCGCCGCCCGCCAGGATCAACGGCGGCACCAGCGCCGACCAGGCAAAGTGCTGGCTGATCAACAAGCCCAGCAGTACGCCGTTGTAGCTATAGAGCCCGGCCTGACGCTCAGCTTTGGGATACCCACGGCGCTGGGCGGTGAGCAACCCCGCGACACCGCCCAGCAACGCACCGCCCAGCAAGGTCGGGGCGCCGATCAGGATCGCCAGCAGGCACAGCAGGCCGCACAGCGGCTGGCGCTGCAGGAAAATCTGGCTGAAACCATTGAGCAGGGCTTCGGCCCAGTCGGGGCAGGTGTGGTTGTGCATGATAGGTATTCAATGAGACCGAGTTGTCCCCATCGCAGGCAAGCCAGCTCCCACATTTGACGGTGTTCACACATCCAAATGTGGGAGCTGGCTTGCCTGCGATGAGGCCCCTACAGGCGCTAGAGCAATGTCTCGATACGCAGCGAGTTGGTCGACCCCGGCTGCCCGAACGGCACCCCTGCGGTAATCACCAAGGTATCCCCACGCTGCGCCATACCCTGGGCCTGGGCAATTTCCAGCGCGGTGGAACACACCTCGTCGACCTGACGCAAACGATCATTGACCACCGAATGCACGCCCCACGCCACGCTCAAGCGTCGCGCCGTGGACAGGTTCGGCGTGAGGTTGAGGATCGGCGCCACCGGGCGCTCCCTTGCGGCGCGCAAGCTGGAGCTGCCAGACTCGCTGTAGTTCACCAGTACCGCCACCGGCAGGATGCTGCTGATGCGCCGGATTGCGCAGCTGATGGCGTCCGACACTGTGGCATCCGCCTTGGGCCGGCTGACGTCCAGTTGCGCCTGGTAATCCGGGCCATTTTCCACCTGACGGATGATCTTGCTCATCATCTGTACCGCTTCCAGCGGGTACTCGCCCGACGCGGTTTCGGCCGACAGCATCACCGCGTCCGCGCCTTCGGCCACGGCGTTGGCGACATCGGTGACTTCGGCACGCGTCGGCGCCGGGGAGAAGCGCATGGATTCGAGCATCTGCGTGGCGACCACTACCGGCTTGCCCAGTTGGCGGCAGGTGCTGATGATGTCTTTCTGGATCTGCGGCACGCTTTCGGCCGGCACTTCCACGCCCAGGTCGCCTCTGGCCACCATGATCGCATCGCTCAACTCGGCGATTTCCCGCAGGCGCTGCACGGCTGAGGGCTTCTCGATCTTGGCCATCAGGAAGGCCTTGTCGCCAATCAGCTCGCGGGCCTCGCGGATATCTTCCGGGCGCTGCACAAAGGACAGCGCCACCCAGTCCACGCCCAGCTCCAGGCCAAAGCTCAGGTCGCGGCGGTCCTTGGCGGTGAGCGGGCTGAGTTCCAATAGCGCTTGTGGGACGTTTACGCCTTTACGGTCGGACAGCTCGCCGCCGTTGAGCACGGTGGTGTCGATGGCATCGGCGTGTTTGGTGATCACCCGCAGGCGCAGCTTGCCGTCGTCGAGCAGTAGGTCCATGCCCGGTTCAAGGGCTGCGATGATCTCTGGGTGGGGCAGGTTGATGCGGCGTTGGTCGCCGGGTGTCGGGTCGAGGTCCAGGCGCAGAGCCTGGCCGCGAATCAACTGTACCTTGCCTTCGGCAAAACGTCCGACCCGCAGCTTCGGCCCTTGCAGGTCCATGAGGATGCCCAGCGGGTAATTCAGCTGGCGCTCCACTTGGCGAATCCACTGGTAACGCTGCGCATGGTCGGCGTGCTCACCGTGGCTGAAGTTGAGGCGGAAGATATTCACCCCGGCTTGCACCAGCTCGCGAATGTCATCGATACCGTCGGTGGTCGGGCCCAGGGTGGCGAGGATTTTGACCTTCTTGTCAGGCGTCATGGTTGGCAGTCTCAAGGATCAGGATGGCGCGGAAATCGTTGACGTTGGTGCGGGTCGGCTCGGTGACGATCAAGTCGCCCAGGGCGGCGAAATAGCCGTAGCCATTATTGTTATCCAACTCGTCGCTGGCGCTCAGGCCGAGGGCTTCGGCACGGCGGTAGCTGCAGGGGGTCATGATCGCGCCGGCATTGTCTTCCGAGCCGTCGATACCGTCGGTGTCGCCGGCCAGGGCGTAAACGCCGGGCATGCCCTTAAGGCTATCGGTGAGGCTGAGCAGGAATTCGGCATTGCGTCCGCCACGGCCGTTGCCGCGCACGGTGACGGTAGTTTCGCCGCCCGAAAGGATCACGCACGGCGCTGCCAGGGGCTGGCCGTGCTGCACAATCTGCCGGGCGATGCCGGCATGCACCTTGGCCACCTCCCGCGCTTCACCTTCCAGGTCACCGAGGATCAGTGGGCTGAACCCTGCCCGGCGGACCTTCACGGCCACGGCTTCCAGGGATTGCTGGGGGCGGGCGATCAATTGGAAGTGGCTGCGGGCGAGCACCGGGTCGCCAGGCTTGACGGTTTCCGAGGCGGGGTTTTGCAACCAACTGCGCACCGAGGCGGGAGCGTCGATGCCATAGCGCTTGAGGATTGCCAGGGCTTGTTGCGAAGTGCTCGGGTCACCGACGGTTGGGCCCGAGGCGATCACCGTGGCCTGGTCGCCCGGCACATCGGAAATTGCGTAGGTGTACACGGTAGCCGGCCAAGCGGCCTTGGCCAGTCGCCCGCCCTTGATCGCCGAGAGGTGCTTGCGCACGCAATTCATCTCGCCAATGGTGGCACCGGATTTGAGCAGGGCTTTATTGATGCTTTGCTTGTCGGCCAGGCTGATGCCTTCGGCGGGCAAGGCCAGCAGCGCCGAACCGCCGCCGGACAGCAGGAAAATCACACGGTCTTCTTCGCCCAGGTTGCTGATCAGCGCCAGTACGCGCTGGGCCACAGCCAGGCCGGCAGCATCCGGCACCGGGTGGGCCGCTTCGACCACCTCGATTTTTTTGCACGGCGCACCGTGCCCGTAGCGGGTGACCACCAGGCCCGATACCTCTCCCTGCCAGCAGTCTTCGACGACCAGCGCCATGGCGGCCGCGGCCTTGCCGGCGCCGATCACGATCACTCGGCCACTGCGGTCAACAGGCAGGTAGGGTTCAAGGACTTGCCGGGGGTGGGCGGCGTCGATGGCTGTGGCAAACAGCTCGCGAAGCAGGTGTTGCGGATCGACCGACATAAGCGGGCTCCCGGGGGATTCTTGTTGTTAGGAGTGCAGCCATTTCAGATTTGAAATGCGGTCAAAATGTGGGAGGGAGCTTGCTCCCGATAGCGGTGTATCAGTCGACATAGTGGTTGAATGACCGATTGCTATCGGGAGCAAGCCCCCTCCCACACTGGATTGCATTCCAAGGTGGGTTACTTGTCGCGGATGGAGAAATTGGCCATGTGCTCCAGGCCCTTGATCAGTGCCGAGTGGTCCCAGTTACCGCCGCCAATCGCCGTGCAGGTGCTGAACACTTGCTGGGTGCCGGCGGTGTTCGGCAGGTTGATCCCAAGTTCCTTGGCGCCGGCCAATGCCAGGTTCAGGTCTTTCTGATGCAGGTTGATGCGGAAGCCCGGATCGAAGGTGCCCTTGATCATGCGTTCGCCATGTACTTCCAGAATCTTCGACGACGCAAAGCCACCCATCAACGCTTCCCGCACCTTGGCCGGGTCGGCACCGTTTTTCGAGGCAAACAGCAAGGCTTCGGCCACCGCCTGGATGTTCAGCGCGACGATGATCTGGTTGGCGACCTTGGCGGTCTGGCCATCGCCGTTACCGCCCACCAGGGTGATGTTCTTGCCCATGGCCTGGAACAGCGGCAATGCGCGTTCGAACGTCTGCGGTTCACCACCGACCATGATACTCAAGGTACCGGCCTTGGCGCCGACTTCACCGCCAGACACCGGTGCATCCAGGTACTGCGCGCCGGTTTCGTTGATCTTCGTCGCGAACGCCTTGGTGGCGGTGGGGGAGATCGAGCTCATGTCGATCACTACTTTATTGGGTGACAGACCGGCGGCCACGCCATCGGCGCGCAACAGCACGTCTTCGACCTGTGGGGTGTCGGGCACCATGACGATGATGAATTCCGATTCCTGGGCGACCTGCTGCGGGTTGGCCAAGGCGATGGCGCCGGCAGCAAGCAGCTCGGCGGGCGCTTTGCCGTGGTGCTCGGAGAGAAACAGTTGGTGACCGGCTTTCTGCAAGTTGGCGGCCATGGGTTGGCCCATGATGCCGGTGCCGATAAATCCGATTTTAGCCATGATCAAAATCCTCTTTTAATGTGGGAGCTGGCTTGCCTGCGATGGCATCAACCGGACCTGACTGATACACCGAGGTGTTTGCATCGCAGGCAAGCCAGCTCCCACATTGTTTTATGTTGTGTCAGTTGTCAGATGGCGTTATGGGTCTTGAGCCAACCCAAACCCGCCTCGGTCGTGGTCAACGGCTTGTACTCACAGCCGACCCAACCTGCGTAACCAATGCGGTCCAGATGCTCGAACAGGAAGCGGTAGTTGATCTCACCGGTACCTGGCTCGTTGCGCCCCGGGTTGTCTGCCAGCTGGATATGGTTGATCTCACCCAGGTGCGTTTGCATGGTCCGCGCCAGGTCGCCTTCCATGATTTGCATGTGGTAGATGTCGTATTGCAGGAACAGGTTGGCGCTGCCCACTTGCTCGCGAATCGACAGAGCCTGCGCCGTGTTGTTGAGGTAGAAGCCCGGAATGTCGCGGGTGTTGATCATCTCCATCACCAGCTTGATACCCGCCGCCTGCAGCTTCTCGGCGGCGTACTTGAGGTTGGCGACGAAGGTTTTTTCCACGGTCTCGTCATCGACGCCTTGTGGCCGGATACCCGCCAGGCAGTTGACCTGGGTGTTGCCCAATACCTGGGCATAGGCGATGGCCAGCTTGACCCCGGCGCGGAACTCCTCGACCCGGTCCGGGTGGCAGGCCAGGCCGCGCTCGCCCTTGGCCCAATCACCGGCCGGCAGGTTGAACAGCACCTGGGTCAGGCCGTTGGCATCGAGCTGTGCCTTGATATCGGCAGAGCTGAATTCGTACGGGAACAGGTATTCCACACCTTCGAAGCCGGCATCGGCGGCTGCCTTGAAGCGAGCAAGGAAGTCCTGTTCGGTAAACAGCATGGACAGGTTGGCGGCAAAGCGCGGCATAGGGTTCTCCTTAATCGAGCAGGGAAATGGCAGTCGGCGCATCGTTGCCGACCAGGGCCAGGTCTTCGAATTCGTTGACGGCGTTGATCTCGGTGCCCATGGAAATATTGGTCACTCGCTCCAGAATAATCTCAACGATCACCGGCACTTTGAATTCTTCGATCATTTCCTGAGCCTTGCGCAGGGCCGGTTGGATCTGGCCCGGCTCGAACACACGCAGCGCCTTGCAGCCCAGTCCCTCGGCGACGGCCACATGGTCGACGCCATAACCGTTGAGTTCCGGGGCGTTGAGGTTGTCGAAAGACAGCTGCACGCAGTAGTCCATTTCAAAGCCGCGCTGGGCCTGGCGGATCAGCCCCAGGTAAGAGTTGTTCACCACCACGTGGATGTACGGCAGCTTGAACTGCGCGCCCACCGCCAGTTCTTCGATCATGAACTGGAAGTCGTAGTCGCCTGACAGCGCCACCACCTTGCGGCTCGGGTCGGCCTTGACCACGCCGAGTGCCGCCGGAATGGTCCAGCCCAGCGGGCCCGCCTGGCCGCAGTTGATCCAGTGGCGTGGCTTGTACACATGCAAAAACTGCGCACCGGCAATCTGCGACAGGCCGATGGTGCTGACGTAGCAGGTGTCTTTGCCGAACACCTGGTTCATCTCTTCGTACACGCGCTGCGGCTTGACCGGCACGTTGTCGAAGTGCGTCTTGCGGTGCAGCGTGGCTTTGCGTTGCTGGCAGTCATGCAACCAGGCGCTGCGATCCTTGAGCTTGCCGGCGGCTTTCCATTCGCGGGCGACTTCAATGAACATCGTCAGCGCGGAACCGGCGTCGGAGACGATACCCAGGTCCGGGGTGAACACGCGGCCAATCTGCGTCGGCTCGATGTCAATGTGAATGAATCTGCGCCCTTCGGTGTACACCTCCACCGAGCCGGTGTGACGGTTGGCCCAGCGGTTGCCGATACCCAGCACCACGTCCGACTTGAGCATCGTCGCGTTGCCATAACGGTGGGACGTCTGCAGGCCGACCATGCCTACCATCAGCGGGTGGTCATCGGGAATGGTGCCCCAGCCCATCAGGGTCGGAATCACCGGGATGCCGGTCAACTCAGCGAACTCCACCAGCAACTCGCTGGCGTCGGCGTTGATCACGCCACCACCGCTCACCAGCAATGGGCGTTCAGCCTGGTCCAGCATCGCCAGGGCTTTCTCGACCTGGATACGGGTGGCCAAGGGCTTGGCCAGGGGCAGTGGCTGGTAGGCGTCGATGTCGAATTCGATCTCGGCCATTTGTACGTCGAACGGCAAGTCGATCAGTACCGGGCCTGGGCGCCCGGAACGCATTTCATAGAAAGCCTTCTGGAACGCGTAGGGCACCTGGCCGGGTTCGAGCACGGTGGTGGCCCACTTGGTCACGGGCTTGACGATGCTGGTGATATCGACGGCCTGGAAGTCTTCCTTGTGCATCCGTGCACGTGGCGCTTGCCCGGTGATGCACAGGATCGGAATCGAGTCGGCCGAGGCGCTGTACAGGCCGGTGACCATGTCAGTGCCCGCCGGGCCCGAAGTGCCGATGCACACGCCGATATTGCCGGCCTTGGTGCGGGTATAGCCCTCGGCCATGTGCGAGGCGCCTTCAACGTGGCGAGCAAGGACGTGATCGATGCCACCCACCTTCTGCAAGGCTGAATACAGCGGGTTGATCGCGGCGCCCGGGATACCGAAGGCGGTATCCACACCTTCACGGCGCATCACCAGGACAGCGGCTTCGATTGCTCTCATTTTGCTCATGATTTTGGTGCCTCTTGCGTTTTGTAATTGTATACAAGTGGTGTCTGTCCAAAGTGTATTCACGGCGGACTGCGCAGGTCAATGCATTTTATGAAACGGCCTTTGCGTTCGTCGGAACGGCTTTTTTCGACGTATGGAGCCTTTGTTTGAAAATATTGTATACAAAAACAAATTTCATTGTGTTCTATTTATTCGATCGAGCATCTGATCAAACAGAACTCCACCGCTTTCCAATAACAAAAGAAGGACGGCACCATGAGCGCTTTAACCTTGAAACTCGCCACCCAATTGGCCGGCCAAGCCATCGCCGCAGGCCGCACGATTTCTGCAGCGCCGCTGACCATCGCGGTACTCGATAGCGGGGGGCACTTGATTACCTTGCAGCGCGAAGACGGCGCCAGCCTGCTGCGCCCGCAAATCGCCATCGGCAAGGCCTGGGGGGCGATTGCCTTGGGCAAGGGCTCACGTTTACTAGCACTGGATGCGCAGCAGCGGCCGGCGTTTATCGCAGCGTTGAACAGCCTGGGGCAGGGCAGTGTGGTGCCGGCGCCGGGCGGGGTGTTGATACGGGATCAGTCGGGGGTGGTGTTGGGGGCGATTGGAATCACCGGGGATACGTCGGATATTGACGAGCAGTGTGCGATCACTGCGATTGAGGGGGTGGGGTTGATGGCGGATGCGGGGGTGTCGGCTTGAGTCGTTCTGACTGTGAGTAAGCTATCGCAGGCAAGCCAGCTCCCACATTGACGGTGTTCACAGATCTAACTGTGTGAGCCCACTCAGTGTGGGAGTTGGCTTGCCTGCGATGCAGTCGACTCGGTCTACAGTCAAACCCAAATGGCATCCCATAGCGGATAGTCGCCAAATTTCTTTACCAGCCCGGCCCTGAGTGGATTGGCTACGATGTAACGTGCAATCCCCTCAAGGCTTTCCTCTCGACGCACGGCATGATCATGAAAGCCCGGCTGCCAGAGGCGACCTTGGCGGCCCGCCACCGCATTCACCACTCGGGTGCTCTTGGATTTAACTTGGCGCATCAAGTCGGCAAGCGAACCTTTCTCCAGAGAAACAAGCCAATGGAAATGATCAGGCATCACTACCCAGGCCAATGATGTTGCGAGCCCTTTATATTGAGCGATCCTGAATTGTTGTACGACCAGGCGGCCGAGTTTGAAGTCGCTGAAGATGGGCTCGCGTTCAAGGGTGTTGGTGGTGAGCAGGTAAATGCGGTTGGATTCGTTATAGCGTCCGATGCGCAGGCGATTTGAAGCAGGGAGATCGGGCATTCCTTGGCCTCTCTTCAGATGGTGTTCTGAGAGGCTAGACTGAGGGGCGAAGGCTGATCGGCAGGCTTTTAGCAGGATGTGTCTGGATGGGCGCTATCGCGGGCAAGCCCGCTCCCACAGGGGATTGTGACCACTTTACATTTTGTGTTCGGCGCAAATCCGTGTGGGAGCTGGCTTGCCTGCGATAGCCTCGCCGCGGTCTATCAATCCGGCTCACACCCCTTGAGCACCAGCCGGATAATCGTCTGCGCCGCCGCCTCATAATCGGCTTCATCCAACTTGGCCTTGCCGGTAACGGCTGAGATCTGCCAGTCAAAGTCCGCATAGGTCTGGGTCGCCGCCCAGATGCTGAACATCAGGTGATTAGGGTCGATAGCCGCAATCAACCCACGATCCACCCAGTTCTGGATGCAATCGATATTGTGCTTGGCCTGGGCATTGAGCTGTTCAACCTGCTCGGCGCTCAGGTGTGGGGCGCCGTGCATGATTTCGCTGGCGAACACCTTGGAGGCGAACGGCAGGTCGCGGGAGATGCGAATTTTGGAGCGGATGTAGTTGCTCAATACTTCCTTGGGCTCCCCTTCGGGGTTGAACGGCGTGGAAGCGGCCAGGATCGGCTCGATAATGCTTTCGAGCACCTCGCGGTAGAGGTTGTCCTTGGACTTGAAGTAGTAATAGACGTTGGGCTTGGGCAGCCCGGCCTTGGCGGCGATGTCGCTGGTTTTGGTCGCGGCGAAGCCCTTGTCGGCAAACTCCTCGCTCGCCGCCCGCAGGATTTTTTCTTTGTTGCGCTCGCGAATGCTGCTCATAAACCAGACGTTTCCTTGCCATGACAGGCGGTTGCGCATGGTAGCACCGGCCATCAGCAGGCCTCAACAATCTGGCCGCAAGGCCGTGCGCCGGGCTATGCTCGCGTCATCTCTCTCTAACGGAAGTCCGGTTCATGGCAGGAAGCAGCTTATTGGTGTTGATCGACGATATCGCGGCGGTACTCGATGACGTCGCGCTGATGACAAAAATGGCCGCCAAGAAGACATCGGGCGTGCTGGGCGATGACCTTGCACTGAACGCCCAGCAGGTCTCCGGCGTGCGCGCCGAGCGGGAAATCCCGGTGGTGTGGGCGGTGGCCAAGGGCTCGTTTATCAACAAGTTGATCCTGGTGCCGACGGCCCTGTTGATCAGCGCCTTCGCTCCGTGGGCGGTGATACCACTGTTGATGCTCGGCGGCGCCTACCTGTGTTTCGAGGGCTTCGAAAAACTCGCCCACAAATTCCTGCACAGCAAGGCTGAAGATCAAGCCGAACACGCGCAGTTGGCTGAAGCGGTGGCCGACCCGGCAACCGATCTGGTGGCGTTCGAGAAAGACAAGATAAAGGGCGCGATCCGTACCGACTTCATTCTGTCGGCCGAGATCATTGCCATCACCCTCGGCATCGTCGCCGATGCGCAACTGACGCAGCAAGTGATCGTGCTGTCGGGTATCGCCATTGTCATGACCATCGGCGTATATGGATTGGTGGCCGGTATCGTCAAGCTCGACGACCTGGGGCTGTGGCTGACGCAGAAGCCGGGTCAGGTGGCGCGCAGTATTGGCGGCGCGATCCTGAGTGCGGCCCCCTACATGATGAAGAGCCTGTCAGTGATCGGCACGGCGGCGATGTTCATGGTCGGTGGCGGCATCCTCACCCATGGCGTGCCTGTGGTGCATCATTGGATCGAAACGGTAAGCCAAAGCACGGGGGCGCTGGCATGGTTGATGCCGACGTTGCTGAATGCGGTGGCGGGGATTATTGCCGGGGCTGTGGTGCTGGCGGCGGTCAGCATCGTGGGCAAGGGCTGGAAAGCACTCAGGGCATGACGTAGCACGTACAAAAAAGGCCATTCAATCGAATGGCCTTTTTCATGGGGGCGAATTACTCGGCAATCTGCAACTTGCGCGATTCCGTGTAGATATACCGCACCTTTTCATACTCGAACGGCGAGTTCATCTGACCATAGCGAAAGCTGGTCTGGTAGCGCTTGTCCACTGCGCGCAGGGCCCAGACTTCCGGGTGGTTGGAGCTGACTTCGGACACGTTGAGGAAGTTGATCTGCGATTCTGCCGTGTAGTCCACCAGCAAGCCGGTGGTATCACGCAGGTTCGACGGGCCAAAGATCGGCAACATCACATAGGCACCGCCCGGTACGCCGTAGAAGCCCAGGGTCTGGCCGAAGTCTTCACTCTGGCGTGGCAGGCCCATGGCCGTTGCCGGGTCCCACAGGCCGGCGACGCCGATGGTGGTGTTGACCAGCAGGCGCCCGGTGGTTTCCAGGGAGCGATGGCCCTTGAGTTGCAACAGGCTGTTCAACAGATTGGGCACATCGCCCAGGTTGTTGAAGAAGTTGCTCACACCGGTGCGCAGGAAGCTCGGCGTGACGTAGCGGTAGCCATTGACCACCGGCAGGAACACCCATTGGTCGAAGCGGTAGTTGAAGTGGTAAACGCGGCGGTTCCACGACTCCAGCGGGTCGTAGACGTTGAGCGCGGTAAGCGTGGAACGCTCGAATTCACGCTGGTCCAGGCCCGGGTTGAACTTGAGCTTGGTCAGCGGCTCCTTGAAGCCGTCGGCATCGACCTTGATGGGCTCTTGAGCCTTGCTGTTGTCGGCATTGGCCACGCCTGCGCACATCAGTGCGGCGAGCAGCAGAAGATATTTAGCCACGGAAGAACTCCAGCATGGCGTCGGCGTTGACGCGGTAATTGAGGTTGCCGCAGTGGCCGCCCAGCGGGTAGACGGTCAAGCGATCGCCGAAGGTTTTACGCAGGAAACCCAGATCGCCAGGGCCGAGGATCACGTCATCGGCGTTATGCATTACGGCGATTTTCGGGCTGTCGCGCAGGTAGTCCTTGAGGGCGTACAGGCTGACCTGATCGATCAGTTGCAGCAGGCTGCCGCCGTCGGAACGGGCGCGCCACATCGGGATCACTTGCTCGGTGAGGTAGCAGTCGAAGTCGCATTGCAGGGCACGCTTGAGGAACGGCGTGAGGCTGGTGCCTTCAGTGATCGGGTATTTAGGCGGAATGATCAGGCCACGGCGATTGATCAGGTCCGAGGTGAAGGCAATGTCGGCAGCCGAGAAGCGGAACGAGGTGCCGATCAACATGGCCATCTGTTCATTGCTCAGGTGCTGCTTGGACTGCTGGAAGTCATAGAGCAGCGCATCGTTGAGGTCGATGTAGCCTTTTTGCTGGAAGTAGCGGGTCAGTTTGCTCAACACCAGTTCATAGAAAGTGGTGGTGTTGTTGATGCCCTTGACCTCGGTCTGTACCAGCTTGTCGAGGTTGGTGATCGAGGTGTAGAGGTTGACCGGCGGGTTGAGCAGCAGCACTTTCTTGAAATTGAAGGTGCGGCGCGTCTCATCGAGCTTGCTGACGAACGCCGCATCCAGCGCCCCCAGGCTATAGCCGGTGAGGTAGAAGTCGGTGACCGGCAGCGAGGCGTTCTGCGCGCGCACGGCTTGCATCACGCGGTACATGTCTTCGGCGTCTTCCTGGGTGATACCCGGGGTGGCGAAGCGCGAGGCAGCGCTGATGAAGTCGAAGCTGGTGGGCGATGACAACTGCACCACGTGGTAGCCGGCCTGGTAATACAGCTTCTTCAGGTATTCGTTGATGCTGCTGTCGAACCGCGCACCGGTGCCCGCGATCAGGAAGATCAGCGGCGCGGCGCGGTCCTGCTTGGCGATGCGATAGGTGAGCTTCTTCACTGCCCAGAAGTTATCGGGCAGGCTGAACTCACGCTCGGGGCGCATATTCAGGGTGTAATCGGATTGGTTGATCTCATCATCGGTCGGCAAGGTTGGCCGAAGGTCGGGAGGCGTGGTGGCGATGGTCGCTTCGAACGGGTTGGTCAAAGGGTAGCCATAGCTGGCCTGGTCGATATCGACGGCCAGTGCTGACGCACTCAAAAATAGGCTGCCCAGCAAGGCAGCACAGCGCAAGGAACGGAGCATGACTTAATCCCTAAGAGGAAACGTGCTGAATGAAATTCGCAGGCTATGACCACCGCGTTGCCACCGAAGTGCCAGGCAGCGGCACGAAAAGTCGGAAAAAACGTCGGAATCGGGGTAATAGTAGCCAGACGATACACTTTGCCATGCATTGTTGAACAGATATCTGCGCGAACACCTTGCTAACGGCCGCGGTGGGATTAAGCTGAGCGCCGTTTTTGCCTATCGGAGTGCCCCATGTCCCGCCGCTTGCCGTTGATTTTGCTGCTTGTTGCTCTGCCGTTATGGCTGGCTGCCAGTTATGCCGCACGTTATGGCTTTATGGAGGATGGGCAGTGGGTCGGCCTCTGCGCAGAGGAGGCCAGCCGCTGGGAGTGCCAGGTGCGTGCGAACCTGGGGTTGATGATTCACTTCAAGGTGCTGGGCTGGGCGGCGTTGATCACCTCGGTGCTGGGCTTTTTTGTACCGGGGCGTGCGGGGTGGGGCTTGGCGGTGCTGGGGATGGTGTTCGGGTTACCGGCGCTGGCGTTGTACAACACGACGTTTGCGGTGTTTGCGGTGGTGATTGCGGGATTACGGTTGGTCAGGAAGCCTGGCGGCGCCTGATGTAGCCTCATCGCAGGCAAGCCAGCTCCCACAGTTGATTGGGTTCACACATTTCTATCTGTGAGCACGATCAAATGTGGGAGCTGGCTTGCCTGCGATAGCGATCTTAAGCCTTGCGCACTCGCAAGCAACGCCACAAAGCCGCAACCATCAGCACGCTGACCACTGCCCAACCCCAGGCCTGCTGATTCAATAGCCCTTCGCGGTACAACTGCGGCGCAATGCCGGCACCGATAATGAAGGCCAGCAGCGCAATCTCCCGACGCGGCCCGGTCACCGGGCGCACCAGGTACACCAGGGCTGGCAGCACCAGCGCCGCGCTTGGAAAGCTGCGATAACGCGGGTCAAACACCAGCGCCAGCATCATCACCGCCCCCGCAAACCCGGCAATCGCCACCAGCCAGCCAGCGCGTTGCTCCAGCCAGTTGAATGCACGCTCGCGCCAGCCGTCACGGGCGCTGAGGGCCAGGGCGGCGTGGGCCAGCACCAACAGGTTCAAGGCCACCAGCAAGCCTGCCCATACCCATTCATCGTTGAAACGCGCAGTGACGCGGGTCAGTTCGGCCCAGGTGCCGATGGAGCAGGCAGCAACCGCACCGAGCAGTGGCAGGAGCACCGCGGAGCGCTTGCTGCGAATGCGGCCACCGAGCGCCAGGGTACCGAGCAGAATCACGGCGCCTACGCCCAGCCACAACGACCAGTACGGCACATTGGTCACCGGCCCTGCGAGGATGCCCTTGTCCTGGCGGTCTGCATCGAACAGCCCCCAATACCCGCCGACGGCACCTTCACTGGCGCGCTTCCAAGGTTGGTCAAACGCTTCGATCAGGTTGTAGCGCCAGCCATTGGCTTCGGCCATGGCGACAAAGCCGCGCATGAACCTGGCTTCATTCCCCCGGCTCGGCACGGCAGTCTCACGCTGACGGCCTTCGCTGGGCCAACCGGTCTCGCCGATCACGATGTCCTTGGGCGCGAACTTGTGGCCGAAGGTCTGGCGTACGTCGCCTACATGCTTGAGCGCCTGGTCGATGCCGGACGGCTCATCTTCCCAGTACGGCAGCAGGTGAATGGTCAGGAAGTCCACCGCCGGCTCGATTTCCGGGTGTTGCAGCCAGAACTCCCACACATCGGCATAGGTGACCGGTTGCTTGATCTGGCTTTTGACTTGATGGATAAGCGCCACCAGTTGCTTGGCCGTGACTTCCTTGCGCAGCAGCGCCTCGTTGCCGACGATCACCGAAGTGACGATATCGGGATTGGTGTTGGCCGCCGCGATCAGTTCGTTGATTTCTTTCTGGGTCGCCACCGGATCACTGCTGACCCAGGCGCCGGCCATGACCTTCAAACCATGCTTGCGCGCCATGTCCGGCAAGGCTTCCAGGCCGGTCATGGAGTAGGTGCGGATGCATTCAAAGCGTGTGGCCAGCAAGGCCAGGTCGGCATCCATGCGTTCGGGACGCAGCTTGAATGGCTGGTCAAACGGCGACTGGTCCTTGTCGAAGGGCGTGTAGGACGCACACTGCAACTTATGACTGGCGCTCGCCACATCCGGCAGCACTACCGGCCGGCCGAGGCCATACCAGTAGCCGGCGAGGGCAAGCACACCAAGGATCAAGGCAAGAAAATAGGGCAGGGCAGGAAAGCGGGCAGTCGCGGGCATGGTCGGCTTATCTGGGGGAGCAAAGGCGCGCATCTTACCCGGATTTGGCGCGTGCCAGTGCGGCTGCATAATTTTGACATGCAAACTTCGGGCGGGATTCTGAGGATAACTCCTACAAAACGTCCTGCTGGCGATGTGATGTCGTTTCTTGCTCAACCAAGGTCGCCCACAGAGCAGGGCAAAGACCTACGCAGGTTGATGATAAAACTGTCAGTACTCCACTGATGCCTCAGCAACCGGATCGATGCGCGTGAAGGGGGCGCGGTGCACCGCATAACAACAGGTTGATGTCGCTCGGCATCCGTCGGGCGCAGCACTTTCGGGGAAGTACATATGAAGATGCGACGACTCTTGGGCGCAGCTGCCACGCTGGTAGTTGCGATGGGCTCCACACTGGTCAGTGCCGACAGCAAAACCCTGAGCATCGGTTACGTGGACGGTTGGTCCGACAGCGTTGCCACAACCCATGTGGCGGCGGAAGTGATCAAGCAAAAGCTCGGTTATGACGTGAAACTGCAAGCGGTCGCCACGGGGATCATGTGGCAGGGCGTCGCCACCGGCAAGCTCGATGCCATGCTGTCTGCCTGGCTGCCGGTGACCCATGGTGAATACTGGACCAAGAACAAGGACAAGGTGGTCGACTACGGCCCCAACTTCAAGGATGCAAAAATTGGCTTGATCGTACCGGAGTACGTCAAGGCCAAATCCATCGAAGACCTCAAGACCGACACCACCTTCAAAAACAAGATCGTCGGCATCGACGCCGGTTCAGGCGTGATGCTCAAGACCGACGACGCCATCAAGCAATACGGCCTGGACTACAAACTGCAAGCCAGCTCGGGCGCGGCGATGATCGCTGAACTGACACGTGCCGAAGACAAGCAGGAATCCATTGCGGTAACCGGTTGGGTGCCCCATTGGATGTTCGCCAAGTGGAAACTGCGTTTCCTGGACGACCCAAAAGGGATTTATGGTGCTGCTGAAACCGTCAACAGCATCGGCAGCAAGGGCCTGGAAAAGAAAGCGCCGGAAGTGGCAGCTTTCCTGAAAAAATTCCAGTGGGCCTCCAAGGATGAAATCGGTGAAGTCATGCTCGCTATCCAGGAAGGCGCCAAACCAGACGCCGCGGCCAAGGATTGGGTGGCCAAGCACCCTGAGCGCGTCGCTGAGTGGACCGCTAAATAAAAGCCACTGATGCACCCCTGTGGGAGGGGGCTTGCTCCCGATAGCGGTAGGTCAGCCACAGATTTTTTGACTGGCACATCGCTATCGGGAGCAAGCCCCCTCCCACATTGGTTTCGCACCGCCTCAAATCTTCCTGCGCTTTGGCCATCCCTCGCTACACTCGATCTACTACTAAGGTCGTCTGGAACCTCTTCCGCAGCCGCATACAGTGGATATGTTCCAAAATAATAAAAAAGCTGTGCTGCGAGGATAAAAACAATGAACGACAGCATTTACCTCTCGATTCAAAACAGCCCGCGTTTCAAGGAGCTGGTCAGGAAAAGGGAAAGATTCGCCTGGATTCTCTCGGCGATCATGCTAGGGCTTTACTCCGCTTTCATCCTGTTGATTGCCTACGGGCCACAAATACTGGGGGCCAAGATCAGCCCCGGTTCCTCGATTACCTGGGGCATTCCCCTGGGCGTCGGGCTGATTGTGTCTGCCTTCATTCTCACTGGCATCTACGTACGCCGGGCCAACGGCGAATTTGACGACCTGAACAATGCGATTCTCAAGGAGGCTGCGCAATGATCCGGCGTCTATTGGCTATATTCGGCGCTTCGCTGTTTGCTCCGGCCGTCTGGGCGGCGGACGCATTGACCGGTGAAGTGCACAAGCAACCGCTGAACGTCTCGGCCATCGTGATGTTCGTCGCGTTTGTCGGCGCCACCCTGTGCATCACGTATTGGGCGTCCAAGCGCAACAAGTCGGCGGCTGACTACTATGCAGCAGGCGGCAAGATCACGGGTTTCCAGAATGGCTTGGCGATTGCCGGTGACTACATGTCGGCCGCGTCCTTCCTGGGGATTTCCGCGCTGGTGTTCACCTCCGGCTACGATGGCCTGATCTACTCGATCGGCTTTCTGGTGGGCTGGCCGATCATTCTGTTCCTGATCGCCGAGCGCCTGCGTAACCTGGGCAAGTACACCTTTGCCGACGTGGCGTCCTATCGCCTGGGGCAAACCCAGATCCGCAGCCTGTCGGCCTGTGGCTCGCTGGTGGTGGTGGCGTTCTACCTGATCGCGCAGATGGTTGGCGCGGGCAAGTTGATCCAGCTGCTGTTCGGCCTGGACTACCATGTGGCGGTGATCCTGGTCGGCATCCTGATGTGCCTGTACGTGTTGTTCGGCGGCATGTTGGCGACCACCTGGGTGCAGATCATCAAGGCAGTGCTGCTGCTCTCCGGTGCTTCGTTCATGGCGCTGATGGTGATGAAGCACGTCAACTTCGACTTCAACACGCTGTTTGCCGAGGCGATCAAGGTTCACCCTAAAGGTGAAGCGATCATGAGCCCGGGTGGGCTGGTGAAAGACCCGATCTCGGCATTCTCCCTTGGCCTGGCCCTGATGTTCGGTACCGCCGGCCTGCCGCACATCCTGATGCGCTTCTTCACGGTGAGCGACGCCAAGGAAGCACGTAAAAGCGTGCTGTATGCGACCGGCTTCATTGGTTACTTCTACATCCTGACGTTCATCATCGGCTTCGGCGCGATTCTGCTGGTCAGCACCAACCCGGCGTTCAAGGATGCAGCAGGCGCCTTGCTTGGCGGTAACAACATGGCGGCGGTGCACCTGGCCAACGCGGTGGGCGGCAGTATCTTCCTGGGCTTCATCTCGGCCGTGGCCTTCGCCACCATTCTTGCAGTGGTTGCCGGCTTGACGCTGGCCGGCGCTTCGGCGGTGTCCCATGACCTGTATGCCAGCGTGATCAAGAAAGGCAAGGCCAACGAGAAGGATGAAATTCGCGTATCGAAGATCACCACCATCGCCCTGGCGGTGCTGGCGATTGGCTTGGGCATCCTGTTTGAAAGCCAGAACATTGCGTTCATGGTCGGCCTGGCGTTCTCGATTGCCGCCAGCTGTAACTTCCCGGTGTTGCTGCTTTCCATGTACTGGAAAAATCTCACCACCCGTGGCGCCATGATCGGCGGCTGGCTGGGCTTGATCAGTGCCGTGGGCCTGATGATCCTCGGCCCGACCATCTGGGTGTCGATCCTGCACCATGAAAAAGCCATCTTCCCGTACGAGTATCCGGCGCTGTTCTCGATGATCATTGCGTTCATCGGCATCTGGTTCTTCTCCATCACCGACAAATCGGCGGCGGCAGAGAAAGAGCGTGCGCTGTACTTCCCGCAGTTTGTGCGTTCGCAGACTGGCCTGGGGGCGAGTGGGGCGGTTAATCACTAAGTCGTCAGATGCATAAGAGATACCTCGGTCGCAAGGCCGGGGTATTTTTTTGCCTGGGTCTTTTGTGTTGCCTGGGCTGGCCTCATCGCGGGCAAGCCCGGCTCCCACAGGTTGACTGTGTGAACCCGATCGACTGTGGGAGCTGGCTTGCCTGCGATGGCGGTAGATCAGGCCACACAAACAAAAACGGCCTCCGCTAAGGGAGGCCGTTCTCATGACAAACAAGCAGTTAAGTGCTTATTTGCGATCTTCCAGCTTGGTAATGTCACGCGACTCGTAGCCGGTGTACAGCTGGCGTGGGCGGCCAATCTTGTACGGGCTGGAGAGCATTTCCTTCCAGTGGGAAATCCAGCCCACGGTCCGCGCCAGGGCGAAGATCACGGTGAACATGCTGGTTGGAATGCCGATCGCCTTGAGGATGATCCCCGAGTAGAAGTCGACGTTCGGGTACAGCGAGCGCTCGATGAAGTACGGGTCGGTCAGGGCGATCTCTTCCAGGCGCATGGCCAGTTCGAGTTGCGGATCGTTCTTGATGCCCAGTTCCTTCAGCACTTCGTCGCAGGTCTGCTTCATGACGGTCGCGCGAGGGTCGCGGTTCTTGTAGACCCGGTGACCGAAGCCCATCAGCTTGAATGGATCGTTCTTGTCCTTGGCCTTGGCGATGAACGTATCGATGTTGGATACATCGCCGATTTCATCGAGCATGGTCAATACGGCTTCATTCGCACCGCCGTGGGCAGGGCCCCACAGTGCGGCGATACCGGCGGCGATACAGGCAAACGGGTTGGCACCCGAAGAGCCGGCCAGGCGGACGGTAGAAGTGGAGGCGTTTTGTTCATGGTCGGCGTGGAGGATGAAGATCCGGTCCATTGCCTTGGCCAGCACCGGGCTGATCGGTTTGATCTCGCACGGGGTGTTGAACATCATGTGCAGGAAGTTTTCCGCGAACGTCAGATCGTTGCGCGGGTACATCATGGGCTGGCCCATGGAGTACTTGTAAACCATTGCGGCCAGGGTCGGCATCTTGGCAACCAGGCGGATCGCGGAAATTTCGCGATGCTCGGCGTTATTGATGTCCAGGGAGTCATGATAGAAGGCCGACAGGGCACCGACCACGCCGCACATGACGGCCATCGGGTGGGCGTCGCGACGAAAGCCGTTGAAGAAGGTCTTCAACTGCTCGTGAACCATGGTGTGGTTCTTCACGGTGCTGACGAACTGGGCCTTTTGCTCGGCTGTTGGCAATTCGCCATTTAGCAGCAGGTAGCAGGTTTCCAGGTAGTCCGACTTTTCAGCCAGTTGTTCGATCGGGTAGCCGCGATGAAGCAGAATGCCATTGTCACCATCGATATAGGTGATCTTCGACTCGCAGGAAGCGGTCGACATGAAGCCTGGGTCGAAAGTAAAACGGCCCGTGGCCGTCAGGCCCCGTACGTCGATAACATCGGGACCAACGGTGCCGGTTAAAATGGGCAGCTCGACGGGGGCTGCGCCCTCGATGATCAACTGCGCTTTTTTGTCAGCCATGTGGCCTCCTATTTATGCTTCAAATCATCAGACAGACCCCCCACGCAGGGCCCGCACCACTATATTGATATAAATCCAGATGTCAATTTGCCTAAAGTCTTGCGCCAGAAGGCTTTAACCGTACTTTTTCGTCGAAATTGCCTGCCATTTACGCCTTTTATCCCGCCAGCGCAATCAGCTATTAGGGTGAGGTGTGCGCGTTGTCATTAGTAACCTAACTGTCTATACTCGGCCACCGACCGCCAAGGGCTTTTGGGCTTGCTTTCATTGGGGGTCGCACTCCCTGGGTGGTGCTTACCTGACCAGTCGCACTCCCCAACAACTTTGCCCTGATTGTTAGGGGCTCTTCAGTGTGAAAAAAAGCCGTGAATAGCCAACGACCTGTAAACCTAGACCTAAGGACCATCAAACTCCCCATCACCGGCGTTACGTCGTTCCTGCACCGTGTTTCCGGCATCATCCTGTTCCTGGGCTTGGGCATCATGCTTTATGCATTGAGCAAATCCCTGGGTTCCGAGGAAGGTTACGCCGAGGTGAAGGCATGCTTGACCAGCCCGCTGGCCAAGTTCGTAGCATGGGGCCTCCTGTCCTCTCTTCTGTATCACCTGGTAGCCGGTGTGCGCCACTTGATCATGGACATGGGCATCGGTGAGACGCTGGAAGGCGGCCGCCTGGGCTCGAAAATCATCATCGCCATTTCCGTGGTGCTGATCGTTCTGGCAGGAGTTTGGATATGGTAACCAGCGTAACGAATCTGTCGCGTTCGGGCCTCTATGACTGGATGGCACAGCGTGTGTCTGCGGTCGTTCTCGCGGCTTATTTCATTTTTCTGATCGGATACCTCGTCGCAAACCCGGGCATCGGCTATGAGCAGTGGCACGGCCTGTTTTCCCACAATGCGATGCGAATCTTCAGTCTGCTGGCCCTTGTAGCCCTGGGCGCACACGCCTGGGTTGGCATGTGGACCATCGCGACCGACTACCTGACGCCGATGGCGCTTGGCAAGTCCGCGACTGCAGTACGTTTCCTCTTCCAGGCAGTATGCGGCGTCGCGATGTTCGCTTACTTCGTCTGGGGTGTGCAGATTCTTTGGGGTATCTGATTCATGGCTAACATTCCAACTATTTCATTCGACGCCATCATTATTGGTGGCGGCGGTGCGGGCATGCGCGCTGCGCTGCAGCTGGCCCAGGGTGGTCACAAGACTGCCGTGATCACCAAGGTGTTCCCGACGCGCTCCCACACCGTATCGGCCCAGGGTGGCATCACCTGCGCCATCGCCTCCGCCGACCCGAACGATGACTGGCGCTGGCACATGTACGATACCGTCAAGGGTTCCGACTACATCGGTGACCAGGACGCTATCGAGTACATGTGTCAGGAAGGCCCGGCCGCAGTGTTCGAGCTGGACCACATGGGTCTGCCGTTCTCGCGTACCGAGCAAGGTCGTATCTACCAGCGTCCATTCGGCGGGCAGTCGAAGGATTACGGTAAAGGCGGGCAGGCTGCCCGTACTTGCGCTGCGTCCGACCGTACCGGTCACGCGCTGTTGCACACCCTTTATCAGGGCAACCTGAAAGCCGGTACCACGTTCCTGAACGAGTACTACGCTGTTGATCTGGTGAAGAACGGCAAGGGCGAGTTCGTCGGCGTGATCGCCATCTGCATCGAAACCGGTGAAACCACCTACATCCGCGCCAAGGCTACCGTGCTGGCGACTGGCGGTGCAGGCCGTATCTACGCCTCGACCACCAATGCCCTGATCAACACCGGTGACGGCGTCGGCATGGCACTGCGTGCTGGCGTACCGGTGCAAGACATCGAAATGTGGCAGTTCCACCCCACCGGCATCGCCGGCGCCGGTGTACTGGTAACCGAAGGTTGCCGTGGTGAAGGTGGTTACCTGATCAACAAGCACGGCGAGCGTTTCATGGAGCGTTATGCTCCGAACGCCAAAGACCTGGCTGGTCGTGACGTCGTGGCCCGTTCGATGGTTAAAGAGATCATCGCCGGTAACGGTTGTGGCCCGAATGGTGACCACGTACTGCTCAAACTCGATCACCTCGGTGAAGAAGTGCTGCACAGCCGCCTGCCAGGTATCTGCGAGCTGTCCAAGACCTTTGCTCACGTTGATCCAGTGGTTGCTCCGGTTCCGGTTGTTCCGACCTGCCACTATATGATGGGCGGCGTACCGACCAACATTCACGGCCAGGCGATCACCCAGAATGCCGAAGGCGTGGACGAGATCATCCATGGTCTGTTCGCGGTAGGTGAGGTGGCTTGTGTATCGGTTCACGGTGCCAACCGCCTGGGCGGCAACTCGTTGCTCGACCTGGTAGTGTTCGGTCGCGCGGCCGGCCTGCATCTGGAAAAGGCGCTGACCGACGGCATCGAATACGATGACGCCACCGACGCCAACATCGAAGCGGCCCTGGCGCGCCTGAACGCTCTGAACGAGCGTACAGATGGCGAAGACGTGGCAACCCTGCGTCGCGAGCTGCAAAACTGCATGCAGAACTACTTCGGTGTGTTCCGTACTGGCGAATACATGCAGAAAGGTATCGCCCAGTTGGCTGACCTGCGCAAGCGTATCGCCAACGTCAAGATCAACGATAAGAGCCAGGCGTTCAACACCGCTCGTATCGAAGCCCTTGAGCTGCAAAACCTGCTGGAAGTGGCTGAAGCGACGGCGATCGCCGCCGAGGTTCGTAAAGAATCCCGTGGTGCTCACGCTCGTGAAGACTTTGAAGATCGCGATGACGAAAACTGGTTGTGCCACACCCTGTACTTCCCGGGTGACAAGCGCGTAACCAAGCGTGCCGTGAACTTCTCGCCGAAGACGGTGCCGACGTTTGAACCGAAGATTCGGACTTACTAAGGGTGGCTGCCATGTTGAAAGTCAGTGTTTATCGCTACAACCCTGATCAGGACGCTGCGCCGTTCATGCAGGAGTTCCAGGTCGATACCGGTGGTAAAGACCTGATGGTGCTGGATGTACTGGCACTGATCAAAGAGCAGGACGAAGGTTTCTCCTATCGTCGCTCTTGCCGTGAGGGTGTTTGCGGCTCCGACGGCATGAACATCAACGGCAAGAATGGCCTGGCGTGCATCACGCCGCTGTCTGCTGTTGTCAAAGGCAACAAGCTGATCGTTCGTCCTCTGCCAGGTTTGCCGGTTATCCGTGACCTGGTCGTCGATATGAGCATCTTCTACAAGCAATACGAGAAAGTTAAGCCGTTCTTGCAGAATGACACGCCGGCTCCGGCCATCGAGCGTCTGCAATCCCCAGAAGAGCGCGAGAAGCTCGACGGTCTGTACGAGTGCATCCTGTGTGCTTGCTGCTCGACGTCGTGCCCGTCTTTCTGGTGGAACCCGGACAAATTCCTGGGTCCAGCTGCACTGCTGCAAGCGTACCGCTTCCTGGCAGACAGCCGTGACACCAAGACGTCCGAGCGTCTGGCTTCGCTGGATGACCCGTTCAGCGTATTCCGCTGCCGCGGGATCATGAACTGCGTCAACGTGTGCCCCAAAGGCCTGAACCCGACTAAGGCCATTGGTCACATCCGTAACATGCTGCTGCACAGCGGCGTGTAACTGACGTTGTAGTAAAGCAGGACCGTTGTGCCCGTAAATGCTGCGGCGCAGGCTTCAACCGGCGCCGTAGTTTTAACTTGAGCAGCGACTTACAAAGCCGCGGCTCTTATTTTGAAGAAATGAGACAAGCAGGGGCATTCGGGTTGGTACCCGAACTATCAGCGTGATCCTAAGTGGCTTGTTTTGGTCGCTGCACTTGGCCTTTTGCAAGCAAACTCGGTGTTTTCGCCGGTGGTGTCCCCAAATCGAGGGTGACCAAGCATGCAAGAAAGCGTGATGCAGCGCATGTGGAACAGCGGCTATCTTTCAGGTGGTAACGCTGCCTATGTGGAAGAGCTTTATGAGCTCTACCTGCACGACCCTAACGCTGTGCCAGAAGAATGGCGCACCAAATTTCAGACGTTGTCTTCAGACGGCAACGCTGCCACCGATGTATCGCACGCAACAATTCGCGATCAGTTCGTGCTGCTGGCAAAGAACCAGCGCCGCGCCCAACCGGTTTCCGCCGGCAGCGTGAGCAGTGAGCACGAGAAGAAGCAAGTTGAAGTACTGCGACTGATCCAGGCCTACCGTATGCGTGGCCACCAGGCAGCCCAGCTTGACCCGCTGGGGCTGTGGCAGCGTCCTGCACCTGCAGACCTGTCGATCAATCATTACGGCTTGACCAATGCCGATCTTGATACGACCTTCCGTGCCGGCGACCTGTTCATCGGCAAAGAGGAAGCGAGCCTACGCGAAATTCACGAAGCGTTGCAGCAGACATATTGCCGCACCATCGGCGCTGAATTCACGCACATCACCGATTCCGAGCAGCGCCAGTGGTTCCAGCACCGCCTGGAAGGCGTGCGTGGCCGTCCGGTCTTGTCCGCCGATGTTCGCAGCCACTTGCTGGAGCGCGTGACCGCGGCCGAGGGCCTTGAGAAATACCTGGGTACCAAATACCCGGGCACCAAGCGTTTCGGCCTGGAAGGCGGCGAAAGCCTGATTCCGATGCTCGACGAGCTGATCCAGCGTTCCGGTTCCTACGGCACCAAGGAAATCGTGATCGGCATGGCTCACCGTGGTCGCTTGAACGTGTTGGTCAACACCTTCGGCAAGAACCCGCGCGAGCTGTTCGACGAGTTCGAAGGCAAGAAGAAGGTCGAGCTGGGTTCCGGTGACGTCAAATACCACCAGGGCTTCTCGTCCAACGTGATGACCACCGGCGGTGAAGTTCACCTGGCCATGGCGTTCAACCCATCCCACCTGGAAATCGTTTCGCCAGTGGTCGAGGGTTCGGTACGTGCGCGCCAGGATCGTCGTAACGATGCCACCGGTGAGAAGGTTCTGCCGATTTCCATCCACGGTGACGCGGCATTCGCCGGTCAAGGCGTGGTCCTGGAAACGTTCCAGATGTCGCAGACTCGCGGCTTCAAGACCGGCGGTACCGTTCACATCGTCATCAACAACCAGGTCGGCTTCACCATCAGCAACCCGTTGGACGCGCGTTCCACCGAGTACGCCACCGATGTTGCCAAGATGATCCAGGCGCCGATCCTCCATGTGAATGGCGATGATCCGGAAGCCGTGCTGTTCGTGACCCAACTGGCAGTCGACTACCGCATGCAGTTCAAGCGTGACGTGGTGATCGACCTGGTTTGCTACCGCCGTCGCGGTCACAACGAAGCGGACGAACCAAGCGGCACCCAGCCGTTGATGTACCAGCAGATCACCAAGCAGCGCACCACCCGTGAGCTGTACGCCGAAAGCCTGACCAAGGCCGGCGTGGTTGACGATGCGCGTGTTCAGGCGAAAGTCGATGAATACCGCAACGCGCTGGACAATGGCCTGCATGTAGTGAAAAGCCTGGTCAAGGAGCCGAACAAAGAGTTGTTCGTTGACTGGCGTCCGTACCTGGGCCACACCTGGACTGCACGTCACGATACATCCTTCGATTTGAAGACGTTGCAGGAACTGTCCGCCAAGCTGCTGGAAATTCCCGAAGGCTTCGTCGTACAGCGCCAGGTGGCGAAGATCTACGAAGATCGTCAGAAGATGCAAGCCGGCGGCCTGCCGATCAACTGGGGTTACGCCGAAACCATGGCGTACGCGACCCTGGCGTTCGAAGGTCACCCGATCCGCATGACCGGCCAGGACATCGGCCGCGGTACGTTCTCGCACCGCCATGCTGTATTGCACAACCAGAAAGATGCGGGCACCTACATCCCGTTGCAGAACCTGTACGAAGGCCAGCCACGTTTCGACCTGTACGATTCGTTCCTGTCTGAAGAAGCCGTACTGGCGTTCGAATACGGCTACTCCACCACCACGCCTAATGCGCTGGTGATCTGGGAAGCCCAGTTCGGCGACTTCGCCAACGGTGCCCAGGTGGTTATCGACCAGTTCATCACCAGCGGCGAGCACAAGTGGGGCCGCCTGTGCGGTCTGACCATGCTGCTGCCACACGGTTATGAAGGCCAGGGTCCGGAGCACTCTTCGGCCCGTCTGGAGCGTTACCTGCAATTGTGCGCCGAGCACAACATCCAGGTGTGCGTGCCGACCACCCCGGCGCAGATCTACCACTTGCTGCGTCGCCAGGTGATCCGCCCGCTGCGCAAGCCGCTGGTCGTGCTGACCCCGAAATCGCTGTTGCGTCACAAACTGGCCGTTTCGACCCTGGAAGATCTGGCCCAAGGTTCGTTCCAGACCGTGATTCCAGAGATCGATACACTGGACGCCGCCAAGGTCACTCGCCTGATCCTGTGCAGCGGCAAGGTCTATTACGATCTGTTGGAAAAACGCCGTGCCGAAGGCCGCGAAGACATCGCCATCGTGCGTATCGAGCAGCTTTACCCGTTCCCGGAAGATGACCTCATGGAGATCATCGCGCCTTACACCAACCTCACGAACGTGGTGTGGTGTCAGGAAGAACCGATGAACCAGGGCGCCTGGTACAGCAGCCAGCATCATCTGCGCCGCAGCATCGGCAACCACAACAAGGCCTTGGTCCTTGAGTACGCCGGTCGTGATGCTTCTGCTGCACCTGCGTGTGGCTATGCGTCTATGCACGCCGAGCAGCAGGAAAAACTGCTGCAAGATGCTTTCACTGTTTAACGCCTTCGCGCTGACTGAAACCGAATTTTAAGGACCTACAGATAATGGCTATCGAAATCAAAGCCCCGTCATTCCCGGAATCGGTTGCCGATGGCACCGTTGCCACCTGGCACAAGAAACCAGGCGAGGCCGTCAAGCGTGACGACCTGATCGTCGACATCGAGACTGACAAAGTCGTACTGGAAGTGTTGGCCGAAGCTGACGGCGTGCTGGGCGCGATCGTGGCTGAAGAGGGCGCTACCGTTCTGTCGAACCAGGTACTGGGTTCGATCGAAGAGGGCAGCGCTGCTGCAGCTCCTGCTCCTGCCGCCGCTGCTGCTGCACCGGCTGCTTCGGCGCCTGCCGCTGCACCGGCAGCCGGTGGCGAAGATCCAATCGCTGCACCAGCTGCGCGTCAACTGGCTGAAGAGAACGGCATCAACCTGGCTTCCATCAAGGGCACCGGCAAAGACGGCCGCGTGACCAAGGAAGACGTGGTTGCTGCGGTTGAAGCCAAGAAGAACGCTCCGGCTGCCGCGCCTGCCAAGGCTGCTGCTCCAGCGGCTGCTGCCCCGGTGTTCGCTGCCGGCGACCGTACCGAGAAGCGCGTACCGATGACTCGCGTGCGTGCTACCGTGGCCAAGCGCCTGGTTGAAGCGCAGTCGAACATGGCGATGCTGACCACGTTCAACGAAGTCGACATGACCGAAGTCATGGCCCTGCGCTCCAAGTACAAGGACCTGTTCGAGAAGTCCCACAACGGCGTGCGCCTGGGCTTCATGTCGTTCTTCGTGAAAGCGGCCACCGAAGCACTCAAGCGCTTCCCGGCAGTCAACGCTTCCATCGACGGCGGCGACATCGTTTACCACGGCTATGCAGATATCGGCGTTGCCGTGTCCAGCGACCGTGGCCTGGTGGTTCCAGTGCTGCGTAACGCCGAGCTGATGAGCCTGGCCGAAATCGAAGGCGGCATCGCCGGCTTCGGCAAGAAAGCCCGTGACGGCAAGCTGACCATCGACGAGATGACCGGCGGTACCTTCACCATCACTAACGGTGGTACCTTCGGTTCGATGATGTCGACGCCGATCGTCAACCCACCGCAAGCCGCGATCCTGGGCATGCACAACATCATCCAGCGTCCGATGGCCATCAACGGCCAGGTCGTGATCCGCCCAATGATGTACCTGGCATTGTCTTACGATCACCGCCTGATCGATGGTAAAGAAGCCGTGACGTTCCTGGTGACCATCAAGAACCTGCTGGAAGACCCGGCTCGCCTGCTCCTGGACATCTGATAGAAGCAGCTGCAAGTTGCGAGCTACAAGCTGTAGGAAAAAGCAGCTTGGCTTGCAGCTTGTGGCTAGAAGCTTGTCGCAAATAGAGGATCTATTTTCATGACACAGAAATTTGACGTTGTAGTGATTGGTGCAGGCCCTGGCGGCTATGTTGCCGCCATTAAGGCTGCGCAACTGGGCCTCTCGACTGCTTGCATCGAAAAGTACACCGACAAGGAAGGCAAACTGGCGCTGGGCGGTACCTGCCTGAACGTTGGTTGCATTCCTTCCAAGGCGCTGCTGGACAGCTCCTGGAAATTCCACGAAGCCCAAGACGGCTTCGCGATCCACGGCATCAACCATGCTGGCGTGACCATGGACGTGCCAGCAATGGTCGGCCGTAAAGCCAACATCGTCAAAGGCCTGACTTCCGGCGTTGCCACCTTGTTCAAGGCCAACGGTGTGACTTCCATTCAAGGCCACGGCAAGCTGCTGGCCGGCAAGAAAGTCGAAGTCACCAAGCCAGACGGTTCGGTTGAAGTCATCGAAGCCGAAAACGTGATCCTGGCACCTGGCTCGCGTCCAATCGACATTCCGCCTGCCCCAGTTGATAACAACGTGATCGTTGATTCGACCGGCGCCCTGGAATTCCAGGCTGTGCCTAAGCGCCTGGGCGTGATCGGCGCTGGCGTAATCGGTCTGGAACTGGGTTCGGTATGGTCCCGTCTGGGCGCTGAAGTCACCGTGCTGGAAGCCCTGGACACGTTCCTGCTGGCGGCCGACACTGCAGTCTCCAAAGAGGCGCTGAAAACCCTGACCAAACAAGGTCTGGACATCAAGCTCGGCGCCCGTGTCACCGGCTCCAAGGTCAACGGCGAAGAAGTCGTGGTGACCTACACCGATAAAGACGGCGAGCAGACCATCACCTTCGACAAGCTGATCGTTGCCGTTGGTCGCCGTCCAGTGACCAACGACCTGTTGGCTTCCGACAGCGGCGTGAACATTGACGAGCGTGGCTTCATCCACGTTGATGATCACTGCGCAACCACCGTGCCGGGCGTATATGCGATCGGCGACGTGGTTCGTGGCATGATGCTGGCCCACAAGGCTTCCGAGGAAGGCATCATGGTCGTCGAGCGCATCAAGGGTCACAAGACCCAGATGAACTACGACCTGATCCCGTCGGTTATCTACACCCACCCGGAAATCGCATGGGTCGGCAAGAACGAACAGCAGTTGAAAGCTGAAGGCGTTGAAGTTAACGTCGGCACCTTCCCGTTTGCCGCTTCCGGCCGTGCCATGGCAGCCAACGACACCGGTGGTTTTGTCAAAGTCATCGCTGATGCCAAGACTGACCGCGTATTGGGCGTCCACGTGATTGGCCCAAGCGCTGCAGAACTGGTTCAGCAAGGCGCGATCGGTATGGAATTCGGCACCAGTGCCGAGGACCTGGGTATGATGGTCTTCTCCCATCCGACCCTGTCCGAAGCGTTGCACGAAGCAGCGTTGGCAGTGAATGGCGGTGCCATCCACATCGCCAACAAGAAGAAGCGCTAAGCGAGATAATAAGAAACCACGGCGGAGTTGCCCGTCGTGAGCCTTGCGCGCAAGACTCACCGCGGAATATCCGCTGGACGCAGCCTTGCGCAGCTTTACGGGCCATAAGCCCCGCAAGTTGCGCAAGCAGCAGTCACAGGTGGTGCGGCACTCATAATGAGCGCAGCGCCGAATGCGCAGTACCTAACGAAGACGGTAAAAAGCATGAATCTTCACGAGTATCAGGGTAAGCAGCTGTTCGCTGAATACGGCCTGCCAGTTTCCAAGGGCTACGCAGTAGACACCCCGGAAGCAGCAGCAGAAGCTTGCGACAAAATCGGTGGCAGCGAGTGGGTTGTCAAAGCCCAGGTCCACGCCGGTGGTCGCGGTAAAGCGGGCGGCGTTAAGCTGGTTCGCAGCAAAGAAGACGCCAAGGCCTTCGCACAGCAGTGGCTGGGCAAGCGTCTGGTTACTTACCAGACTGATGCCAATGGCCAGCCAGTCACCAAGATCCTGGTTGAATCGTGCACTGATATCGCTAAAGAGCTGTACCTGGGCGCTGTCGTTGACCGTTCGAGCCGTCGCATCGTGTTCATGGCTTCCACCGAAGGTGGCGTGGACATCGAGAAAATCGCTCACGAAACCCCAGAAAAAATTCTGAAGGCCACTATCGATCCACTGGTTGGCGCACAGCCGTTCCAGGGTCGTGAACTGGCGTTCCAGCTGGGTCTGGAAGGCAAGCAAGTTGCCCAGTTCGCCAAGATCTTCGTAGGTCTGGCCAAACTGTTCCAGGATCACGATCTGGCCCTGCTGGAAGTGAACCCGCTGGTGATCAAGGCTGACGGCGACCTGCATTGCCTTGATGCCAAGATCAACATCGACGCCAACGCCATGTACCGTCAGCCCAAGCTGAAGACTTTCCACGATCCGTCGCAAGACGATCCGCGCGAAGCGCACGCTGCCAAGTTCGAACTGAACTACGTGGCCCTGGAAGGCAACATCGGCTGCATGGTCAACGGTGCCGGCCTGGCCATGGGTACCATGGACATCGTCAACCTGCATGGCGGCAAGCCAGCCAACTTCCTCGACGTAGGTGGTGGCGCTACCAAGGAACGCGTTACCGAAGCGTTCAAGATCATCCTGTCCGACTCCAACGTCGCAGCAGTACTGGTCAACATCTTCGGCGGCATCGTTCGTTGCGACATGATTGCCGAAGGCATCATCGGTGCAGTGAAAGAAGTCGGCGTTAAAATCCCGGTTGTTGTTCGCCTTGAAGGTAACAACGCTGAACTGGGCGCTAAAGTACTGGCAGAAAGCGGTTTGAACATCATCGCGGCTACCAGCCTGACCGACGCTGCTCAACAAGTTGTCAAAGCTGCGGAGGGCAAGTAATGAGCGTCCTGATCAATAAAGACACCAAAGTTATCTGCCAGGGTATTACCGGTTCGCAAGGTAGTTTCCACACCCAGCAAGCCATTGAATACGGCACCCAGATGGTTGGTGGCGTAACTCCGGGCAAAGGCGGCACCGAGCACCTGGGCCTGCCAGTGTTCAACACCGTGAAAGAAGCGGTAGAAGCCACTGGCGCCACTGCCAGCGTGATCTACGTTCCAGCTCCTTTCTGCAAGGACTCGATCCTGGAAGCGGCATTCGGCGGCATCAAGCTGATCGTGTGCATCACCGAAGGCATTCCTACCCTGGACATGCTGGACGCTAAAGTTAAGTGCGACGAGCTGGGTGTAGTCCTGATCGGCCCTAACTGCCCAGGCGTGATCACTCCAGGCGAATGCAAGATCGGCATCATGCCAGGTCACATTCACTTGCCAGGCAAGGTCGGTATCGTTTCCCGTTCCGGCACCCTGACCTACGAAGCTGTGAAGCAGACCACTGACGCCGGTTTCGGTCAGTCGACTTGCGTCGGCATCGGCGGTGACCCGATCCCAGGCTCCAACTTCATCGACATCCTGAAGCTATTCCAGGAAGACCCGAAGACCGAAGCGATCGTGATGATCGGTGAGATCGGCGGTTCGGCTGAAGAAGAAGCGGCTGCCTACATCAAGGCACACGTGACCAAGCCGGTTGTCTCCTACATCGCTGGTGTGACTGCCCCTGCGGGCAAGCGCATGGGCCATGCTGGCGCAATCATCTCTGGCGGCAAAGGCACTGCAGACGAGAAGTTCGCTGCACTGCAAGACGCAGGTGTGAAAACCGTGCGTTCGCTGGCAGACATCGGCAAGGCCCTGGCCGAGCTGACCGGTTGGGCTGTCAAGTAAGCCTCGCGCTTAGCTGACGCGTCACCACACAAAGGCCACCTTCGGGTGGCCTTTGTGCATTCTGAAATAGAGTGAGGATGTACTTGGTCCCGTGTGGGAGCTGGCTTGCCTGCGATGCAGGCACCTCGGTGCATCAGACACATCGAGTCGATGCCATCGCAGGCAAGCCAGCTCCCACAGGGGCCAGCATTGCCCAATTAAGTATGAAAACGCGACATTCAAATGTCGCTTATCGGACAGTTCGCCCCGCAACAGTGCGTTTGTCAGCCTGATTCTGTACTCTAGCCGCCTCTTTATGCGTCCGCATCCCAAAAGGAAGCTGCGCGCTAGACCGGTCGGTCCCCATAAGGGCCGGCAGCATTTCCCTCATCCATAGGGAAGCCCTCTCTAAATTCCGATTCAGTAGTGTGGTATTTCCTCAAATGAAAGTGTTGAAAAGCCAGGATATCCTGGCGCTGGGCTTTATGACCTTTGCCCTGTTCGTGGGCGCTGGCAACATCATCTTCCCGCCTATCGTGGGTTTGCAGTCCGGGCCCCATGTCTGGATGGCGGCGCTTGGCTTTTTGATCACCGCAGTCGGTTTGCCGGTGGTCACCGTGATCGCCCTGGCCAAGGTCGGTGGTGGTATGGATGCGTTGAGCAGCCCGATTGGCAAGGTCGCCGGTGGCCTGCTCGCGGCAGCCGCGTACCTGGCGGTGGGACCGCTGTTTGCCACCCCGCGTACCGCGACGGTGTCGTTCGAAGTGGGCCTGGCGCCGCTGACGGGTGAAAGCCCGTTGGCGCTGTTCCTCTACAGCTCGGTGTATTTCCTGGTGGTGTTCTTTGTGTCCCTGTACCCAGGTCGACTGCTGGACACCGTGGGCCGCTTCCTCGCGCCGCTGAAGATCATCGCCCTGGCCATCCTCGGCATTGCCGCGTTTGCCTTGCCGGCCGGTGAAGTGGGCGTCGCTACGCCGGAATACGTGGCCGCACCGTTCTCCCAGGGCTTTATCAATGGTTACCTGACCATGGATACGCTGGGTGCGCTGGTGTTCGGCATCGTGATCGTCAACGCGATCCGTTCACGGGGTGTCGAGTCGCCCCAACTGATCACCCGTTACGCCATTATCGCCGGCCTGATTGCCGGCGTAGGCCTGGCGCTGGTGTACATCAGCCTGTTCCGCCTGGGTTCGGGCAGCCATGCCGTGGCTGCCGGTGCCAGCAACGGCGCAGCCGTACTGCACGCTTATGTGCAACACACATTTGGCTCCCTGGGCAGCGGCTTCCTCGCCGTGCTGATCTCCCTGGCGTGCCTGGTCACTGCCGTCGGCCTGACCTGCGCCTGCGCCGAGTACTTCAGCAAAATCCTGCCGCTGTCCTACAAGACACTGGTGGTGATTCTGGCGTTGTTCTCGCTGTTCGTGTCCAACCTGGGCCTGACCAAACTGATCGCGTTCTCGATTCCGGTGCTTACAGCGATCTACCCGCCGTGCATCGTGCTGGTAGCCCTGAGTTTCTGCAAAGGCTTCTGGCAGGAACAGGGCCGTATCGTCGGCCCGGTGATGCTGGTGTCATTCATCTTTGGTTGTATCGATGCACTCAAGGGCGCGGGCCTGGCGGGTTGGATGCCTACACAATTGGCAAACTTGCCGCTGAGCGAGCAAGGCTTGGCGTGGTTGGTGCCATCAGTGATGACGCTGGTGGTGGCCGTGGTGATCGACCGAATGCTGGGCAAGCGTAGCGAAGCCGTCGCATAACCCGTGGTTTGTGCTGCACTGAAATGCCCCGTATCAAACGATACGGGGCATTTTTTTTGAGTCGATGGCAGTGTCTTTTTTTTGGGGATGGCGTCAAAAATCTCAAGTTGAAAACACCGGTCGGTGTGGAAGCTGGCTTGCCTGCGATGGCGGTACATCGGTTGGCGCGGTGGTGACTGCAAAGACGCTATCGCAGGCAAGCCAGCTCCCACATTTGGACCGTGTCGGCCCTATCATCCTGTGTACAAGGACCCGCATGTCGTTCGTCGAAACCAATCAAGTCCATCTGCTTGCCGCCCTCTGGTTCATCTTGTGCTGGGGTGGCTACACCCGTTATGCCACCTGGAAAGCCCGGGATACGGCCTGCCTGGCCAGCGTATTGCACCTGTACCGCGAAGACTGGATGCGTCGCATGTTGTTGCGCGATAACCGCATCGCCGATGCCAGCGTGATCGGCAACCTGGAGCGTAATGCCTCGTTCTTTGCCTCCAGCACCTTGATCATCCTTGCGGGTATTCTGACCGTGCTCGGTGCTTCCGAGCGGGCGGTGTCGTTGCTGGCAGACATTCCTATGGTGCAGCAGGCCTCCCAAGGCATGTCGGAGATCAAGTTGCTGTGCCTGGCCCTGGTATTTGTCTATGCGTTTTTTACTTTCAGCTGGTGCATGCGCCAGTACAACTTCGCTGCGGTGCTGGTGGGCTCGGCGCCGATGATTGGTGAGCGGCACGTGTCGGAGCAGGAGCGCAATGCATTTGCCTTGCGGGCGGCGCGGGTGATTTCGATGGCGGCCAACCAGTTCAACTTTGGGCTGCGCGCTTATTACTTCGGCATGACCATGCTGGCCTGGTTTGTCAGCCCTTGGTTGTTCATGTTGATGAGCAGCGGGGTGGTATTGGTGCTTTATCGCCGCGAGTTTCACTCCGACGTCTTGCAGGTGATGGTGTATACCCCGACGAATATGCAAGCTTCGGATGCTGCAAAAGAGAGTGTTTCTTAAAGGCCGGATAAAACAGCAGGCAAAGAAAAGCCCGCTTTATAAGCGGGCTTTCTTTTGCAGCACTACAGGTTCACACCCGGCAATTACTGCTTGGCAGGTTCTGCAGGTGCGGCAGGTGCAGCTTCTTTTGCAGCTTCGGCGTTCGATTCAGCCTGAGCTTTGGCAGCTTCGGCGTTTTCTTTCGCAGCGTCGTTCACTTTATCCTGTGCTTTAGCCATGTCTTGCTGTGCTTGCTCAGAATGTGCAGCGGCATCTTGGGCTTTGTCTTCGGATTTCTTGTCGCAGGCAGCCAGACCGAGTGCAGCGGCCAGCATCATGGAAATAGCTAATGTCTTGCGCATGGGGTGTTTCTCCTTATTGAAGATATCTACTGGCCTTTCGAACCCAAGGGGCCAGCATTAGTTCCTTTTGTCCCACAGATATATAACGCTTTTCGCACAAAAACTTTTTCCGGCGATTTAGTCCGCTGCCTTCACACTAATAAGAGTCTAAAAACAATGACCGAAAACCCCTTGTTAGAGCGTGCCGCGCGCTTTGTCTCGGCGCTGCGCCATTGTCAGGTGCTGGGTGTGGCTGTCCACGCTGCAAGCGAGGAGGGCATGACCCTGGTGTTGCCGTATGGGCCACATCTTGTTGGTGATCCCGCAACCTGCGTGATTCATGGTGGCGCCCTGACCTCGTTGATGGACACAGCCTGCGGCATGGCCACCTTGTGCGTATTACCCGAATTCGAGGTGTGCCCGACCCTGGACCTGCGTATCGACTACATGCGTGCGGCCGAGCCGCACAAGCCGGTGTATGGCTTCGCGCAATGTTACCGGGTGACCACCGATGTGATCTTCACGCGCGGGTTCGCCTATCAGGATGACCCGCAACAACCCATCGCCCATGTGGTGGGCACGTTCATGCGTATGGGCAAGCGCCTAAAAGGCACGCAAGGGCTGGGCAGCACGATCAAGGGAGAGCAGGCATGACGCATCGATTCAAGACCCGTCTGGAGCAGGCTCTCGAGCGTGGCAACTACGACGCACTGCTGGGCTTGGTGCCCTACGCCAAGCTGATCGGCATCGAATGCACCCGTCTGGGAGATGAGCTGCTGTTTCGCCTGCCGGCCAACAAGGACAATATTGGTAACCCCATATTGCCGGCGTTGCACGGCGGGGTGATCGCCGGCTTCATGGAGCTGTCGGCGGCCCTGCATCTAAGGGTATTTACCGGGGCTCCGGGCCTGCCAAAAATCATCGATTTTTCCCTGGATTACCTGCGCGCCGGCCAGTTTCGCGACACTTACGCCAAATGCCAGGTGTGCCGCCAGGGCCGGCGCGTCGCCAATGTGGCGATCACCGCCTGGCAAACCACCGAGGCCGAGCCGATTGCCACCGCCCGCGCACATTTCAAGATTGAGGAATTGGCCCGCCCTTGAAATCCCGGTCTTAGCCCCCAACTTTGATGACAACCCGCCGCCAACCCTTTCGGGCGCGGCCACTGCCATCCAATTGGAGTTTGATGACCATGAGTGTGGAAACTCAAAAGGAAACCCTGGGCTTCCAGACCGAGGTGAAGCAACTGCTGCACCTCATGATCCATTCGCTGTATTCCAACAAGGAAATCTTCCTTCGCGAATTGATCTCGAACGCCTCTGACGCTGTCGACAAATTACGTTTCGAAGCCCTGTCCAAGCCTGAGTTGCTGGAAGGGGGCGCGGAACTGAAAATCCGTGTGAGCTACGACAAGGACGCCAAGACCGTCACGATCGAAGACAACGGTATCGGCATGAGCCGTGAAGACGCGATTACCCACTTGGGTACCATCGCCAAATCCGGCACCGCAGATTTCATGAAGAACCTGTCGGGCGACCAGAAAAAAGATTCTCATCTGATCGGCCAATTCGGCGTGGGCTTCTATTCGGCCTTCATCGTTGCCGACAAGGTTGAAGTATTCAGCCGTCGTGCCGGCCTCGACGCCAGCGAAGGCGTGCATTGGGCGTCCAAAGGCGAGGGCGAGTTTGAAATTGCCACTGTCGACAAGGCAGATCGCGGTACCCGCATCGTGCTGCACCTGAAATCCGGTGAAGACGAATTCGCTGATGGCTGGCGCCTGCGCAACATCATCAAGAAATACTCCGACCACATCGCTTTGCCGATCGAGCTGCCGAAAGAACAGACGGCTGCCGAAGGCGAAGAGAAGCCTGCCGAGGAATGGGAAACCGTCAACCGCGCCAGCGCCCTGTGGACCCGTCCGCGTACCGAGATCAAGGACGAGGAATACCAGGAGTTCTACAAGCACATCGGCCACGACTACGAAAACCCGCTGAGCTGGAGCCACAACAAGGTTGAAGGCAAGCTGGAATACAGCTCGCTGCTCTACGTACCGGCCCGTGCTCCGTTCGACCTGTACCAGCGCGAAGCGCCGAAGGGCTTGAAGCTCTACGTGCAGCGCGTGTTCGTGATGGACCAGGCGGAATCCTTCCTGCCGCTGTACCTGCGCTTTATCAAGGGCGTGGTCGACTCCAACGATCTGTCGCTGAACGTGTCGCGGGAAATCCTGCAAAAAGACCCGATCATCGACTCCATGAAGTCGGCGCTGACCAAGCGTGTGCTCGACATGTTGGAAAAACTGGCGAAGAACGAGCCTGAGCAATACAAGAGCTTCTGGAAAAACTTCGGTCAGGTGATGAAGGAAGGCCCGGCGGAAGACTTTGCCAACAAGGAAAAAATCGCCGGCCTGCTGCGTTTTGCTTCGACTCAGGGCGAAGACGGCGAGCAGGTTGTGTCCCTGGCTGACTACCTGGCACGCGCCAAGGAAGGTCAGGACAAGATCTACTACCTGACTGGCGAAACATACGCGCAGGTTAAAAACAGCCCGCACCTGGAAGTCTTCCGCAAGAAAGGCATCGAAGTGCTGCTGCTGACCGACCGTATCGATGAGTGGCTGATGAGCTACCTCACCGAGTTCGACGGCAAGTCGTTCGTTGACGTTGCCCGTGGCGACCTGGACCTGGGCAACCTGGATTCCGAGGAAGACAAGAAAGCCGCCGAAGAAGTCGCCAAGTCCAAAGAGGGCCTGGTTGAACGGATCAAGGCGTCCCTGGGCGAAGCAGTCAGTGAAGTGCGGGTTTCCCACCGCCTGACCGACTCCCCGGCGATCCTGGCCATTGGCGAGCAGGACCTGGGCATGCAGATGCGTCAGATCCTTGAAGCCAGCGGCCAGAAGGTCCCGGACTCCAAGCCGATCTTCGAATTCAACCCGGCTCACCCGCTGATCGAGAAACTCGATGGCGAGCAGAGCGAAGAGCGGTTTGGCGACCTGTCGCACATCCTCTTCGACCAAGCGGCTCTGGCCGCTGGCGACAGCCTCAAAGACCCGGCCGCCTATGTGCGCCGACTGAACAAGCTGTTGGTTGAATTGTCGGTTTAACACCGTTGTAGAAAAAACCCGCTTCGGCGGGTTTTTTCGTTAATCCTCCTCAACTGGAGAAAATGATGAGCCAAGTCACAGTACGTTCCGTGGTCTATCAGATTGATGGCCAGTCTTATGAAAGCCGCCTGGCGTTCGATGCCAGCCACAAGGGCCCGCTGCCGGGGCTGCTGATGGCACCGAACTGGATGGGCGTGAGTGCGGGTGCCGAAGAAATCGCCAAGAGTGTTGCCGGCAAAGGCTACGTGGTGCTGATTGCCGACTTGTATGGGCAAACTGTACGCCCGACCAATGGCGATGAAGCCGGCGCAGCGATGATGCCGTTGAAAAATGATCGTCCATTGTTGAACAAGCGTATGCAGGCGGCCTTCGAGCAACTGCAAGGCCAGACCGAGGCAGCCGTTGATAAGTCGAAGCTGGCAACCTTCGGTTTCTGCTTCGGCGGTTGCTGCGCTCTGGAATTGGCACGTACCGGTGCGCCGGTGAAGGCGGCTGTCTCTTTCCACGGTACCCTCGACACGCCGAACCCGGCGGATGCGAAAAACATCAAGGGTTCAGTGTTGGTATTGCATGGTGCGTCCGATCCATTGGTGCCCAAAGAGCAACTGCCAGCGTTCGAAGAGGAAATGAACGCAGCGGGTGTGGATTGGCAGTTGCTGAGCTACGGCGGCGCAGTGCATTCCTTCACCGATCCGCATGCCAATGTGCCAGGCAAGATGATGTACGACGCGAAGACCGCTGCGCGGGCTTTCCAGTCGATGCATAACTTGTTGGATGAAGTGTTCAAGGGCTGACTCTGCGGCGCCTGACCTGACGCCATCGCGGGCAAGCCCAGCTCCCACATTTAAAGGTGCACACCCACCCAGTGTGCGAGCTGGCTTGCCTGCGATAGCTATTTCACAGGCAACTCAATTCGTTCTGACTCCCCCGGCACCCTCGGCCAGTCCCCAGCAGCCCAGCGCTGTCTGGCGTGCTCGATCACTGCCGGATCGCTCGCCACGAAATTCCAGTTGATCCGCCGCGGCCCGTCCAGCGGCGCCCCGCCAAACACCACCACATGGCAGTCGGTTTCGGCAAACAATGTCATCTCTTGCCCTGGCGGCAATACCACCAGGCTATGCACTGCCAGCGGCTCACCGTCGAGCTGCGCCTCACCTTCCAGCACATACACCGCGCGCTCCTCATGCTCATCGGGGATCAGCAAGGTGGTGGCTGTTTGCATCTGCACCTCGGCATACAACGTCGGCGAGAGCACCGGCACTGGTGACTTGAGACAGAAACCATCACCGGCAATCAGGCGCACCTGCACGCCCAGGTTATCGCTCACCGGCAAGCTCGCCGCCGGGTGATGGCTGTAATGGCCGGGGCCGGTCTCGTGGTCCTTGGGGGAGGCCAGCCACACCTGCAGGCCGTGCAGGTTGAAACCACTGGCCTTGAGCGCTTCGGGGGTACGCTCGACATGGGCAATCGCGCTGCCAGCGGTCATCCAGCTGACATCGCCGGCCTGCACCACCTGATCCGAGCCGAGGCTGTCCTTGTGCTGCAAGGCGCCTTCAAACAGGTAGGTGAGGGTAGACAGGCCGATATGCGGATGTTGGCGGATATTCATGCCGGTACCCGGCGCATAGGCGGTGGGCAGCATATGGTCGAAAAACACAAAGGGCCCGACGCTACGGCATTCACGGGAAGGTAGCGGGCGCAGGATCGGCTGCCCTTCGACATCTTCGGCGCGGGGGCGGATCACGGTAAGGGTGGTCATGGTGCATCCCTGTCTGAGCGGGTTGGATGCGTCTGAGCATAACCCGCCCGATGGGACGTTGGCGCTATGCGCTGAAGGCACCTTCCGATAATTTTGTCTCGATGCTGATTTCGGCGGTGGTCATCAGCTTGTGTACCGGGCACTTGTCCGCAACGCGATGCAACTCCTCGCGCTGCTCATCGCTCAGCACACCCTTGAGGGTCAATTTGACGCTGAGTTTGTATTTGCCTTTCTGCTCTTCGGCGGCGTCGTGGGTCACTTCAACGGTCACGCCGGTGAGCGGGATATCTTTCTTCTGCGCGTAGAGCTTGACCGTCAAGGCTTTGCATGACGCCAGCGCAGCATCGAAATAGTCGTGGGGAGAGGGCGCCGAGTCGTCGCCACCCAGGCTCTTTGGCAGGTCGGTAAACAGTTCGTGGTGATTGATATTGACGCTGTGACGGAAGTTTTCAGCGTTCAATGTATTAACGGTAACAGGCATGGCGAACCTCTCAAGGGGCAGGATGAAGGTCATGCAGTTATAGAGCATGCTGGCGCCCAAGTGTTCCAGTTTTTCTGCGCTGAACCTCGAAGGTAGGCGCAAGGTCTACCCGTATCAGCCCTGATTGAGGTTTCACCGTGCTTCGGACCCTCCTGAGTCTTGCCTTGTTGCTCGCTGCCAGCAGCCTTGCCGCGCAGGCCCGCGACTATGCCTACAGTGACGCGCACATGCATTACGTGGATTTTTTCCAGGAAACGGCAGGCATGGACAAGCTGCTCAAGGCGATGTCCGAGAACCGCATCGAACATGTAATGATTTCCGGCATCCCCGTGGCCAAGAAATGGCACGAAGACGAGCCCAAGCGCCCCCGCTACTACGCTGGTGATGACGCCGATGCCTATTGGTACAGCGCCACCGATGTGATTGTCGCGGCAGCGGTCAATAAGCTGACCCCCGAGCAGCGCCAGCACTTTCACCCGTTCCTGGCCGGCTTCAACCCCAACGACAAGAACTCCGCTGCTCATATCCAGCGCATGATCGACCTCAACCCCGGGCTGTGGCAGGGTATCGGTGAAGTGTTTACCCGCCATGACGACCTTACCGCCCTGACCTCAGGCGACACGCCCCGCGCCAACAACGAAGCCATGACGCGTATCTACCACCTGGCCGCCGAAAACGACCTGCCCGTGATGCTGCACTCCAACATCACTTCCAAGCGAGAGCGTAACCCACTGTACCTGGCGGAAGTCGAAGAGCCGTTGCGTAACCACCCGCATACGCGCTTTATCTGGGCCCATGCTGGCACCAGCAAGGAAATTCACCGGCATCAGGTGCAGATGGACTTTTTGCTGCCCACCTTGAACCGCATGCTCGAGGCGTACCCCAACCTGTATATCGACCTGTCCTGGAGCATGCTCACGCCCTATCTGCTGGATGAGGCGGGTCGGCCTCGGCAGGAGTGGGTGAAGCTGGTGGAGCGCTTCCCTGAGCGCTTTATGCTGGGATCTGACGTGGTAGGGCGTTTCAATAAGTTAGGTAAGGAGATGCGTCGCTTCGAGCCCTTCCTCGATGCATTACCCGAGGAGGTGGCGCACAAGGTGGCGCGGGATAATTTCCTTGCCATCCTGCCCAAGCCGCCTGGCAATGGTCAGGTGCATTGATATCGCGTTTTCGTCTTACATAAATGGCGGAGGGTGCCGATAACTTCCAAGACCACACTGCAGGTGGATGCAGTACTTTTTTGGAAGGAATCCAGGCATGAATATCCGTAGTTTGAATATCGCGCCTCGCGCCGGCTTGGGCTTTGGCGTGCTGGCCTTGATGGTATTCGCGTTGGGCGGCTTTGCCCTGTTGCAGATGGCCAATATGCGCCAGCAGTCGGACCAGGTGGAGAACAACTGGTTGCCCAGCGTCATGGCGGTGGGGGAGATGAATCAGGACCTGCTGCGCGTGCGTGCGCTGACCCTGCGCTTGTTGGTTAACCGCGATCCGCAGGCGCTGGCACAAAACGAGCAGAAACTGACCGACCTCAAGAATGGCATGCCCCATGCGCAAGCCCTCTACGAAGGGCTGATCGTGCTCCCTGAAGAGCGCACGCTGTTCGATCGTTTCAAGGCCCAGGAACAGCAATACCTGCAACTCCAGGAGCAGGTCATGGGGTTTTCCAAGGCCAACCGGCTCGATGAGGCGATCAAAGTGGCCAACGGTGAGATGAATCAGCTCGCCGATCAAATCGCCGTCACGTTGCGCGATCTGGTCACCCTCAATAAAACCAGTGCCAACCAGGCGGCCAGCCTCGCGCAAAGCGTTTTCAGTCAGTCGCGTACCGGGGTGATTGGCATGATCATCCTAACGGCATTGATCACCATTGGCCTGGCGGTCTGGCTGACCCGCAGCATCGTGCTGCCGCTGGCCCAATCGCTGAAAGTAGCTCAGGGCGTGGCCAGCGGCGACCTGACCGGTGAGATCCACGTGAGCGGCAGCGATGAGCCGGCGCGTTTGCAGCAGGCTCTCAAGGGCATGCAAGAGAATCTGCGCGATACTATCCGGCGCATTGCTGAATCGTCCAACCAATTGGCTTCTGCTTCCGAAGAACTCAGTTGCGTGACGGAGGATGCCACGCGCGGCCTGCATCAGCAGAACCAGGAGATCGAACAGGCGGCCACGGCGGTCAACCAGATGACGGCGGCGGTGGAAGAGGTGGCGAGCAACGCGGTGGCCACGTCCCATGCTTCACGCGATTCTGACCGCATTGCCCAGCAGGGCCGTGAGCAGGTGCAGCAGACGGTGGTGTCGATTGAAGCCCTGGCTACCGATGTGACCGCCAATGTGACCCAGGTCGAGGCGCTGGCGCAAAAGGTCTATGGCATCAGTAAAGTCCTGGACGTGATTCGCTCGATTGCCGAGCAAACCAACCTGCTGGCACTGAACGCGGCCATTGAAGCGGCGCGAGCCGGGGATGCCGGGCGCGGTTTTGCGGTGGTGGCCGATGAAGTGCGTGCCTTGGCCCATCGCACGCAACAGTCGACCCAGGAAATCGAGCAGATGATCAGTGGGATTCAGCAGGGCACCGACCAGGCCGTCAGTTCCATGCAACAGAGCAACACGCGGGCGCGTTCTACGCTGGATATCGCCAAGTCTGCCGGCACGGCGCTGGAAGAGATCGCCTCGGCATTCACCCTGATCAACGAGCGCAACCTGTTGATTGCCAGTGCTTCGGAGCAGCAGGCAGCAGTGGCGCGGGAGGTGGATCGTAACTTGACGAATATCCGCGACCTGGCGCACCAGACGTCTGCCGGGGCGAACCAGACCAGCGCGGCGAGCCAGGAGTTGTCGCGGTTGGCGGTGGACCTGAATTCGATGGTGGCGCGGTTTTCGGTGTAGGGCGGGGAACCGGGTTGACCCATTTGCAGGCAAGCCAGCTCCCACACTGGACTGCATTCCTTCAGGATGAACGCGATCGAAGGTGGGAGCTGGCTTGCCTGCGATGAAGGCGACGCGGTTTCAAATCAAAGCGCAAAAAAAAGCCCCGAACCAGTCGGGGCTTTTTCATGTGATC